>DAHUXR010000003.1 GCA_027307045.1 Acidobacteriaceae bacterium
GGCGGTGGTCTTCAGCGTTTCGACTTCACGAACTTTGATTTTCTTCATGATCTGTATCTCCTTTCTGAGCATGCGTTAGCCGCGCTCACCTCAGCGAGAAACACCGGCTAACGTTCACCCGATTTAACACAGATAATGTTTAATACAATACAGCCCTAGCGCTGGCCTTATCTTCTCGATAAAAGACCTATAAAAATGACTGTGGCATGAGTATAAGCTAGCCCTAGGATGGAGGAATGGTTATCAACAAAAGAAATCTGTTGAAAACATAGTTAAGAGCCAAAATGGAACATGCTAAACATAGTAAGCGTCAAAATTGGGTAGTACCAAAATGGGAAAAATCACAACAGGCTTGTGCAGCTCGTAACTAACTTGTTGAACAGATATGTGAGCCGGGCCGCACCATGAAACATCGCGCCTTAATTCCAGATTAGCAAGTCTTAATTATGCAGCAAGTAAGAGAGTTTAGTTGTGCGATCCGCGCCGTTATCTTTCAGGTAGTTACCTCTGAGACATCCTCCGTCACAGCAGAGGCCGCAGGTTCGAGTCCCGCCGTCCCCGCCAGCTTTTTTTAAGAACTTACAGAGATCAGCGGCGGCAATCCCACAACAATCCACAATAATCACGCGTGACCGGGTATTCCGGTACGCATGATCAGGTCGGCCAAGCGCTTTAGACATGAGCACGACCGCCCACTACATGGCATGCTGGACCGACGATGACGGCATTTATTGCAGTTGACCAATTCATCCGGCAGCAGATGCGATTGAGTGGGAATCCTCTAAAGAGAACGGAGAGGTAGTTCGAACATCGCTCGGTACGCCTACAGGCATTGAATGCGTGGTCCGCGGCCGTCCATTCTTGATGCTGTGACCCGCAGCGAAACCGGCTCCAAGGCCATCGCCTGTTGCTCTATCGCCACAAGACCAAGGCAGTCCCGTTTTGTGCCCATCCCGGCCAGCATCGCTGAGATGATGCAGGCCCTTTCAAACTCGAACCCGCGCTATTTGTTATGGAGCAGGAATGGGAATCCGCATATTCGACCTGGCTTATGTCTTGAGTCAATGTGCTCGAAGAATTGATTTCTGATTCCATGGCCATATGGTCAGATGTGCCATCTGGCGTTGTGCTGTCACAGCGGGCAGGTTCATCGTTCACGCCATCGAGCGCTGCTTTGAGGAAGTGCCGCGGGCGAACCGGCTCATGGTCTGCTTGGTCAATGTGGCATGGAGAGAATTACTACTCGGCTCTTCACCGCGATTCAATCTCGATTGAAAACCACACCCTCAAGCTTTTTACAGAGGCAGTTGGACATCAGCTCTTGACAAGAAACAGTTGATGATTTTCAAAAGTTCATCGTACAATAAATGCGGAATTGCGGGCATTTTAGCAATCTGAGCGTTCCACGATTTACAGCGAATCAATAGCTTCCGTGTTTTCAGAGCACGGGGACGGTTTGATCCCGGCAAGCTCCAAGATTCTAAGCCGCGGAAAGCGCGCGCCAGCCGGATCTTACACAATTGTGTAAGGTCAAGAATGGCACATCATCCCACTTGAATGCTGGAAAGAGACCACATATTACTATCAGATAAGCCCACGCCGAGCGTGCGCGCCTCTTTGCTGTCAGGTCTTGTCCATCTCATTACGTTCATTTTGATTGCGGTCTATCTTCGTATACCAACGGCGCTTATTGTGCCAGACAAGACCAGGGCTGTTGAGGTTGTTTCTGGCAGAAGCCAATTGTCTTTTAAACCCATGAAATCCAATCCTTCGCGGCTTCATGTTCCCAGGACGCTTGAACATCAAAGCAGACGGGAAGCACCTAAAGCTGAAACAACTTTTGCAGGTGAAGAATCCGGAGAGGTCCTTCGAGAACACGCAAAAAAGGCAACGGCGGCGATCATGATGAATATTAGGCAGAGTTTGGAATTCGGTTTTTCTCCAAGCGACTATCAACTTCCCACCCAAACGGCTGGGGTCATCCCCTTAATGTCTATGCGGAAAGAATTTCTCCTGAACGCTTATATATCGGTAGACCGATTGCGAATGCGCAGGCCTTGGTGCTGGATTTGAACCTTCAGTCGTCCCGATGGGGAGGGTGGGAGAGTTGTTTATTAGCGGCTCAGGTGTCGCGCGTGGTTATCAAAATCATCCGGGATTGACTGCGGAAAAGTTTATTCCCAATCCATTTGCTTCTATCCTCGGAGAACGTTTATATCGCACAGGCGATCGCGCAAGATGGCGAGATGATGGGAATTTGGAATTCATAGGGAGGACCGATCAGCAAGTCAAGATTCGCGGAAATCGAATTGAGTTGGGAGAAATAGAGGCTGTATTGCGCAGCCATCCTGCGTCCACTCCTGCTGAACTTGCTCTTGTCATTGAGGACGCCCTGATAACCATGATTGAAGGCATGAACGAGACGGAGATTTCCTGAAGAGAAAAGTATGGCGATAACTCACAAAGCTTCTGAATCCAGCACGCAACTTGCGAAGGCGTGTCCACTGAACACAATCGGCGTAGTTGGCGCTGGGGTGATGGGTGCCGGGTTAGCTCAGGCGCTGGCCCAGGCGGGACTGCGGACTCTGCTGATCGATACATCCGATTCAATCCTGGGTGCAGCCCTGGACAAGGTCAAAAACAATCTTCGCTTCCAGCGTCTGCTCCAGAAAGACTCTGTGGTCAATCCGCAGGAAGTGATTGCCCGCATACAAGTTTCTACTGCCTATGATGTGCTGAGTGAAGCGGATTTCGTGATTGAAAACGTGACGGAGAAGCTTGACGTTAAGTCGCAGGTGCATCGGCAAATGGAAGAAGCCTGCCCTGCTCATTGCATCTTCGCCGCAAATACTTCGGCCATTCCTATTACTCGAATCGCAGCCATGTCACGCCGCCCAAACCAGGTTTTGGGCATGCACTTTATGAACCCCGTTCCATTGAAAACAACGGTGGAAGTTATTCGCGGGTATCACACCAGTGAGCAGACATTACAAGTGGCAAAACGGCTGCTCTCCTTGATGGGAAAAGAGGCCATTGTTGTTGGCGACTCACCCGGTTTTGTATCGAACCGCGTTCTGATGCTGACCGTAAATGAAGCCATTTTTCTGCTGCATGAGCGGGTCGCCGCCGCGGAGGACATTGACGCTATTTTTAAGAACTGTTTTGGACACAAAATGGGTCCGCTTGAAACAGCGGATTTGATTGGTTTGGACACCATCCTTTTTTCGATTGAGGTGCTTTACGAAGAATTCAAGGACAGCAAATTTCGCCCATGCCCATTATTAAAGCAGATGGTGGATGCGGGACTGCATGGACGCAAAAGCGGCCGAGGATTTTATAACTATGCCGATTGACCTGGACATGTGGGGCGATGCGCTTGATCAAGAGAAAGAAGAATTGAGAGGTTTTGTGCCCGGCCATCCGGTGGCGCGAAATTGCAGGATGATGGGCCGATCTTTGCGATCGTCTTCATGTGGGTTCCACGCATGAGTGGTGAAATACAGCAGGCATTAAAGGAGCGGATTTCCGGCCTCACTCCGGCGCAGCAGGTAAAGCTCGCGCAAAGGTTGAAGAGCGGTGCAACGGCAGCGCCAGCAGAGCTCGGCCTGCGCCGACGGTAGGGGCTTGAGTATCCGATTACCCCCGAACAGTCGCATATGTGGCTGATACAGCAGGTGGATCCAGCCACCTATTACTTCAATCATTCCCATGCATTCCTGCTGCGCGGGCAGTTTGATATGGCAGCAATGCAGAAGGCGATTGACGAGGTGGTGCGACGCAATGAGAACCTGCGCACCTGCTTTCCGGAGATTGAAGGCAAGCCCCAGGCCAGGGTTCTTCCAGAATTGCGAATTCCAGTCGAGGTGGAGGATATTTCAGCAGTTCCGGCGGCAACGCGACAAGAATACATCCTAAGCCTGGTGAATGCGGAAATCTCACGGCCTTTTGATCTTCTTAATAGGCCATTGTTGCGGGCCAATGTTTATCGCGTCAGTCAGGATGAGCATGCACTCATTTTTATTGTTCATCACCTGGTTACAGACTTTATCTCTTACAGTCTGGTGGAAAAGGAAGTTTTTGCTCTCTACTCTGCATTCTCGCGTGGCCTGCCTTCGCCGCTTCCTGAAGTGCCTGTTCAATATGGCGACTTCGCACTCTGGCTGGATGATTGGATGAAGTCCGGCGCTTCCGAGCGGCAGACTGAATATTGGATGAAGAGGCTGGCCGAAGTGCCTCTGCTCGGGCGGCGAGCGAATGTATCGCACTGGCGATAATGCGCGTTATCTGCCGGATGGAAAACTTGAGTTCTTGGGCCGCACTGACCAGCAAATAAAACTTCGCGGCTACCGTGTGGAAATTAGGCGAGATTGAAACGGCGCTGATGCGCTGTGAGGGAGTGGCCGCGGCCGTGGTGTTTGTCCGCGAAGATCGGCCTGGCGAAAAGCGGCTTACCGGATATGTAGTGGCAAATTCGGAAGCGAAGCTGGATTCGGCGGAGCTTCGTGATCGCCTGATGAAGACGATTCCCGGCCATATGGTGCCTACGGCGTTTGTGGCGCTGGATAAGCTTCCTGTCACGGCCACTGGAAAACTTGATCGCAAGGCATTACCAGCGCCCGACTTCAGTCCGCTTTAGTCAAAAAGCCGCCCCACACTTATGAAGAAAGAAAAATCTGCGCGTTCCGATTGACGCTATAGCCGAAAAACCGGCAAGAGAAATCCGCGAGCCGTATGCTTTATACGACATAGCATGGGGCTCTTATTAGCTTTGAACTTGCCCGGGAGATTTCCCCCACATCCTGTCCTTGGCCCGCAACATCTGTTGCTGTCGGCCCAATCGCGTGTCCAATGGCCCGCATCAGGCCAGGTTCCCGGATATTTCTGCAACTTTAATATCTGTGCGTCATTTTGCCGCCGTGCGCTGCTCAATACTTTCTTGATCGAATACCCTGGTTAATTCAGAAAAGAAAGCGATCCAGAGTCGCCACATTTCTTCGGCACTGGCGACGACACTCCTATACTGTTCGTCCGAAAGCTCCGGTTCCAGAGCATCGCTCGCCTTGTTGACATGATTCGGCTCCTGAAGGACGTGAATGTCCACCCATGGAAGATTCTTCATGCCGGTCACTCGGCGCACGGCCGCGCCGATTCCGGAAACCATCGCCAGATCAGCCACCTCAGTTCCATACATGAAACCAAGCGCACTGAGGGACGCGGAGGAAGCGCGTTCGTACCCATGTACAAGGTCGCGGGTAGAACTAAGAGGACGAGTCTCAGTGACTTGTTGCCGAGAGAAGCCGGCAGCAGTCATGGTCTCGATATAAATGCGCTCATGGGCCTTTTCCGGGTTGCCTTCGCCAAGTTCCTCGGACAAAATGGCGCAAATCGCGGTTTTCGTCTCGAGGTTGGGAACAACAGAAATACTCCTGGAGAGAAAGTTTGGGAAGTAATGCAGAGGGTGCCACCATTGGCCTAAGAAAACCGCAACATCGTTGCGAGCAAGCGTGTCGGACTTGACGGCTTCAAAAAAAGGGTGATGGATTAGATTTTTTCTCAACGTGTTATTTTTCAGCGAGTCAAGAACACGGCCATGGACCATTGTGGAACTCCTTATCAAACTGCATAAGGGCACAGTACCATTCCAGATTTTAGAATTCAATACATTGTGGCAGGCTGATTCAGACTTTTCTTAGTGCCGTTGAAATATAAAAAAGATGTGAATTTGCATGCGGAGAAGTAGACCCAAATTGGGATTTGCTTCAGATACTTTACTCGCGGTGACGCCTGGAAATTTGGTATTACGCTTTCTGTATTACGCTTTCTATTGAATCTCCCGGACCGATTTATGCAACGACGCCCCGGCGGCAGTTATCAACATTGCCAGGCCGGCGATCAGAAACGTGAACTTCAGGTTCCACGCAATCAGGAATCCGGCAACGGCGAAAGAGATAGGCATGATTCCGAAGCTGGCGAGCATGAGCACACTTGCCACTCGCCCGCGCACTGCTGCATCGATCCGCTGCATCACCCATGCGCTTATGTGGACGTTCATCAAGGCGGCCAAAACGCCAATCACAAATAGCACACCGGCAAGAGGCCACACGCTGCCCACGAGCCCAATGGATCCAAGGCAAGGGGCCAATGCCGCCGCCACCAGAAGCATAAGAACGCCGCGCCTGCGAATCTTCCACACACCGGCCAGCAGCGCGCCTAGCAGACTTCCCGCGGCTACAGCCGACATCAAAGTTCCTAAAATGGCGGGCGAACCGAAGCGGCTTTTTGTGAGATAGGTGAGACCAATCGAAACCGGGCCGGTAAAGCAGAAGTTCATCATCATGGCCAACAGCATTAACGAACGCAAAGGCACGTCTCTTCCCACGTAAGAGATACCCTCTGCAATCGCGGGCCATACCGCTTTTTTGGCTGCCTCAGATTTAGGCGGATCGGGCAGCTTCCAGAGTGCGCCGATGATAAACAGGAAACTCACTGCATCCACGAAAAAGGCCCACGCTACTCCCAGGGCCTTGATCACAAATCCTGCCGGAACCGGGCCAACAATGGTTGTCAATTGCGCTGTGCTCTGGCTGACTGAGGATGCCGCTACCAGTTGCTCGGGCTGCAACAGAGAAGGCAAGTAAGCTGTTGATGCGGGAGCGGCAAATGCATCGGCCACGCCAAAAAAAACTGCCAGGGCATAGAGTTCCCACAGGCGAAGAACGCCAAACCATACGAGAATTCCGATCACGGCCACACAGATAGTACGCGCAGTGGCTGTGGTCATCATGATCTTGCGAGCAGACACGCGATCACTGAGGACGCCGCCCATGAGCATTAGAAGAGCGCGCGGAATAGACCCTGCCATCAAGACAGCGCCCATGGCCACTGCCGATCCCGTCTGCTGCAGGATCAGCCAGGGCAGAGCCACCATGTAGAACTGATCGCCGAGAAACGATATTGTGCCGCCGATCAACCAAAGGCGATAGTTGGGGTTGCGCAGCGGATGCTCGATGGCAGGGTTAGAAGCTGTTTGCGTGGATGCAGGTACCGAGGCCATAAAAATCCTTTTGCTATTGTCAGGCATTAAAGCGGAAAGTGAACGCCGAATGCAATTACATTGTATCTTTGTGAAATGTGGGCACTCGGCGGGTTATGGTTGATCGAGGCTGGAATTTGGGGAGTGCACTGGAATTTCAGAATCTTACAATGCTGGTTTCGTTTCTCTGATGTTGGCTGCCGAGGCTAGGCAAAAGTCCTTGCCTGGACCAGGCACTAACAGTAAAGGCGCAGAAAGCTGAGGTATCCCTTTGAAAAAAATCCTGGCAGCGGTAATGGAAAAACCGTTTCTTCCGATACAGTTGCGTGAGTTTGAAGAACCCGAACTGGAAATGAACTCAGCAATCCTGGATGTACGCTTGAGCGAGGTCTGTGGCACAGATATCCATTTGCATGCAGGACACCTGGCGGGGGTACCCTATCCGATTATTCCCGGGCACGTCTCAGTGGGAGTTTTGCGCAAAATACGCGGCAGCCTGGTTGACTCCGATGATCGCAGATTTCGCGAAGGGGATGAGGTCACGTTTCTCGATGTGCATGGAACATGCGGGGTGTGCTGGTATTGCGCGGTGGCAAAAGCAAGCACACGCTGTCCGAAGAGGAAAGTCTATGGAGTCACCTACGGAGTGGCCGATGGCTTGGCGGGCGGGTGGGCCCAATCGGTTTACCTTAAGCCGAATACGCGCTGCTTAAGCCTGCAAGGTGTTGATTCGCAAAGATTCATGGCCGGCGGATGTTCATTGCCGACGGCAGTACACGCAGTGGAGCGCGCGTCGATTTCACTCGGAGACATAGCGCTGGTACTCGGAAGTGGTCCTGTGGGTATATCCGTTATTATTTGCGCATTGCTACGTGGCGCACATCGCGTTTTTTGCCTGGGATCCCCGGAAGCCCGCCTGCAGGTGGCACGGCTGGTAGGCGCGCATCAAACGAAGGATTTCACAACCTGTACAGAAGCCGAAAGGTTAGAGTGGATCCGCGATCTTACGGACGGAAGAGGAGCAGACGTGACGATCGAAGCCACGGGCAATCCACAAGCTGCGGTTGACGCGATGCGCTTTACGCGTGACGCGGGACGAGTTGTTATTGTTGGTCAATACACGAATGCGGGCGACGTATCTATCAATCCGCACCTGGATTTGAATAAGAAGCACCTCGACGTGAGAGGCTGCTGGGGCGCTGACTTTTCGCATTTCTACAAATCCGTACGGCTGATGACAGATCCCTCACGGTCCTCCGCATGGTCGGCGCTCCCTTTGAAGTTTTATGGCTTGAGCGAAGTGAATGCGGCCCTGGAGAATGTAGTCGCAGGAGCTGCTTCGAAGAGCTTAATTAATCCGCAGCTGTGCTGAGAGGGTTTGAAAAGAAATTGGCACACAAAATGGTGCAAGCCAACCTTGATTCAGGATTTTATTATTCCTAATACGAATGGGTAACATGAGTCTATTCGTGTCAGCCCCGATGCGGTAGATGTTGCCATAACATTTATTTCTATATGAGGATCTATCTGCTCTAACCCAGTGGTTAAACAAAATCACTCCGCCAAACATCCGCTGCCGCTTTGCGTAAAAAATCCCCAGATGCAACACATGTGGGGCACAGATGCGCTCTGTTTCAATTCCGGAAACTGAATTTTTCATTTGAAAAAACAGCCCAAAACATCGTTAGACTAAATGGAGTTAGACTGGTGAAATTACGCTATAAAGTAAATTTTTAGACGGGCTGTGATTGTGCGGCCAGATCGGAAACCAGAGGCTCAGACTTCCATGTTTTTTCCATTGCATGGTCAAGGTATTTTTCAACTCTGATTCAGAAATTCTTAAAACTTAAAACCCATTGAAAAGTTAGAGTTTATTAAAAATGTCTCCTGAAAGAGCTGAGTTGAAAAAGGATCAGGCAGAAGAAGAGCGGGAACTGCTGCGTCTTTTGCTCCAGAAAGAAGGCCTTAGCTCCGAGGCTTGGGAGATTAACTCGCCAGAAACTCGCGAGCGGCTGCCGCTTTCCTGGGCACAAAAGCGTCTCTGGTTTCTGGATCGTCTGCAACCGGGTAATGATTTTTACAACGTCGTGCTTGCTTGCGAACTGCACGGAGATTTGAACGGGCCAGCTCTAGAGAGGAGTTTGCGAGAGATCATCCATCGGCATGGGGCCTTGCGGACGGGGATTGCCGTAGAGGACGGCGAGCCAGTGCAGAAGGTTGAGGATTCTGTAGAGTTCCGGCTGCAACTGCTGAGTCTAAGCAATCAGGAAGGCGCTGCGGACACCAGAAAACAGGCTCAGGAGATCATCAAGCAGGAAGTATCAAAGCCTTTCGATCTGGAAAGCGCACCCTTGTTGCGTGGCGTGCTGATCCGGATAGCGGAACGGGAACACATTCTGGCGTTGAGCATTCACCATATCGTGGTGGATGAGTGGTCGATGGGGATCTTGCAGCAGGAAATAGCGCTGCTATACGCGGCGTATGTGCAGGGACAGGAATCGCCGCTGCAGGAGATGCCACTCCAATATGCCGAGTACACCCTGTGGCAGATCCAGTGGCTGCAAGGGGAAATTTTCACCCGCCAGATGGAGTACTGGACGCAACAGTTAGCTGGAATGCCGGAAGTTTTGGAGCTTCCCACGGACAAGCCGCGACCGGCCATGCCCCAGCATCGGGGCAGCACGGATGCGGTAACCATTGACAAAGAGTATTGGGAAAACCTGAAGTTGTTCAGTCGGCAAGAGGGCGCCAGCGTTTTTATGACAGTGCTGGCGGTCTATCAGGTGCTGCTCTCGAGGTATACGGGACAGACGGATTTTGGAGTGGGAACGCCTATAACGAACCGTAGACATATGCGGATGGAGGGCATGATTGGATTCTGTGTAAACACTCTGATCATGCGGGCTGATCTGAGGGCCGAACCTACTTTCAGGGAAGTGCTCAGGCGTGTGCGGAGCGCGACGCTGGATGCCTTCGATCATCAGGACTTGCCTTTGGAGAAGCTGGTGGAGGAATTCTCGCCGGAGCGGCAGTTCAGCGGATCGCCACTGTTTCAGGTGACATTTACGTTCATGGATGGCAAGGCTGTACCGCTTGAGCTTCCAGGCCTGGAGATGCGTCCAATGGCGCCGGAAATCACCACCTCGAAGTACGATCTGGCGCTGCTTGTGGTAGACCGTGAAATTCCTTTGCTGGCGTTGAACTATGACACCGGTTTGTTTGAGGCGGACACAATTCAGCAGATGCTTCAGCACTTTGGCAATTTGCTGGCCACCGCAATAGCCGAACCTGAGCTTCGAATTTGCGACCTGCCGATGCTGACTCAGGATGAAATCCGGCAGCTCTTAGTGGAGTGGAATCCGACGCCGGTCCAATTTGGCCGGAAGTGCGTGCATGAGCTATTCGAGGAGCAGGTGAGAAGAACGCCGAATGCGCCAGCGATCGTGTTCGAAGACGTTTTTTTGACCTATGGAGAGCTGAACCGCAGGGCGAACCAGTTAGCGCATTACCTGAGAAGTATTGGGGTGAAGCCGGAGACGCGGGTGGCGATTGGGGTGGAGCGTGGATTGGAAATGGTGGTGGGAATGGCGGCGGTGTTGAAGGCTGGGGGAGCCTATGTGCCGCTGGATCTGTCGTATCCGGCGCAACGCTTGCGATTCATGTTGCAGGATAGCGCTCCCGTGGCGGTGCTGGCGCGGAGTGATCGGCAGGATTTACCGGCAGGAATTGAGGCAGGCATCCAAATTATTGATTTAGCGAACGAGGACGTATTTACGGACCTGCCGGAGACGAATCTGGAACGGGCGGAGACAGGTGTTGACCCTGAATGCGTGGCCTGTGTCATCTACACTTCGGGATCCACCGGAGAACCAAAGGGGAGCGAGATCCCACATCGCAGTATTCCCGGATTCATTTTTGGAACGGATTACGTCCCCTTCGATGAAGAGTCGGTGCTATTGCAGCATTCATCGGTGAGCTGGGATGCATTCACGATGGAGCTATGGCCGGCGTTGCTGAGTGGAGGCCGAAGCGTGCTGGCGCGGCAACGAGTCATGAGCGCGGAAGAAATCCGGGAGTACGTGCAGGGCAAGGGAGTCAATACGCTGTGGTTGACTGCGGCGCAGTTCAACTCGATTGTGGAAAGCGATGTGAGGTGCCTGGAAGGCGTGAAGTATCTGATGACCGGGGGAGAAGCGGCCTCGGTGAGGCATGTCCGGCGGGTGAAGGAGCAGTTGCCTGGAATGCGAGTAGTGAACGGGTACGGACCATCGGAATGCACGGTGTTCAGCAGTTGCTATGTAGTGCCGGACGAGTTGCCAGAGAGCGTGATCTCGCTGCCAATCGGCAAACCGATAGGAGACCGGCGGATGTATGTGCTGGATCGAGCGATGAACGTGTCGCCCATTGGAGTGGTGGGGGAAGCCTATATAGGAGGAGCGAGTGTAGCGCGGGGATATTTGCTGCGTCCGGATTTGACGGCGGAGCGGTTTGTGCCGGATCCGTATAGCGCGGAAGGGGGAGAGCGATTGTACCGGACGGGCGATCTGGTTCGGTGGCGGCGCGACGGAACGATCGAATTTGTAGGACGAAATGATGATCAGGTCAAGGTACGTGGCTTCAGAATTGAGTTGGGAGAAATTGAAGCGCGGCTGTTGGAATATGACGGAGTAAGGGAAGCGGCGGTGGTAGCGCTGGAAGATGTGGCTGGGAACAAGCGCCTGGTGGCTTATTACACAGAAGGCGCAAATGATTTTCAGCAGAGCAATGGGGAAGGAAAGGTCGGAGCAGAAGAATTGCGCCGCCATCTGGCGCAAAGACTGCCAGAGTACATGGTGCCGGCGAGGTATGTGCGGCTGGAAGCATTGCCGCTGACGCCCAATGGGAAGCTGGACCGCAAGCGGTTACCAGCGCCGGATGGAAATGCTTACTCGGTGAGTGGTTATGAGGAGCCGCAAGGAGAAGTTGAAACAATGCTGGCGGCGATCTGGCGGGAAATGCTTGAAATAGCAAAGGTGGGCCGGAACGATGACTTTTTTGAATTAGGCGGGCACTCGCTGCTGGCGGTAACGATGATTGGGCGGTTAAGGGAAGCGCTCAGATTGGAAGTTGAAATCGGCGATGTATTTGAGCATTCACGTCTGAGCGAATTAGCCGGCAAGATCTCAGGCGGCAGAGAGGCGCAATTGCCGCCCATCACAAAAGCCGATCGCAGTCAGCCTCTTCCGCTTTCGTATGCACAGCAACGGCTATGGTTCCTGGCGCAGATGGAAGGAGTGAGCGAGGTCTATCACATGCCCTTTGGCGTGCGTCTGGTGGGCAGGCTGGACCGGCAGGCATTGGGGCTGGCCCTGGATCGGATCGTCCAGCGCCATGAGGCGTTGCGGACCACGTTCGCAATGGTGGATGGCGAACCAGTGCAGCGGATTGCCCCGGTGGAGGGCAGCCATTTTATATTGCGCGACCATGATTTGCGGGTAAACGATTTGCGCCAACAGGCGGACTCGGAGCCTGGATTACGGCAACTCTATGAAGAAGAGGCGCATACAAGTTTTGATCTGGAAGCCGGTCCGCTGATTCGCGGACGGCTGGTCAGGCAGGGAGAAGATCAATATGCGCTGCTCATCACCATGCACCACATCATCTCCGATGGCTGGTCGGTTGGAGTATTGCTCAACGAATTGAGCGTATTGTACCGAGCATTTGTACGCGGAGAAGCTGATCCGTTGCCGGAGCTGGCTGTGCAATATCCAGACTACGCGGTATGGCAGCGGCATTGGATGCAGGGAAAAGTCCTGGAGCAGCAAGCTGAGTATTGGAAAATCACGCTGGCAGGGGCACCGACCCTGCTCGAGTTACCTGCGGACCATGTGCGGCCAGCAAACCAGGAGTATGCGGGCGCATGGTACGACATGGTGCTGGATGAAAGGTTAACGGCAGGATTAAAGGAATTGAGCAAGCAGCATGGCGCTACCTTATATATGACGCTCGTGACAGGATGGGCGGCACTTATGGGGCGCTTATCGGGCCAGCAGGACATATTGATAGGGTCGCCGGTAGCCAACCGAAGGCAAGGAGAGCTTGAAAGGCTGATCGGATTTTTTGTGAACACGCTAGTGCTGCGGACGGATTTATCCAACAGACCTGATGTTGGGGAACTGCTGGAACGAGTGAAAATCCAGTCGCTGGGTGCGCAGCAACATCAAGATATTCCCTTTGAGCAGGTCGTGGAAGCCGTGCAGCCGGAACGCAGCCTGGCCCATGGCCCATTGTTTCAGGTGATGTTTGCGTGGCAGAACGCTCCCAGGGGTGAGTTGGACCTTGTCGGATTGAAGACGATGGGACTGGAAATGGCGTCGCATCGCGTAGCCCGGTTTGATCTCACGGTGTCTTTGTGGGAGTTGGGCGAACGGATTGCAGGCGGCGTGGAATACGCCACGGCGCTCTATGAGAAAGCAACGATCGAGCGCTACATGGAATATTGGCGCCGCATGCTGGAAGGGATAGTCGCCGCAAGCGGGCAGATCGTCGATTGTCTGGAATTGCTGTCAGAGGGTGAGCGGAACCAGCTTTTGTATGAGTGGAACCAGACGGATGCGGTATACCCCCACAAGTGTGTGCATGAGTTATTCGAGAACCAGGTGAGAAGAAGTGCGGAAGCGATAGCGGTGGAGTGTGAAGGGCAGAAGTTAACGTATGGTGAGCTGAACCGGAGAGCAAATCAGTTAGCACATTATTTAAGGAAAGTGGGAGTGGGTCCGGAGAAGCGTGTGGGACTCTGCATGGAACGCGGCCTGGAAATGGTGATCGGGCTGCTAGGGATTCTAAAAGCAGGCGGGGCTTATGTTGCGCTAGACCCTGATTATCCGGCAGAACGTCTCAAGTTCATGGTGGAGGATTCATCCCTAGCGGTGCTGCTGGCACAAAGCGGCTTATTGAGGCAGTCGCCGGGATCTGCGCAGGTGATTTACTTAGACCATGAACTGGCTGCGATAGCGCAGGAGAGCGGAGAGAATGTTGGGCTTCCGCTCCATCCGGGAAATCTTGCCTACGTGATTTACACATCAGGATCCACGGGCAGGCCAAAAGGGGTTGCTATCCAGCATAGTAGCGCGAACGTGCTGCTGCACTGGGTGCGGGAAGTCTTTTCGGAAAAGGAGTTGGATGGAGTATTGGCTTCCACCTCCATTTGTTTTGATCTGTCTGTATTTGAGATTTTTGCTCCGCTCAGTTGGGGTGGAAAGACAATCATGATGCGGAATGCGCTGAGCCTCGCGGAGATTGGGCAAAACGCGGGAGTAAGTTTACTCAACACAGTGCCATCCGTGATGGCGGAGTTGCTGCGAATCAAGGGGGTACCTGACTCGATTCGAACTGTGAACATGGCTGGAGAAGCTTTGCCGCCGAACACTGTGGAGCAACTCTTCGAAGAATCAGAAGTGGAGCGGATTTTCAATCTGTATGGGCCATCGGAGGACACCACGTACTCCACTTATGCATGTTTTAAAAGAGGAGAGGCGAGCGGGAGGGCGGTGCCGATTGGAAAACCGATCAGCAATACGCAAGCTTACGTACTGGATAGAGAGTACCAGCCAGTACCAGTGGGGGTTATCGGCGAGTTGTGTCTGGGAGGCCATGGAGTCGCGCGCGGATATTTAAACCGGCCAGAGTTGACTGCGGAAAAGTTCGTTCCCAATCCTTTCGTTGAACGCGGCGGAGAGAGGATGTACAGAACCGGGGACCAGGTGAAATGGGGGCAGAATGGAAACCTGGAATTCCTGGGCCGGCTGGATCAACAGGTAAAGCTGCGGGGTTACCGTATTGAACTAGGAGAAATCGAAGCAGTTTTGCGGGTACATCCGGGAGTCGAAGGGTGTGCCGCAATAGTTCGGGAAGATCAACCCGGAGAAAAACGAGTAGTGGCGTATTTGGTTACGAATGGCGCTGTTGCGCTGCCATTCAGGGACTTCCTCAAAGATCGATTGCCTGATCACATGATTCCATCAGCTTTTGTGGAGATAGATCAATTGCCGCTTACGCCAAACGGCAAGGTTGACCGCAAAGCACTGCCCGCTCCGGAAAGAGAATGGAGTGAACGGAGAGGCTATGTGGGCCCGCGCAATGGCGAAGAAGAAGTATTGTGCGATCTGTTTGCGGAAGTGTTAAACCGGGACCGCGTAAGTGTGCATGACGACTTCTTTGCCATGGGCGGACACTCGCTGCTGGCCACTAAGTTAGTAAGCCGGATCCGCGACACTTTGGGAGTAGATGTAGCGCTGCGCAGCGTCTTTGAATCGCCCACCATTGCCAAGTTTGCACCGCGACTGCAAGATAGCGGGAAAGCCCGGAGTTCATTGCGACGCTACCCCAACGTCGAGCGAGCACCGTTATCGTATTCCCAACGGCGGCTATGGTTCATCGATAAACTGAAGGGTAGCAGCGCGGAATATAACATGCCAGAGGCGTTGCGTTTGCGCGGCAGATTGGACGTGGACGCATTGCGCCGCACCGTCCAGTCCATTGTGGACCGGCATGAGAGCCTGCGCACCCATTTTGGAGAAGAGCAGGGGGAGCCGGTACAGATCATCGCGCCCAGCCTTACTGTTGAAATTCCAATGGAAGACCTCAGCCTGCTTTCTGAGCCCGAGCAGCAGCGGCAGGTGATGGCGTTCCTGAACAATGAATGGTGTGAACCATTCGATCTGGCTCATGGTCCTGTGCTGCGAGTGAAGCTGCTTAAGCTGGCGGAGGAAGATCATATTCTCCTGCGAACATTCCATCACATTGTCTCGGATGGATGGTCGCTGGGTGTGTTCATGAGGGAGTTCAGGGATCTGTATGAGGCTTACCTGCAAGGCCGCGAGAACCCATTACCGGACCTGCCTCTGCAATTTGCGGATTTCGCTTTGTGGCAGACGCAATCGGCACGTGATGGACTTCTGGATGAAGATCTCCGGTTCTGGAAAGAGCAACTGGCAGGAATACCGGAAGAGTTGGAGATTCCACGTGATAGGGAACGTCCCTCTGTGCAGACTTTCGCGGCGGATGCTTGTGGAATAACTTTACCGGCGGAAAAAGTAGCGGCTTTGAAACAGTGCGGTCGCTCCACCTTATACATGACGCTGATTGCAGCTTTTGCCGTTCTGCTGCATCGCTACAGCGGACAGGATGACATTGTGGTTGGTTCGCCCATTGCCAATCGCCAGGATGAGCGACTGGAGGGGCTGATCGGATATTTTGCAAACATGTTGGCGATGCGAGTAAGAGTGGACCCCAACGCCAGTTTCCGCGAACTGCTTGATCAGGTACGTGAGTCTGCGTTGGAAGCCTATCGGCACCAGGACATTCCCTTTGAGCGGGTGCTGGAAAAACTCTCTGTGAACCGCAGCTCAAACCGGACACCCGTCTTCCAGGTGATCTTTGCCCTCCAGAATGCTTCCTCAGGATCGCAGGAGCTTAAAGGACTCAAGATTGAGGAACTGGGAGCAGAAGCCTGGACCGTGCGCTTCGATTTGGAGGTGAATGCTATCGAACGCAATGGACAACTGCACATCGTCTGGATTTACAACCGTGATTTGTTTGATCGCGGACGCATAGAGCAAATGGCGCGGCATTACGAGCGATTGCTAACCGCGGCATTGCAGGACCTGGACCAACCTGTCTGCAATTTGGGGACACTGGGCGCGAACGAAATACTTTCGGGATGAACGTTTGTGGCGCTGATACCGAAATTTGACGATCAGAAACTTTCATAAAGGGCTTTAGAGAAATGTCTTCAGGAAGAGTTGTATTGAAAAAAGATCGGTTGGAAGAAGAGCGGGAACTCCTAAGGCGTTTATTGGAGAAGGAAGGCCTTGGCGCTCCAGGCACTCAGACAACGCAGAGTGTCGCGCAGGAGCAACTGCCATCTTCTTCATCGGAAGTCTCCGGAGCCAGACCTTCGCTCTTCCCGCTTTCCTATCAGCAGGAGCAGCTTTGGTTTCTGGAGAGATTCCATTCCGGCACTGCGTTCTACAACGTACCTATGACCTGGCGGGTCAAAGGCGACCTGGATGTTGCCACGCTGGAACGTAGTCTGCAGGAGGTGGTGCGACGACACGAAATCCTGCGGACCTGTTTTGTGACGGACGAACACGGGAAACCCATGCAGAAGGTCATCGAGAAGAGACTCGATGTGCGGTTGCGGGTCATGGATCTGCGATACCTTGAACCGGGAGAGCGAGAGGAGCAGGCGAAGAAGATCATTGCTGACGAGAGTAATGCGGGATTTGATTTAAGCCGGGCGCCCTTATTCCGCGTAGTGTTGGTCTGCATGGAAGAAGGCGACCATGTTTGGGGGCTCACGCTGCACCACAGTATTTGTGATGAGTGGTCGTTAGCAGTATTGATGGAGGAGTTGGAGCAGTTGTACGAGGCGTATAGGAGAGGAGAAGAGTCGCCGCTGCCGGAGTTGGAAGTGCAATATGGGGAATATGCGCGGGAGCAGAGGGAAGAGCTCAGTGGCGAGAAGCTTCAACAGCAGTTGGAGTACTGGAAAAGACAGTTAGACGGGATGCCTCGGGTGCTGGAGTTGCCCACGGACCATGTGCGGCCGGCAAAGCTGAGTTTCCGCGGCCGAATGCAAGCGCGAAACCTGGAGAGCCGTCTGTTGGAACGTGTGAGCGCGGTGGGAAAAGGCGAAGGGGCCAGTCTATTCATGACATTGCTGGCTGCATTCCAGGTGCTGTTGATGAGATACACCGGGCAAGAGGATTTTGGGCTCGGCACAGCCATAGCCAACCGTAGCCAATCAAAAATACATGGACTGATTGGTTACTTCGTGCACACGCTGGTGATACGCGCGAATCTGGATGGGGAGTTGACTTTCCGCGAAGTCCTGCGGAAGGTCCGACTGACGGCGCTGAACGCGTACGAGAATCAGGACCTGCCATTTGAAAAATTGGTGGAAGAATTGGCCCCGGATCGGGACCTTAGTCGTGGTCCGCTCATTCAAACAATGTTCTCAGTGCCCAGACCCACGGATTCAAAATTCGGGTCATTTCAGTTGAGCGAGTTCGAAACGAATATTCGAACATCCAAGTTTGACCTCGCCATGCTTGTCGAGGAATCCAAAGAGCCAAAGATTGCGCTCAACTACAGCACTGACCTGTTTGAAACAGGGACCATTGAGCGGATGCTAAGACATTACGAGCGGCTACTGACGGCCGTGGTGGAAAATCCGGAGCAGCGGGTTTGGGAGTTGTCTCTATTGACAGCTGAGGAAAGGAACCAACTCCAATCATGGAGCCTGACCGGCCGAGACTACGGCCGTGATAGGACGGTCGCAGAATTGTTCGAAGAGTGTGCGGCAAAAATGCCGAACAACGTGGCTGTGGAATACCAAGGCCAGGAATTGACCTATGGAGAGCTGAACCGGAGAGCGAATCGGTTGGCGCGTTACCTGAGAGGGTTCGGGGTAAAGCCGGAGACGCGCGTGGCGATTGGGTTGGAGCGTGGATTGGAAATGGTGGTGGGGATGGTGGCGGTGTTGAAAGCCGGGGGAGCTTATGTGCCTCTGGATCTGTCGTATCCAGAGCAACGCTTGCGATTCATGTTGCAGGACAGTGCTCCCGTGGCGTTGCTGGCGCGGAGTGATTTGCGGGATTTACCGGCCGGAATTGAAGCAGGCATACATATTGTGGATGTGGGGAATGAGGTTGTGTATGAGGATCAGCCGGAGGCGAACGTAGAACGGAGCGAAACAGGGGTTGATGCAGAATGCCTGGCTTATGTGATCTATACCTCGGGTTCGACGGGGGAACCGAAGGGGAGTGAGATACCGCATCGCAGCATTCCGGGCTTCATTTTTGGAACGGATTACGTGAGCTTCGACGAAGACACGGTGCTGTTGCAGCATTCATCGGTGAGCTGGGATGCATTCACGTTGGAACTGTGGGGCGCGCTGTTGCGGGGAGGAAGGAGTGTATTGGCGGAGCAGCAGCGAGTCACAAGTGGAGAAGAAATCCGGGAGTATGTGCAGGGTCGAGGAGTGAATACGCTGTGGCTGACGGCGGCGTTGTTCAATGTGATAGTAGAAAGCGATGTGAAGTGTCTGGAAGGATTGAAGTCTGTGGTGACTGGAGGGGAGACGGCGTCGGTGGCGCACATCCGGCGAGCGATGAAGGAGTTGCCGGGGATGAGGGTGGTGAATGGGTATGGGCCATCGGAATGCACGGTATTCAGCAGTTGCTATGTGGTACCGGAGGAATTGCCGGAGAGCGTGATCTCGCTGCCCATCGGCAAACCAATAGGAGACCGGCGGATGTATGTGCTGGATCGATGGATGAACGTGACGCCGGTGGGAGTGGTAGGGGAGGCCTATATTGGAGGAGCGAGTGTTGCGCGCGGGTACATGGGGCGAGCGGAAATGACGGCGGAGCGGTTTGTGCCGGATCCGTATGGCGGGGAAGTGGGGGCGCGATTGTACCGGACGGGAGATCTGGTGCGGTGGCGGAGGGAGGGGACGATTGAGTTTGTAGGACGGAATGACTTTCAGGTCAAGGTACGCGGTTTCCGAATTGAGTTGGGAGAGATTGAAGCGATCCTGCAGCAGCAGAGTGGGGTACAGGGCTGTGCTGTGGTGGCGAAGACAGGCGTGAATGGAAGTAAACGTCTGGTGGCGTATGTGGTTGGGGATCTGAACCGTGAAGAATTGCGGCGGGACCTGAAAGGCAAGCTTCCGGCGTACATGATTCCCAATGCCATTGTCGGCTTGCAGGCATTGCCGTTGACGAGCAATGGGAAGCTGGACCGGCAGGCATTGGAAAAGTTAGAGGATTTGGATTCGGGTGATTCAGGAGAGGACTACGAAGCTCCGTGTACTGCGGTAGAGGAACAACTGGCGGAGATTTGGGCCGCGGTGCTGGAAGTCACGCGAGTCGGGAGACGCGGTAATTTCTTTGATTTGGGCGGACACTCACTGTTGGCAGTCTCAATGGCATCGAGATGTCGGAATGTATTTGGACTGGATGTTCCGGTACGAGCGATATTCGAATCGCCAACGATCGCGGAACTGGCAGAGATAATCGAGATTGAATTGAAATCACAGGGAAGGAAGCTGGGCGACGACAACGAGGCAATACCAGCGCAGAGATCTTCTGTCTCAAGACCTTCAGTTTTCCCGCTTTCTTACCAACAGGAACAGCTTTGGTTTCTTGACCAGTTCCAGCCGGGCAGCGACTTTTACAACGTGCCCTTGGCCTGGAAACTCACAGGCGACTTGGATGTCCCCACGCTGGAGCGCAGCCTGCAGGAAGTGGTACGGAGGCATGACCAGTTGCGGACCTGCTTTGTGATGGATCCTCAGGAAGGACTGAGGCAGAAAGTGGTTGGGGAAAAACTCGATGCTCGATTGCCGGTAATGGATTTGCGGCATTTGGCGGCAGACGAGCGTGAGGAACAGGCGAGGAAGATCGTAGAGGAAGAGGGTAGAAAGGTCTTTGATTTGACCCAGGTGCCCTTGTGGCGCGGAGTGTTGGTGCGGACGGAAGCAAGAGAGCACGTTCTGGGATTGACGCTGCACCACATTCTTTGTGACGACTGGTCTTTGCGAATTTTGATGAGTGAGTGGGGGAAATTGTACGCGGCATATAGAAAAGGAGACGAGTCGCCGCTGCCGGAATTGGAAATGCAATATGGGGAGTATGCGCTGGAGCAGAGGGAAAGGCTGAGTAAAGGAAAGTTCCAGCAGCAGATGGACTACTGGAAGGGGCAGTTGAAGGGGATGCCGCAAGTGCTGGAGTTGCCAACGGACCACGTGCGGCCGGCGCGAGAGAGTTTCCGCGGAGGGACAGAGCAGCGAATTCTAAGCAGCGACATGTTCGAAGGTTTGAACGCGGTGGGAAAAGCGGAGAGGGCCAGCTTATTCATGACGCTGCTCGCGGCGTGCCAGGTGCTGCTGATGAGGTACACAGGGCAGGAGGATTTTGGTGTAGGCACCGTGGTGGCCAACCGCAAGCGGGCAGAAATGGAACCGATTTTCGGTTTCTTCCTGAATACGCTGGTGATACGCGCGAATGTGGCCGGCGAGCCCACCTTCCGTGAAGTGTTGCAGCGGGTGCGGGCGGCGGCGCTGGCCGGGTACGAGCATCAGGACGTGTCATTTGAAAAGTTGGTGGAAGAATTGGCGCCGGACCGCGATCCCAGCCGCACTCCTCTATTTCAAGTGTTGTTTACCACGCTTGGCGAGCCCGACAAATTGGAATTTGGGGAACTGGAGTTAAGCGGCTTTGAGATTGATACTGGAATGTCGAAGTTTGATCTCGTCGTGAGTGTTCAGGAGGCCTCGCAGGGCGCAGCGGTTACCATCAACTACTCCGCTGACTTGTTTGAAGCGGAGACCATCCGGCGGATGCTGGGACATTACGAGCAGCTGCTGAAGACGGTGGTGAAGAATGCGGCGCAAAGGGTGTGGAATCTGCCTCTGTTGACCGAAGCAGAGAGGGAGCAACTGGAAAGATGGAACCAGACTTCCAGAGACTATCCGCGCGACAAAACCCTTGCGGCATTGTTCGAAGAGCATGCCGCAAGCACACCGAACGCCGTGGCGGTGGAATACGAAGGGCAGGAATTAAAGTATGGTGATTTGAATCGCCAAGCCAATCAGCTAGCGCATCATCTGCGAGCGTTGGGAGTGAAGCCGGACACGCCGGTAGCCGTATGCGTGGACCGCAGCCTGGAAATGATTGTGGGGCTGCTGGCCGTGATGAAGGCCGGAGGGGCATACGTGCCGCTGGATCCCGCGTATCCGCAGGATCGATTGCAATTCATGCTTGAGGACAGCAGGCCGGCAGTGTTGTTGATACAAAGCCACCTTCGGGGGTTGTTCACAGAAATCAGAGAGGAGCTGAAATTAATTGAGCTGAGAGACGCAGAGGCGTGGGATAACCAACCCGACTCGAACCCGGAACACGCCACTATTGGATTGACGGCTAAAGACCTGGCGTACGTCATTTTCACATCGGGTTCTACCGGGCAGCCCAAAGGGGTTGCCATGCCGGTGGGCGCCGCAATGAACATGATTGCGTGGCAGATGAAGGAATCAGCGTGGGCCGGACCACTGCGTACCTTGCAGTTTGCCCCATTCGGTTTTGACGTTTCATTCCAGGAAATTTTCAGCACACTTTGCGCAGGCGGAACTTTGCTCCTGATCGATGAAGAGAAAAGACGCAACGCCACAGAGATGGCGCGCTATGTGATGGAGAAAGGCGTTCAGCGTTTGTTTCTTCCTGTTGTGGGGCTACAAATGTTTGCCGAAGGCGTGGCCGAGATTGGGGAGCCTTTCAATTGCGCGCTGCGGGAAATCAACGTAGCCGGGGAGCAACTCCGCATCAATGCCAAGATAAGGGCACTCTTCAAACGCCTGGGGCACTGCCGGTTGAACAACCATTACGGTCCGACAGAAACTCATGCTGCAAGTGCATTCCAACTGGATATGGAAACCGACCGTTGGCCCGTGTTGCCCCCGATCGGGCAACCGATTGCGAACGCGCAAATCTACATATTGGATAAGCACGAACAGTTTGTTCCGGTGGGAGTGGCAGGAGAACTATATATCGGCGGAGCGGGCGTCGCACGCGGGTATTTGAACCGTCCAGATTTGACGGAAAAACGATTCCTGAAGAATCGGTTTGCCAAGGAAGATGGATCGCTGATGTACCGGTCTGGCGACCTTGGGAGATGGCGGACGGATGGGACCATCGAGTTTATTGGACGGAACGATTCTCAGGTCAAGATACGCGGTTACCGTGTGGAATTGGGTGAGATTGAGGCGATACTGCAACAGCAGAGTGGAGTGCGGGACTGCGCTGTGGTGGCAAAGACCGGCACAAATGGAAGTAAAAAGTTGATTGCGTATGTGGTGGGGGAAGGGGATTGTGATGAGTTGCGGCGAAATCTGAAAGGTAAGCTTCCAACGTATATGGTTCCGAGCGCCGTTGTGGCTTTGCCGGAGTTGCCGCTTTCGGGCAACGGGAAGGTAGACCGGGAGGCCCTGGAAAAACGAGAAGACCTGGATCAGGGAGCCGAGCATTACGAACCTCCCGCGAATGCGGCAGAAAAGCGGCTGGCAGCGATTTGGGTTGAGGCGCTGGGAGTCAGGCGAGTTGGGAGGCACGATAGTTTCTTTGATCTGGGCGGACACTCATTGCTTGCGACATTGGTAGCAACGAGGATGGGAAACGCGTTTGGAACCTACGTTCCGGTGCGAGCATTATTCGAGTCGCCCACGATTGCGGAACTGGCAGAGGTGATAAGAGCCAGCCTGAGATTGTCGGGAAGGACACAAGACAAGCCCGCAATACCTAAGCCGGCAGTTTCTGGTCCAAGACCTTCTCTTTTCCCGCTGTCATACCAGCAGGAGCAGCTCTGGGTACTGGACCGGTTCAATCCCGGCAATGCGTTCTACAACATTCCCATGACCTGGAGGCTCAAAGGCGATCTCAATGTTGCCCGGCTGGAGAAGAGTTTGCAGGAGGTGGTGCGGCGGCATGAAATCCTGCGGACCTGCTTTGTCATGGAACGCGAAGAACCAAGACAAAAGGTTATGGAGCCGACATTCGATGTGCGGTTGCCGGTGGTGGATTTGCGGCAGTTGGAGTCGGGCCAGCGAGAGGAACAGGCGAAGAAGGTTGTAGCACAGGAGGCGAACAAGGCATTTGAGTTAAGCCAGGCGCCCTTGTTGAGAGCAGTGTTGGTGCGGACGGACGAAAAGGAGCACATTTTGGGGCTAACGCTGCACCACATTATCTGTGACGACTGGTCATTAGGGCTCTTGATGAAGGAGTTGGGTAAATTGTATGAGGCCTATGGAAGAGGAAAAGAGCCGCCGCTGCCGGAATTGGAAATGCAATATGGAGAGTATGCGCTGGAGCAGAGGGAAGGACTGAGTGAAGGAAAGTTCCAACAGCAGATGGAGTACTGGAAAGGACAGTTGGAGGGGATGCCTCAGGTGCTGGAATTGCCAACCGACCACGTGCGGCCGGCGAAAGAGAGTTTCCGCGGAGCGTCGGAGCAGCGAATTCTGCGTATCGGCTTGCTGGAAGGCTTGAACGCCCTGGGGAGAGCGGAGAAGGCGAGCCTGCTCATGACTATGCTGGCGGCTTTTCAGGTGCTGCTGATGAGGTACAGCGGTCAGCAGGATTTTGGAGTTGGCACCGTGGTAGCCAACCGTAAGCGGATAGAGACAAAAGACCTGATTGGTTTTTTCCTGAACACGCTGGTGATACGCGCGAATTTGCGCGGTGAACCAAGCTTTCGCGAAATGCTGCGAAGGGTGCGGGAGGCGGTGCTGGGTGGATATGAGCATCAGGATCTGGCATTCGAGAAGCTGGTGGAAGAATTGGCGCCGGTACGTGACGTTAGCCGCAGTCCTGTCTTTCAAGTGGCGTTTACGTTGCGCAGATCCATTGAGGGCAAGCCGGAATTAGGCGGGTTGGAGATGGTGCCATTCGAACTGGATCCGGGTACGTCCAAGTTTGATCTCATTATGGGTGTGGAAGAAGCCGGGCAGAACGCAGTGATTGGCCTTAACTACAGCAAAGACTTATTTGAGGCGGAGACCATCCGGCACATGCTGGAACACTATGAGCGTCTTCTGGAAGCAATCGTTGCAGACGCTGATCAGTTAGTTTGGGCATTGCCCATGATGAGCGAGGTCGATGAGAAAATCCTATCCGGCTGGAATTGCGAGAGACCAGCTGCTCCTGAAGAGAAGAACGTCATTGAGTTTCTCGAAGTGCAAGCAGCGAGCCGGTCGCAAGAACCGGCTGCAATCTTTGGTGAAGAGCGACTCACCTATGGGGAACTGAACAGCAGAGCCAGCCAGTTTGGGCATTATCTTGCTTCGATGGGAGTGGGGCCAGAGTCACTGGTGGGTATTTTCATGCCGCCTTCGAAAGAGATGATGGTGGCCACGCTGGGAGTCCTGAAAGCCGGTGGTGCCTGGCTGCCTTTGGATGTCCAGAATCCCAAAGATCGTTTGCGGTCCATGATTGACAGTTCAGAAGCTGCCGTGTTGCTGACCGTGGAGAGTCTGCGCAAGCGTCTTCCCCAGACCAATGCAGGAGTGGTCTGTTTGGATTCGGAATGGGAGATGATCGGGCAGCACAGCGCAACAAATCCTGATGTTCAGATCAATCCATGGAGTCTCGCTTGCGTTATCTACACTTCCGCCCAGGAGGGACGCGCCAAAGGTCTGATGCTTGAGCACAGCGCGCTGATGAATCTTGTGTCGGCGTGCGATGCCGCTGGTACGGCGAAGCAAAATGGACACGCGAAGATTCAAGACAATGGCGATTTGGAAATTTGGCAGCGTTTGACATCCAGTTCTTTCCTGGTCTCCACCTCCGCCATGCTCACACCCGTGGAAGAAGAAGAACGAAATAGATTCAGGCCACACGGCAATGCAGCGATCTACCTTCTTGATCCGCACCTGCGGCGCGTTGCCATTGGAGTTCCGGGGGAATTGTGGATTGGCGGACCTGCCGCGGGCCGCGGTTATCTCGGGCGGTCTTCGCTGACAGCGGAGAAGT
Organism: Acidobacteriaceae bacterium; assembly: GCA_027307045.1. GTDB lineage: Bacteria > Acidobacteriota > Terriglobia > Terriglobales > Acidobacteriaceae > Angelobacter. Next base: position 25,600 of record DAHUXR010000003.1, read on the forward strand.
TTCTTCCCAATCCATTTACATCGGAAATGGGTGGACACATGCGCGGGACAGGAGAGCGTGCCCGATATAGAGAGGATGGAACTATCGAGCTTATGGGCAGACTTGATGATCGGCTGGAAATCGAAGGCTTTCCGGTGGAACTGGGAGAAATCGAGGCCACTCTGGTGAGTTATGAGAGCGTTCGGGACGCGGTGGTAGTTGTGCGTCCCACTGGCGAACTGGTGGCTTATATCGTAGTTCGCGACGGAAAGAGATTGGTGCAAAACGAAGTGCGCAGTTACCTCGACGACAAACTGCCTCTTTACATGATTCCAGGCACTTTTATTACCGTGCAAGAGTTGCCCAGGAATGCCAGAAGTGAGGTGGACCGGGCCGCATTGTCTGTTCTGGGTCAGGCGCAATTGACCAGGGAATTTGTCCTCCCGCGAACCGAACTGGAAAAAACCATTGCGGCTGCCTGGCAGGCCGCTCTTGGCATCGATCAGGTGGGAGTATATGACAACTTTTTTGATCTTGGCGGGCACTCGCTCCGCATGATTCAAATCCATCAGAAGCTGCGGGCGGAACTTTCGCTTGATATTGAACTTCTCAACCTCTTTCAATTTCCCACCATTGACTCTCTCGTCCGCTTTCTTCAGGCGGGTTACAACTTCGACGGCAAATCGCGTGAAACCCGGGACCGAGCCGGACGGCAAAAAAACGCCATCCAAAAGTTAAAAAGGACGCACACACCATGACCCGAGACGCACTTGACGGAATAGCAATCATCGGCATGGCGGGGCGATTTCCCCAGGCCCCTAATCTTCAGCGATTCTGGGAAAATCTCTGCCAGGGAATCGAATCGACATCTTTTTTCTCTGAAGAGGAACTGGAACAAGCCGGAATCAGCCGTGAGCTGCTTCGTCATCCCAACTATGTGAGAGCCAGGGGAGTGTTGGAAGATGCTGATTTGTTCGATGCCGGCTTTTTTGGTTACTCGCCGCGCGAAGCAGAATTAACGGACCCGCAGATACGGTTGCTTCTGGAGTGCGCGTGGGAAGTGCTGGAATCCGCGGGATGGAACCCGGAGAAATTCTCCGGAATGATTGGTGTTTATGCCGGAATGTCATTCAGCTCTTATATATGGCAACTTGCGGGAGAAGATACTGATGCGGATTCAGTGAGCGCTTTTCGCATCCTCATGGGTGGCGCTGAAAAAGACCACTTGGCAACGACCATCTCTTACCGCCTTAACCTGCGCGGCCCGAGCTTAAACATTCAGACCGCGTGCTCCACCTCACTGGTTGCCGTGCATGCGGCTGCCCGCGCGGTAATGACCTATGAGTGCGATATGGCCATCGCAGGCGGCTCTACCGTCAATGTGCCCCAACGTAGCGGCTACATGTACGAGCCTGGGGGGATTGCTTCAGCAGATGGTCACTGCCGCAGCTTCGATGCCGAAGCCAGCGGCTCAGTGAGCGGCGATGGAGTTGGAGTTGTTCTTTTGAAACGTCTGGAGGACGCGATCGCCGCCGGCGATACGGTGTATGCAGTCATCAAGGGTTCGGCGATCAACAACGATGGCCGCAGGAAAGTCGGTTTCACTGCGCCCGCAGTGGAAGGGCAGGCGGAAGTCATTGCCCTGGCGCTGGCCGCAGCGGAAGCGGAATGCGAAAGCATTGGCTATATCGAGGCGCATGGCAGCGCCACACCAATGGGAGACCCGATTGAGATTGCGGCGCTAAACCAGGTCTATGGTCAGGCTGGGCTTAAACCCGCAAGCATTGCCGTGGGATCGGTTAAGAGTAACTTTGGCCATCTGAACGCGGCTGCTGGAGTGGCTGGGTTGATCAAGACAATTTTGGCCGTCCGGCATGGCTCGATTCCCGCCTCCTTGAATTTCCGGCAGCCAAACCCTGCGATTCCTTTCGGGCGCGGCCCTTTCCGTGTCAATCACACGCTCTCGCCATGGCCGGAGAGCAATAAGCCGAGGCGGGCAGGAGTAAGTTCATTCGGGATCGGCGGCACCAACGTTCATATGATTCTGGAGGAAGCGCCGGAGATAAAGCCATCCGATCCCGCCAAGCCCTGGCAGGTTATCACAATCTCTGCCAGGAGCCGCGAAGCGCTGGAGCGAGCTACGGATCAATTAGCCACACATCTTCTCGAACATCCGGAACAGAACTTTGCAGATGTCGCATTCACTTTGCAGGAAGGCAGAAAGGCTTTTGAGCACAGGCGCATGGCCGTGTGTCGCGATTCCTCCGCCGCGGCCAGTCTTTTGCAGTCTCGGATGCCTTCTCAGGTATTCACAACTATCTCAGCGTTGCGGCGGCGGCCTGTTGCTTTCCTGTTACCCGGTTTAGGCGACCAATACCTGGATATGGGCCGCGGCTTATATGAATCGGAGCCTGAGTTCGCGCGGCACGTGGACGAGTGCTCGGAGCTTCTCCAGCCGCTGTTGGGAGTTGACCTGCGCAAGACCATGTATCCCGATCCAAGAGTGAGGGAGCAGAATGAGGTCAGAACGGAAGAACGCATGAACTTCCGCAACCTGGTGCAGCGTGAGCGCGAAGGCAATTCCACGGCTTTGCAGGAAATTCACCGCACACTGTGGGCGCAGCCCGCGCTGTTTGTCATCGAGTATGCGCTGGCCAAGCTCTGGATAAGCTGGGGCATTATTCCTGAAAGCATGATGGGTTACAGCATTGGGGAATACGTGGCTGCGTGCCTGGCCGGCGTAATTTCCCTGGAAGACAGCTTGCATATGCTGGCGATTCGGGCGCAGAAAATTGAAGCGCTCGCCCCCGGTGCAATGCTGGCCATCGCAGCGTCAGAAACAGAAGTCCGTCCTCTGCTCACCCCGGAAATCTCCATGGCGGGCATCAACGGCAAATCACTTTGCGTAGTCGCGGGTACGCCAGAGGCGGTTGATGCGTTGCAACAGCGGCTGGCTCGTGAAGGCGAACTGGTGTGCAGGCGGCTTCTCGCAAGTCACGCCTTCCATTCACCGTTGATGGCGCCGGTGGCCGAGGAATTGACCAGACTTGCGCGGTCCATCCCTCTCAGTCCGCCCAGGATTCCTTACATTTCCAATGTGAGCGGCAAACCGATTACGGATGCTGAAGCGACGGATGCCACATACTGGGCGCGGCATCTGACGCTGCCGGTCCAGTTTGCCGCGGGCTTGCAGCACATGTGCTCGGCCACAGCGCCGGTATTCCTGGAAGTTGGCCCCGGTCAAATGTTAACGTCTCTTGCCGAGCAGTATCTTGCTGGCCGGGGTTTTGCCGACCGGGTTGCGCTCGCCTCGTTGCCGCATGCTTCGGACGCGCAGCCAGATCGCGCTTTTATTCTCAGCACCCTTGGAAATTTATGGCTTGCTGGCATTGAACCGGACTGGACCGCGCTCCACCGGGATGAACATAGGAGGCGCGTGCAGCTTCCCACGTATCCTTTCGAGCGGCAACGCTATTGGCTTTCGCCACGCAGGCAGCCGCAGCAGCAGCGAGAGGCCGGGCCTGTAAAGGCCGCTACCGCGGCTGCTTCAATCGGACAGGAGATAGGTTCGTCACAGCAAAACATCAAGCTCGAAAGCAACGGTGTGGAGAATTCACGGTCACATCTGAGCGCCGAGTTTGTTGCGCCTGGCAATTCCACCGAGCAAAAGATTGCGGAAATATGGGAGGAATTGTTGGGAATCCATCCCATTGGAATTCATGACGAGTTTCTGCGGTTAGGCGGCAATTCACTGCTGGCCATAAAGGTAGCGGCTGAATTGCGTGAAACATTCCAAATCGAGTTACCGCTTGCGGCGCTTTTGCGATCGTCTACCGTATCTGAGATTGCCCTATTTGTCGAGGACGCCCTGTTGACCATGATCGAGAACATGGATGAGTCTGAACTGTCCGGAATGGAGACAAACGATGTTTACCCATCCGCCACCGACTGACAATAAACCCTCTGGAGAAGCTCTGGACGTTCCCGGCCTGGAAGCTATAGGTGTGATTGGGTCGGCAAGTCATGGGTTTGGCCTGGCCCATGCGTTGGCGCGCCGTAAGATCGGGCGCGGGTTATACAGCTATGAGAATTGACCAATCCAGCAAAGAAGGAAGTTCATGGAACAAACGAAAGAAAAACTTAGGGCTTTTCTGACGCGACATATAGCTGGCCGGACGATTGCCGACGAGGACCAGATTTTTGCGTCTGGCTTTGTCAATTCCATGTTTGCCATGCAACTCGTGTTGTTCCTGGAAAAGAACTTCAAGATTGCCATTGGTAATGAGGACCTGGAGCTAAAAAATTTTCAGAGTATTAACGCCATGGCAGACCTGATAGAGAGAAAGACCCCGCACTCACAAAACGGTTCGAATTCATGATTGGTCCTTTATGGAAATGACCTTTGAACAGCAACGGCTACGGACCGCGTTCCGCGAATTTGCAGACGCCCACATCGTGCCCCATGCGAATGCCTGGGACCGGGCAGAACATATGCCGGCCGAGGCGGTGCGGCAATTGGCCAATAAGGGCTATCTCGGCGCGGTGCTGCCGGCGGATTGTGGCGGCGCCGGCTTCGATATGGTTGGATTTGGCCTGCTGAATGAGGAATTAGGGCGAGGTTGTTCATCCATCCGTAGTTTGTTAACTGTTCACAGCATGGCCGCTTTGACAATATGGCGCTGGGGAACGGAGGCGCAGAAAGCCCAGTGGCTGGAAAAGCTGGGGCAGGGGGAGGCAATCGGCGCATTTGCCCTCACCGAACCCGAAGCCGGAAGTGACGCGCGGGAAATCAGAACGGAGGCCGTTGTCAGCGGGGATGATTTCCTTCTTAACGGACACAAGAAATGGATCACCTTTGCGCAAATCGCGGACTTGTTTCTGATATTCGCCAGAAGCCAGCGAGGGCCGTGTGCCTTCCTGCTGGAGCGAAACACGCCGGGCCTGGTGATCTCGCCGGTGCATGGCATGTTGGGCACGCGCGCCTCCATGATGGCTGAACTGCACCTCGAGCAATGCCGTGTTCCAAAACAGAACCTGGTTGGCGCTCCAGGGGTTGGCCTTTCTCATATCGCCTCCTCAGCCCTGGATTGCGGGCGCTACAGTGTGGCCTGGGGCTGTGTAGGCATTGCCCAGGCATGTCTTGAAGCGTGTTTGCAATACGCAGGACAGCGAAAACAGTTCGGCAGTCTCCTGCGCGACCACCAGTTGGTCCAACGCATGATCGCGCACATGGTGGTGGGCGTGAAAGCAGCCCGTTTGCTGTGCCACAACGCTGGACAACTCAAGGATGCAGGTGATCCAACCTCAATCATTGAGACCTCAATTGCCAAGTACTTCGCGTGCAGAACCGCTGCGGAGATTGCCCGGGATGCCGTCCAGATACACGGCGCAAACGGATGCAGCAGCGAATATCCGGCAGAACGTTTTTATCGAGACGCCAAGATCATGGAAATCATTGAAGGAAGCAATGAGATCCAGGAAATCACGATCGCGCAGAGTGCCTGCCAGCAAGTTGCGGACAACGCGGCCATAGCCAGGTGAGAGATTATTTGTGACTGAACTCGGAATCAAAACCAAATCGTCAGGCGATGCGGCGGCCCCCGCTAAGCGCCGCAAAGTCAAGTGTGTTGTGTGGGACCTGGACAACACCCTATGGAGCGGGACTCTGCTTGAGGGCGATGATGTGCGTCTGCGCGACGGCGTTCGGGAGATCATCCACGCGCTGGATGCCCGCGGCATTCTGCACTCCATCGCCAGCCGCAATCATGCAGAATCGGCGCTCGCCCGGCTCCGTGAACTGGATTTGGAAGAGTATTTCCTCTATCCGCAGATTAACTGGGGATCAAAGGCTGCTTCCATACGGACGATCGCGGAAAGTCTCAACATCGGCATGGATAGCATCTGCTTTATTGACGATCAGGATTTCGAACGTGCGGAAGTCCAGGCTGCATTGCCGCAGGTCCTTTGTATAGACGAGATCCAATTACCCCATCTGCTGCAGATGCCGGAATTAAATCCTGAGACCATCACGGCAGAGTCACGCATGAGGCGCCAGATGTATCTGGGCGAAATGCGACGCAAGCAGATAGAGGAGGCATTCACCGGTCCACAGGAAGAATTTCTCGCCTCGCTCGGCATGGTGTTTACTATCTCCCCTGCGCGCGCACAAGACCTGGGCCGGGCGGAAGAACTTACCAACCGTACCAATCAACTCAACACCACGGGACGCACTTTTTCCCGGGAGGAACTGGAGGAGCTGCGCTGCTCAGATCGCCATCTCCTGCTCATGTCTGAGTTGACTGATAAGTTCGGCCGTTACGGAAAAATTGGCCTTGCCCTGGTGGAATGCGGTCCTGATGTATGGACGATCAAATTGCTGCTGATGTCCTGCCGGGTGATGAATCGGGGCGTAGGCACGATCATGTTGAACCACATCCTCAAGAAGGCAAAAGAATCAGGAGTCCGTCTGCTCTCCGAGTTTATATCGAATGACCGCAACCGCATGATGTACGTCACTTACAAATTTGCAGGATTTACTGAGATCGAGAACAGAGAAGGGACCCAGATTCTGGAGCATGATCTGGCATTGATTCCTCCAGTGGCAGATTACATTTCAGTGAGAGTTGAGACATAAACAGCAGCAGCCGTGGGAACTCGCAGATGGCAAGGATTTTGAGTCTGATGCGAATAGAAGGGAATGCTGAAGCTGTTCTTTTCACGCGTTGGCGCAATCTCAGGTAAGAGTCAACTCGCGAGAATGGGAGATTTTCCAAAAATGAGTAATGAAGTTCACGACAGAGAATCAACCGTCAATCAGGAGCGGATTTCCCGGCTCACGCCGGCCCAGCGCGAAATGCTACAGAAGCGGCTGCGGGGTGAAGGGCCGCGAACCGAGTCCAAATTGGTCATCAAGCGTCGCCCCACCCTGGACTATCCAATCACAGCCGAGCAGGAACATCTGTGGCTGCTGCACCAGATGGACCCTAATGTTCATTACTTCAACCATACCCATGCCTTTCGACTGAAAGGCGCCTTGAACATTGATGCGGTGGAGCGTGCGATTAATGAAATGGTGCGCCGCCACGAGAACTTCCGCACGGCGCTCCCGGAAATTGACGGCAAGCCCAGGGCCGTAGTTGCTCCGCAGCTTCAGATTCCACTGGAACGGGTGGAAGTTCCTGAGTTTCCTGTAGAAGACCGGTATGAGCGTTTGCAAGCCTTGGTTACAGCCTATACTTGCCGGCCTTTTGACCTCCTGAACGGCCCTTTGGTTCGCGCGATTCTTTTGCGCGTCACTGAACACGAGCATGCAATCATGCTTACCCTCCATCACCTCATTACAGATTTTGTTTCCTATGACTTGGTTGATAATGAGTTCTTTGCTCTCTACGATGCTTTTTCCCGAGGATTACCATCTCCTCTTCCCGAACTGACGATTCAGTATGGCGACTTTGCCTACTGGCTCGACCAGTGGATGAAGTCTGAAGAAGCCGCCAGACAGGCTGACTATTGGCTCCGCAAACTCGCGGACTTGCCGCGCCTCGATTTGGTGACAGACATGCCGCGTCCGCATACCCGGAGTTTTAGTGCCGTGCGTCTTGTGTGGACGCTCCCGGATGCGTTGTGGGTGCAATTCAAGCAGTTGTGCGCGGCTGAAAATGTCACACGATTTACAGCATTTCTCGTCGTCTTTGCCATGTTCCTGCGGGAGTATAGCGGTAAAGATGACATTCCCATTGCCACCCCTGTGAGCAGCCGCAAGCACAGGGAAACTCAGCCTTTGATCGGCTACTTTCTCAACACCATCGTGTATCGCCTGGATTTATCCGGCGACCCCAGTTTTCGTGAACTGTTGCAGCGCACGCGCATGACCACGCTGGAAGCAATGGCGAACTCTGACTTGCCCTTTGAGTTTCTGTTGAACAAACTCCAGGCAGAGCGTGATCCCAGCCGGGCGCCGCTGGTGGATAGCTCGTATGCTTTTGGCAACGATCACAAGAAGCCGCAACCTCCCGCCGGCTTGGCATCGCTGGAAGAATTTGATGCTTTTTACCAATCAGGCTGGCTGGATGTAAATCTTGGAGTGAACGATAACACCGATCACGCCGTCGTCGTTTTTGACTACCTTGTTGATCTCTTCCTGCATTCCACAGGAGAGCGGATGATGCAGCACTTCCAGCGTTTGTTCGAGCAGGCGGCGGCTGATCCGGGAAGGCGACTGAGCAACTTCCTGTTGCTCAGTGATCGTGAACAGCAACAGATTCTTACGGATTGGAATGACACTGCCGCACCCTATCCCTCAACGCAGACAATTCAAAGCTGTTTTGTCTTGCAGGTTTCACGGAATGAAAGCGCCATTGCTCTTCGATCACCGGAGACGGAACTGACCTACGGTGAGCTGAATAAGCGAGCCAACCGTCTTGCGCACAGGCTCATAAAGACCGGCGTGAAACCTGAAAGTGCGGTGGCCATCCTGATGGAACGTTCCGTGGACATGGTAGTTGCCACGCTTGCGGTGTTGAAAGCCGGTGGCGCATATCTGCCGCTGCATTCCGCGTATCCACTTGAGCGCATGCGGCTGATCATGGAAGAGGCGGGCGCGTCGGTGCTTCTCCTTGACCGTACCACGGCAAGACGCGAGTTTGGTTACGGCGAAATCATTGTGGTTGATGACCAGCCTTTTTTGGAAACGCAAGATAATGCCGACAGCGGTCCCGATATCACGGTCCATCCTGACCAACTTGCGTATGTAATCCACACTTCGGGATCCACTGGTACGCCCAAAGGCGTCGCCGTCACGCACCGCAATGTTCTCAGCCTGGCATTCGACCGTGGCTGGCGAGAGGGAAGCCTGGAAAGAGTGTTGTTTCATTCTTCCCACGCCTTTGACGCTTCAACATTTGAGATGTGGGTCCCGTTGCTGCGGGGTAAACAGGTCATCATCGCGCCGCCCGGCGAGTTGGATAGTGCCGCTTACCGGCGTTTGTTTCAGGAAGAAAAGGTCACATCTACCTTTCTTACTGCCTCGCTTTTCAATGCGCTTGTTCAGGAGTCCCCTGGATGTTTTTCCGGTGTCCCCGAGATATGGGCGGGTGGAGATGTTGTTTCCGCCATCGCCGTCCAGCGGCTGCACGAACATTGTCCTGAGACCCTGGTGTGCAATGGCTATGGGCCGACCGAAACGACCACATTTGCCACTCATTACGCGATCTCCAACCCAGAGAAGTTGACCGGTAATGTGCCTATCGGCAGGGCCATGGATAACCACCAGGTTTATGTTCTGGACTCTGTTTTTAAGCCGGTTCCAGTAGGTATTCCCGGTGAGTTATTTATTGCCGGCGATGGACTAGCACGCGGATATCTGCAGCGGCCTGATTTTACGGCGGAGCGTTTTCTTCCTAATCCCTTCGGCGCGTCCGGCGGGCGTATGTATCGCACTGGAGACAGAGTGCGCTGGCGCGAAGATGGGCAGATAGAATTCCTGGGACGAACTGACCAGCAGGTCAAGCTTCGGGGTTATCGCATTGAGTTGACGGAAATAGAAGTAGCTCTGTTGGGCTGTTCCGGCGTAGGTCAGGCAGCCGTAATTATGCATTCGGACAGCAGGGGAGAGAAACGGCTGGTTGCTTATGTAGTGCCTGCTACCGGCCAAAGCCTGAATTCAGTTGAGTTGCGCGAGACCCTGGCCCGTATCTTGCCTAACTACATGGTGCCTGCCTTCATTACGGTCCTGCCTTCTCTACCTTTGAACCCAAACGGCAAGCTTGACCGCAAGAAATTGCCGGCACCTGAAGTAACCAGAAGCGGTTCAGTCCGCAGGCCCGGCACGCACGCGGAGGAAGTTCTCTGTTCCCTCATGATGCAGGTGCTGAGTGTTCACCACATCACACCGGACGATAACTTCTTCGCGCTTGGCGGCGACAGCATTTTGGCGTTTCAACTGGTCAGCCGTGCGCGGCAGGCGGGATTGATCCTCAGCTTGCGCGATGTTTTTGAACAACCGACGATTGAGGTCCTTGCGAGTATTTCTCGCGCGCAAGATGTGGTGGCTGCTGTACCCGAGGTTGGAGTAGGCGCAATGCCGCCCACTCCAATCATGTGTTGGTTCCTGGAGTCGGGTGGCACGCTGAGTCGCTTCAGCCAGTCTATTGTGTTGCAAGTCCCAGCCAATCTGGAGCGCCAGCATCTTGTAAGCGCTTTGCAGACGATGCTCGATCATCACGATGCGCTGCGCTTGCGTTTTACCGGCGCAGAGAAGCGCAGGGAAGAGTGGAGGCTGGAGGTCCAGACGCAAGGCGCAGTGCGGGCCGAATCGTGCCTGCACACCCTAGATGTGGAAGGTATCGACGATGATGGACTCAGACAGAAAATAGCGGAGGAAGCACAAGCTGCTACAAGTCGGCTTTCTGCTGAGAGCGGACTCATGCTGCAGGCCGTATGGTTTGATGCGGGTCGCAGTTCGTCCGGACGTTTGCTGTTAATCATCCATCACTTGGCAGTAGATGGAGTGTCTTGGCGAATTCTGGCTCCAGACTTTGTGGCTGCCTATGCGGCAACAGCCGCTGGACATCCGCCAGTCCTTGAGCCATGTCCCGTCTCATTCCGTGGCTGGGCTGAACGATTAAGCCGTGAGGCGTTGGACCCAGAGCGAGTGAAGGAACTGTCTTTCTGGACTGACATGTTGAAGGACGCACAGGAACTTGTTCCCAGCCAGCAACTGGTTCGCAGCCGCGATACTGTCGGCAGCGCTCAACAGATTGCTCTTACGTTACCGCCAAAAGTTACTGCTCCTTTGCTGAACCGGGTCGCGGGGGCATTTCATGCGCGAATCAATGATGTGCTGCTCACCGGGCTCGTGCTTAGCATTCTGAAGTGGCGGAAAAATTCCAGTGATGGCACCTCCGTCTTGATTGATATGGAAGGCCACGGGCGCGAAAGCATTTTTGACGGTGTTGACCTTTCCCGCACGGTGGGATTTTTCACCACCATCTTTCCTGTGAATCTTGACCCCGGCAACCTGGACCTTGAGGAATCCTGGACGGGAGGTGAAGCGCTGGGAAGGGCACTCAAGTCAATCAAGGAACAGCTTCGCTCGATTCCTGACAATGGGATTGGTTACGGATTGCTGCGTTATTTGAATCCTGAAACTGCGCCGGTTTTATCCCGCTTGCCCAAGTCGCAAATTGACTTCAACTACCTGGGGCGTTTCCCGGTGACGGAAACCGCCGACTGGACGCCATCCGAATCTTTCAGCGGAGGCCTGGATCCCGAAATGGCCTTCCATCATCCATTGCAAGTTGATTCCATGGTATTAGAGCGCGCTGCCGGTCCAGAGCTGACGGCCGTCTGGACGTGGATGCCGGGAATACTTTCGGAAAAGGACGTGCGTTTAATAGCAGATGGATGGTTCCACATGCTGGAGGCGCTTGTCCAGCATAGCGAACAGCCCGGAGCGGGAGGGCTCTCTCCATCGGACGTGCCCCTGGTCACTCTCTCACAATCTGAGATTGACCGGCTTGAAAGCGAACACGGAGAGATTGAAGACATATTGCCGCTCACACCCCTGCAAGAGGGAATGCTCTTCTTTGCTTTTTATGATGCCGGTGGACCCGATATTTACAACGTCCAGATCATGCTCAGGCTGGAGGGGGCGCTCGATGAAGAAGCACTTCACGATGCAGCGAAGGCTTTGCTGAGCCGCCACAAGAATTTGTGCGTAGCTTTCGAACACAAAGATTTGGACCGGCCGGTGCAAATCATATCAAAAAATTTCTCTTTGCCTTGGGATACCGTGGACCTCTCGGCGCTTGAGCCGCAACATCGTGAGCTGAATTGGGCTGAGCTGGTGCAACGCGATCGCGTGGCCCGGTTTACTCCGAATGTTTCGCCACTGTTCCGGTTTCTTCTGGTCCGTTTTGCGCCGCAAGAATCGCGCCTGCTGATTACAACCCATCACATTCTGGTGGACGGATGGTCTGTGCCATTGATGATTCCCGAGTTGCAGACGCTCTACGAGCATCATGGCAGCGCTGCTGCCTTGCCCCGAGTCACGGCGTATCGAGACTACCTGGCGTGGCTTGCAAGCCGGGACCGCAGTGCAGCCGAAGCTGCCTGGCGAGAAGCGCTGGCTGGACTCGAAGAGGGCACGCGGCTCAGCCCGCTGGCATCCCTAGGCGAACCCAAAATACCTGAACGAATTATTGTTGAACTTGAGGAAGAACTCACTCGGCAGCTTACGGAGCAGGCGCGCGCCCGCAATTTGACCGTCAATACGATAGTCCAGGGCGCCTGGGCTGTTTTGCTGTCACGTCACACTGGCCGGGAGGATGTAGTGTTCGGCAGCACCGTTTCCGGACGCTCTCCGGAGATCGCGGGCGTTGAAGGCATGATTGGACTTCTGATCAACACCGTGCCCACGCGCGTAAGGCTGCGCTCCGCCGATTCATTCAACGACCTTGTTAGCCGTTTGAATCAGGAACAATCCCGACTGCTCGCTCATCAATACCTTGGATTGGTGGAGATTCAGCGCCTGACAAAGCTGCACGAATTGTTCGACACTCTGGTGGTCTTTGAGAACTTCCCCAGAGGAGAGGAAGCGGGCGCGAACGTGCAACGCTCCGGCGGTCTGCGATTCACAGTGATGGATCTAAACGATGCCGCACATTATCCGTTAACCGTGGTGGTGGCTCCCGGCCGGCGGCTGAGCGTCTATTTTACGTATCACCCGGACCACTTCGACGCCCATTCTGTGGAACTTCTGGGCCGCCGCTTTATGCGCCTGCTTGCGGCCTATGCCACCGCTCCCGATCAACCTGTTAACTGCATCGATTTGCTCGACGCGCGCGAGCGCCGGCAGATTGTGGGGGAATTCAACCAGACACATACAGAGTATCCTCGCAACAAAACCATGATGGAATTGTTTGCGGAGCAGGTCCAGCGCCGCGGGGAAGAACTGGCGGTGGTTTGCGGCCAGGAGAAAATCAGCTATGCCGAACTGAACCGTCGTTCGAATCAACTGGGCCGCTACTTAAGGAACTTGGGCGTCGGTCCGGAAAAGCTGGTGGGCATCAGCGTCGAGCGTTCTATACACATGGTGCTCGCAATGTTGGGCATTCTTAAAGCCGGCGGAGCGTATGTCCCTATCGATCCAGCATATCCGCTGGATCGGCTGCGCTTCATGGCGCAGGATTCTGACATTGGAGTTTGGCTGACCCAAGGACACCTGGCTCATCGCATCCCACAATTAAAAGCGCAAGTGGTCTGCCTTGATCGTGATTGGGACGAGATCGCGCAGCAAAGCGACAACAGTTTTCGAACTCAGGTATTTCCGGAAAACCTTGCCTATGTGATCTATACGTCGGGTTCGACAGGACAGCCTAAAGCGGCAGCGGTAAGCCATCGCAGCATGATTCGCCTGCTGCGCGAGACTAACTACATCCAATTTAAGGGCGATGAAGTGGTGGCCCAGACCGTCAACATGTCCTTTGATCCCTCCACATTTGAGATATGGGGAGCGTTGTTGAACGGATGCCGGCTGGCGATCATCGGCAATGAAGTGCTGCTCGATGTAGAAAGATTTGCGGCAGAAATCATAGACAAGGGTGTGCAAGTCATGTTTCTGGCAACCGCATTGTTTAACGAAGTGGGGCGACTGAAACCCACCATGTTCAATTCGGTGAAAAGTTTGCTGTTTGGAGGGGAAGCCGTTTATCCCGTAACCGCTGCTGCCGTGCTTGAGCATGGAGGGCCGGAGCGGCTGGTGAACGCCTATGGGCCTGCCGAATGCACCACATTCAGCGGTTGGTATGTCGCAAAAAAGGTAGCCAGGGATGCTGTAAGCGTACCTATCGGCAAGGCGGTCGCAAATACCCAGCTTTATGTGCTCGATCGCAACATGAACCTAGAGCCCATTGGAATCGTGGGCAAGTTGTACATCGGTGGCGAAGGGCTCGCGCGAGGCTATTGGAAAAGGCCGGAACTAACGGCAGAGAGATTTGTTCCAGATCCTTATGGCCAACCGGGAGGACGTCTTTACATCAGTGGGGACCTTGCCCGTTGGATGGACGATGGCAATCTGGAATTCTTTGGCCGTGAGGACAATCAGATCAAGATCCGCGGTTTCCGGGTGGAACTGAGCGAGATTGAGGTCGCGCTGCTACAGCATGGTGGAGTGCGCAACTGTGCCGTGCTCATGAAGAGCCTGGGTAGTGGCAAGCAACTGGTGGCCTACATCTCCGGTGAAGCGAAGCTTGACGAGTTAAAGGCTTACTTGAAAGCCAAGCTGCCCGAGTACATGGTGCCCGGTATCTATGTGATCTTGCCTGAGTTACCACTGAATACCAATGGCAAAGTAGATCGCAGAGCTCTTCCGGAGGTAGAAGATAGTGTGCTCCCGGAGATAGAGGAAAGTGCTTCGGAGCCGATTACTCCTATCGAAGAGTTGCTTACGGATATTTGGAAAGAAATTCTGGGCGTGGCGCGCGTCTCAGTGCGCTCAAACTTTTACGATCTGGGCGGACACTCACTGCTGGCGCTCCGCGTAGTATCCCGGATTAATGACTATTTCCAGACAGGGCTTTCGGTGCGTACGCTTCTTGAATATCCAGTATTGAAGGAGTTTGCACAAAGGCTGCGTTCCATTTCGACGCGTCCCGTTCTAGAAATGGAAAAAATGGCCAGGATCGGGCTGATGGTCCGCAGGATGACACCTGATCAACGCAAAGCTGCTCTTGCGGCGCAATGAACTCCCGTTTGCGCCGCGGCTTTCGTAGTGGGTCAGTTCGATGAAAGCTGGCCGCCAATATCAGCGTGCCTTTACGAGATGTTCATCGCGGCGATGAGCTGCCGCGAAGAATTGTTAGCCAAACTGAGCTACTGCCAGGTCAGGGGTGACCATGAATAAACCCAACGGAATGCTGTCGGACGCAGAGCGACAGCAGATTTTCCATGAGTGGAACAACACGCATGCGGAATATCCCGAGGTGTGTATTCACGAGCTGTTTGAAGCGCAGGTAAAACGCACGCCGGAAGCCACGGCGGTGGCGTTTGGCAGCGAGAGAGTGAGCTATGCCGAGTTGAACCGGCGGGCAAACCGGCTGGCGCATTATCTGCACACGAAGGGAGTCAGGCCTGAAGAGCGAGTAGGAATATGCGCGGAGCGGGGCGTGGAAATGGTTGTGGGACTGCTGGCTGTGCTGAAAGCTGGCGGAGCTTATGTTCCTCTGGATCCAAAGTATCCAGAGGAACGGTTGCAATATATGGTGAAGGACAGCGCACCCGTGGCAGTGCTCACGCAGAGGAGCACGGACGCTTTGCTGAGAAGAATTGGGAATGGAATCAGCGTGATCGGGTTGGATGGAGTTGCGCAGAGTAGGGAAGCGGCAGAAGAAATAAATCCTGAACGCACGAGCATAAGGCTCACGCCTGGTCATTTGGCTTACGTGATTTACACTTCAGGTTCCACCGGTGTGCCCAAGGCCGTGATGCTGGAACATCGCAATGCCGTTAACCTGATCTGCTGGGCGCACACGGTTTTTAGCGATGATGTCCTGTCGCGGACATTGTTTTCCACCTCCCTCAATTTTGATCTGGCGGTGTATGAGTGCTTTGTCCCGCTAACGTGCGGAGGCTGCATCCACGTGGTGTCCAACGCGCTGGATTTGGCGGGAGGAGGAGTGGATGTAACGCTGATCAATACGGTGCCGTCGGTGATGAAGACACTGCTGGAAGAGCGGGCGGTGCCGGCAGCGGTACAGGCAATGAATGTCGCCGGGGAGCCGTTGCGGCGGGAACTCGTGGAAAGCATTTTCGCAGGCACGGAAGTGAAGCAGGTATGCAACCTGTATGGTCCCACGGAAACCACGACCTACTCGACCTGGGTGAGGATGAAGCGGGAAGATGGATTCATAGCCCATATCGGAAGGCCACTGGCTAACACGCGTGTATACATTCTGGATGAAAAGATGGATCCGGTTCCCGTGGGTGTGGAGGGCGAGATTTATATCGGCGGAGCGGGAGTGGCCCGTGGATATCTGAACCGCAATGAGCTAACGGCGGAGCGCTTTGTGCCCGACCCTTATTCGGCGCAAGCGGGCGCGCGCATGTACAAGACGGGCGATCTTGGCAGATGGCTGGCGGACGGAAACCTGGAATTTCTGGGACGGAACGACGAACAGGTGAAGGTTCGCGGGTTCCGAATCGAGCTTGGAGAGATAGCAGCGCGGCTAAAGGAGCACTCGGCGGTGGCGGAGGCAGTGATCGTTGCGCGGGAAGACGTGCCCGGAGAAAAGCATCTGGTGGCTTACTACGTTATGGACAGCGCCTGCCGCGGTAGTGAAGGGTATGGCACACGAGAGGCGCTGAAGGCCGAGCAGGTGAATGGATGGGCAACCACATACGACGCAATCTGTAACGAATGGGCTTCCGTTGCGGACCCCACGTTCAACACTGCTGGTTGGATCAGCTTCTATACCGGGCAGCCCATTGCTGCGCAAGAAATGCGCGAGTGGCTGGATGGAACAGTGAAGCGTGTTAAGGCGTTGCAGCCAAAGCGCGTTTGGGAAATCGGCTGTGGCACGGGTATGTTGCTGTTCCGCATTGCCCCTGAGTGCGCGTTCTACCGGGGGACGGACATATCTGTGGCGGCACTGAATTTTTTGCGTCAACAGTTGCAGCGTCCTGAACTGCACATGCCCCATGTTGTGCTGGAGCGCAAGGCCGCGCATGAATTTGGAGACATAAGCAAGCTGCAACCATTTGACCTCCTGCTCATGAACTCCGTAGTCCAGCATTTCCCCGACCTTGAGTACCTGATGACCGTTCTAGCCGGTGCGGTGGAAACGCTGGAAACAGGCGGCGCGATCTTCATAGGAGACGTGCGTAATTATTCATTGCTGGAGGCTTTTCACACTTCCGCACAACTATACGAAGCGACCGATTCCCTGAGTTGTGATGCTCTCTTGTACCGCGTGCAAAAGAGTATCCATCAGGAAGGACAGTTGCTTATCTCTCCGGAATTCTTCACTGCATTGCCCCAGCGCCTGCCGCAAATCACCCGGGTTGAAATCGACTTGAAACGCGGCCAGGCCCACAATGAACTCACCAGCTTTCGTTATGATGTCGTGCTTCACGTGTGTAGGCCTGTCCTGCTTTTGGAATGTCCCTGGATTGATTGGAGCGCTGAAAATTGGAGTCTGGAGCGGTTGCGTGAGATCTTGGGCCGTGACCACCCCGAGGTGCTGGGAGTTGCAGGAATTCCCGACGCTCGCGTTCAGCGCGATGTCATCGCCAGTCGAATTCTTCGTTCAGGAAATCGTCCGGCTACGGTAGGCGCACTGCGCCGGCAGTTAGAGGGCGAACGGCCATGCGCAGTCGAGTTGGAAGATATCTGGTCACTCGAAAAGGATTTGCCTTACACCATCGAGGTCCGCTGGTCAAAAACCGGGGCTGGGCTCTGTGATGTGCTCTTCCGCAGATGTGGAAATGCCAAGAGTACGAAGCAAGCCGCAAAGGTGACGTTTCCTGGGGAAAACACGGTCTTGGGTCCGTTGCACGTTTACTCTAATGATCCATTGAAGCCACGGCTGGCTGAAGGTCTGGTGGGCGAACTGCGTAGTTGGCTCCAGGCGAAACTTCCGGAGTATATGGTGCCGGCAGTATATGTACAGCTCGAGCAGATGCCGCTGACAGCCAACGGGAAACTTGATCGCAAGGCGTTGCCGGCCCCCGAAGCGGATGCGTACGCGAGGCAAGCCTATGAAACTCCCCAGGGAGAGACGGAAGAGATGCTGGCGGCAATATGGTCCGAATTACTTCAGGCGAAGCGGGTCGGGCGTCGCGATAACTTTTTTGGCCTGGGTGGACATTCACTACAGGCAGTGCGCGTGGTGACGCGCATCCGGCAAGGATTGGGTGTGGCGATGACGGTAGCAGATCTGTTTGCGCACCCGGTGCTGGCGGATCTGGCCGGTAGTCTGAAGGGCGCAATGCCAGTTGATCTGCCGCCAATTGTGCGCGTGGAGCGCGGCGCGCGGCTGCCGTTGTCTTTTGCGCAGCAACGCTTGTTTTTTTTGGCGCAGATGGAAGAGGCAAGCAAGGCATATCACGTGCCTTGGGGCTTGCATTTGAGGGGCGAACTGGACACGGCAGCCTTGCGGCGAGCGCTGGACCGGATTGTGGCGCGGCATGAGGCTTTGCGGACTACTTTTGTCTTGCTTGATGGAGAGCCTGTGCAGCGCATTGCCTCCGCTGCGGACAGCCGGTTTCATCTGCTGGAGCGCGATCTGCAGCGGCAACGGGATGCACCGACGGAACTGAATCGTCTTCTCGCTGAGCACGCTAACGCTTCTTTTAATTTGCAAATTGGGCCATTGATTCGCGGGCTATTGGTTCGCGAGTCCGAAGATGAGCACACGCTTCTGATCACCATGCACCATATCGTCTCCGATGGGTGGTCGTTGGGGGTTTTCCGTAATGAGTTGAGCCAATTGTATAGCGCCTTCCGTCGTGAAGAAGAGGACCCATTGCCGGAATTAGAAGTCCAGTATGCAGACTATGCGATGTGGGAACGGCGGTGGCTGGAAGGAGAGGTGCTGAGGCAGCAGAGCGAGTACTGGAAAGAAGCTTTGCAGGGCGCTCCCGCCTTCCTTGAGTTGCCCACGGACCACGCACGACCCGCGCAGCAGGATTATAGAGGAGGAGTGGAGGAACTGGTGCTGGAGCATGGGCTCACGGCGGGGCTGAAAGAGCTGAGCTGGCGGCAGGGAACAACCTTATATATGACGCTCCTGGCAGGCTGGGCAGCATTGCTCGCGCGCCTGTCAGGCCAGGGGGAAGCGGTGATCGGCACGTCGGTAGCAAACCGGGGACGGGCAGAGATCGAAGGAGTGATTGGATTTTTTGCAAATACTCTGGCTCTGCGGGTGGATGTAAGTGGCGCAATATCAGTGAAAGAGTTGCTGAAGCAGGTGAAGGAAGTGTCCTTGCGAGGGCAACAGAATCACAATCTGCCGTTTGAGCGGGTAGTGGAGATAGTGCAGCCTGAGCGGAGTCTGACTCACAATCCCTTGTTTCAAGTTTCGTTTGCATGGCAGAACGCGCCGGAAGGATCCATGCTGCTTCCCGGGGTGGAAGCGAAGCCGCTCGAGTCGCTGCCTTACCAGCCGGCAAAATTCGATTTGACGCTTTTTATGCGTGAGGCAAATGGAACGATCACCGGTGAATTGGAATATGCTACCTCGCTGTTTGAGCCCGGCACCGTCAGACGCTATCGGGAATATTTCCGCAGGCTGCTGGAGGGGATGGTAGCGCATGATTGGGAGATGGTGGACCGGCTGGGTATGCTCAGTGAGAGCGAGCGAGAGCAGGTCCTATACCGGTGGAATGCGACCGCGGTCGAATTTCCGTCGAACAAGACCCTCCCCGAGTTATTCGCGGAGCAGGTGGAGAGGACGCCAAAAGCGGTGGCGGTGGAATATGAAGGCCGGCAGTTGACATATCGCCAACTGAATCGGCAGGCGAATCAGCTGGCGAATTATCTGCAAACTTTGGGAGTGAAGCCGGAGATGCGGGTGGCACTCTGCGTAGAGCGGAGTTTGGAGATGATCGTAGGGCTCATGGCCATACTCAAGGCCGGGGGCGCTTACGTGCCATTGGATCCGGCCTATCCGCAGGAACGTTTGCAGTACATGCTGGAGAATAGTGGACCGGTCGTTCTGCTGACGCAAGCTCAAGTGATGGAGCGTTTGGGGCCATTGCCGGCCAGCCTCGCAACGTTGGATTTGACCGATACTTCTTCCTGGGCCAACCAACCGAGGAGCAATCCGGAGACTCTCGGCGCAGGGTTTACCCCAGCGCATTTGGCTTACATCGTTTACACATCCGGTTCCACAGGCAAACCCAAAGGCGTGATGGTGAGCAACCAGAATCTTGTGAGTTCAACCTTTGCCAGAAAACTGGCTTACGGTGATTTGGGCCGTTTTTTGCTGCTGTCTTCCATCTCCTTTGATAGTTCGGTGGCTGGTATTTTTGGAAGTCTTCTCCATGGCGGTACGCTAGTGATCGCCAGTAGCGATGTCGTTCGCGATCCGTTGCGTCTCAACATGGAGCTTCAGCGCCTGGGAGTGGAAACCCTGCTCTGTGTTCCATCCTTATATAAGCACCTTTTGGAATATTCTGTCGGCCATGGAAAAAAGAAACAGCTTTCCCGGGTCATCGTTGCCGGCGAGGCTTGTCCCTCGGACTTAGTCGCGAAGTCAGCCCAGCAGCAACCCCAGGTTGAGCTATTCAACGAGTACGGGCCCAGCGAAGCTACGGTGTGGGCGAGCATGTACCGTTGCGCCGATCCATTGGGTAGCCAATCGGTGCCGATCGGGCGGCCGATTGCGAATACGCGGGTGTACATCCTGGACAGGTATGGAGAACCAGCGCCGATTGGAGTAGCGGGGGAGCTGTACATCGGCGGAGCAGGAGTGGCACGAGGATACCTGAACCGCAGTGAACTGACGGCGGAGCGTTTTGTGCCCGATCCGTACGCAGCCGAGGCGGGCACTCGCATGTACAAGACAGGCGATGTGGGCAGATGGCTGGCGGACGGGAAACTGGAATTTCTGGGACGGAATGATGAACAGGTGAAGATTCGCGGGTTCAGAATTGAGGTTGGAGAGATAGCAGAGCGGCTAGAGGAACATCCGGCAGTGGAGGAAGCGGTAGTGATAGCGCGGGAAGATGCGCCTGGAGAGAAGCGTCTGGTGGCCTACTATTCGCCTTCAACTCTGCACACTTTTCCTGATCCCGAATCCCGATCTTCCGACCTTCGTTCGTTCCTCTCCAGACGTTTGCCGGAGCACATGGTGCCGGCAGCGTATGTGTTGCTTGAGTCGTTTCCATTGACGCCGAATGGCAAGCTGGATCGTAAGGCTTTGCCGGCGCCAACGGGGAAAGCCTATGCGGTGCGTCAGTATGAACCTCCACAGGGAAACCTTGAGACTGCCCTGGCAGAAATCTGGGCGGAGGTCCTTAAATTGGAGCGGGTGGGTCGTCACGATGACTTCTTCGCATTGGGCGGACAATCCCTGCTCGCGCTCCGAGTGCTGTACCGCGTGAATGACTGCTTCCAGATGGAACTCTCTGTGCGGGTACTTCTTGAGCATTCGGTACTGATGGATTTTGCGCAGAAACTGCGATCTTGTTCTGGACGCAAGCCGGAGGAATTGGAAAAAATAGCGACGATTTGGCTTAGGATCCATGGGATGACCTCTGAAGAACTCAAAGCCGCTCTTGTTCGCTATACTGCTTGATTTGATTTAAGTCGATTGAATTTGCTGATCCCAACCCGGAGGCCGGATGCTTAGTCTCGCACAGAATCTTCGATTTGCACTTCGCAGGTTAAAAAACAATCCTGGATTCACCATTGTGGCTGTGCTCACGCTAGCGTTGGGAATTGGCGCGAATACCGCGATGTTCAGCATCGTCAATGCTGTCCTGCTTCGGCCTCTCCCATATCGTGATCCGCAAAAACTCATGTTGCTTGCCGAGCATTGGCCGCAATTCCCCAGGCTGTCTCTTTCCTATCTCAATTACAAGGACTGGCGCGATCAGAGCCATTCCTTTGAAGCAATAGGAGCGGTTCGGAACAATCAGATGACGATGACGGGTGGCGCCGAAGCCGAACGGCTGCCCTCGCAAAACGTTACTGCCAATCTTTTTGACCTTTTAGGGGTCAAGCCGGAATTGGGGCGCGGGTTCTCTGACGCGGAAGATAAGCCGGGAGCGCCCCCTGTGGCGCTCATCAGCCATAGTCTCTGGGAGCGGCGATTTTCGTCTTCTCCCAGTGTGCTCAGTCAGGCCATCACACTGGATAATCAAAGTTATTCCATTATCGGTGTGATGCCGCCCCGTTTTGAGATTCTTCAGCAGGCCGCGGATGTCTTCTTACCGTTCGAACCCTGGGCAAGAACCCTGCCAGATGATCGTAGCTGGCATCCTGGAATCCTGCCTATAGCCCGTCTGAAACCGGATGTTTCACTCGAGCAGGCCCGCTCCGAGCTAGCCGTGATTGCCAAACGGCTGGAGCAGAAATATCCGGAAACCAACAACAATGTGACATCACTGGTCGATCCAATGCTGGAGCAGATTGTGCAGAACGTTCACACCGCGCTTTGGGTCTTGATTGGCGCAGTGGGAGTTGTGCTCCTGATTGCCTGTGCTAATGTCGCCAATCTTCTGCTCGTGCGCGCCACTGGCCGACGGCGCGAGATGGCAGTCTGCATCGCTCTGGGGGCCCGGCGCGCTGATATTATTCGCCAGCTGTTGACGGAAAGTATCCTGGTGGCTATTGCTGGGGGCGTTCTTGGGCTTGCCCTGGCCTGGGCCTCAATACCTCTTTTAGTACGGCTGGCGGGAAGCAGCCTTCCACGCAGCAGTAGCATTTCTATGGATCCATGGGTACTGGGTTTCACTGCCCTGATTGCATTTGTAGCGGGCATCCTGTTTGGGCTGGCACCCGCGCGCCATACGTGGAACATCGACCTGCGTGAAACTCTGAATGAGACCAACCGCGGCGGGTCTGTCCGCGCCGTTTTGCGTACACGCGCCGTCCTGGTTGTTTCTGAGATCGCTTTGGCAATGTTGCTGCTGGTTGGGGCCGGTCTTCTATTCAAGAGTTTCGCGCGCCTTTCCCAGGTTTCTCCGGGTTTCTCTATCGATCACATCTTGATCGCGAATATAGTGCGTTCGCCTGCCGCGTACAGTGATCGGAATGTGCGCTTGAACTTCTTCGACCGCCTTTTTGAGCAAGTGTCGGCCCTGCCCGGTGTGCGCTCAGTTGGAGCTGTGTCCGTTCTGCCCGTCACCGGCATCGGGTCGGCTCTGCACTTTAATATTCAGGGGCGGCCCCCCCGGTCCCCCGCGGAATACACGATCACCGGCTATCGTGTGGTCAGCGCAGGCTACTTAAAAACAATGGGAGTGCCGCTTATCTCCGGCAGGTGGATTGAAGATCGCGACCGCGAAGGAGCTCCTGGAGCTGTCGTGGTAAATTCCAGCTTTGCGCGCACCCATTTTCCGAACCAGTCTCCGCTCGGCCAGCATATCCAGCTTGGATCCTCACCGAGTCCCGACGTTCCATGGATGGAAATTGTCGGGATCATTGCTGATGTGAAGCAGTCTCTGGCCAGCGAGTCTTCTTCAGAGATATACCTCCCTTTTCGCCAGGCGGACCAGGTGCTTCCAGTCACGACGCTGTCCCTGGTAGTGCGCACCGCTGGAGACCCATTGGCGCAGGCCAATTCCTTACGCGAGGCAGTGCATAACATCGATCCTAATCAACCGATTACCTCAATCCAAAGCATGGAAGAGAACATCTCGCAGTCCATCTCTCAGCCGCGATTTCGCACCGTTCTGTTAGCGGTCTTTGCCGGCATCGCTCTGGTGCTTGCGGCGGTTGGCATTTTCGGCGTCATGGCGTACTCGGTTGCCCAGCGCACTCGGGAACTCGGGCTGCGGATGGCCCTGGGGGCATCCCGCGGCCAAGTCCTGCAATTGGTCCTGGCCCATGGCGTGCGCCTGACGCTGATAGGTGTGGCCATTGGAATGACGGCCACATTCCTCCTCACTCGTTATGTGTCCAGTTTGTTGTTCAACGTTCCTGCTTACGATCCCATGACATTGGTGGGTGTGGTTGCAGCATTGATTGTAATTTCACTCTGTGCTTGTTACCTTCCTGCTCGGCGCGCCACCCTGGTTGATCCGATTGTGGCCCTGAGAGAAGAGTAACAGGACGAGGCGAAACAAGTTTCATGGACGCAACCATCTTGATCATCGGCAGCGGATCTTTGACGCGTGCCATCTCTTATTCCCTGGCCTTATTGCCATCGCGGCCTCATCGCGTGATAGTTTGTGCCCGCTCCAGAGATAAATTGAATGAGATCATTTATGTCTCACGCGCCAAGGCTGCAAGCGCGCACTCGCCGGCGAAATTTGAGACCGTCGAATTTGACCCCGAATCAGGTGATGCCTGCAGGCTGCTTTCATCACTACAACCTGACATAATAATTAATTGCGCTTCGTATTACTCCCCGTGGGAATGGATTCACCAACCTTCATTGTGGACGCAGCTGCTCCGCGGCGCGGGATTCGGTTTCACGTTGCCATTGCAGGCAGCTTTTGCAATCAAATTTGCTAAAGCCGTGGCTGCTCATTCGCGGCCAGTGCTTTTTATCAATGGCTGCTATCCTGATGCGGTCAACCCACTCTTGCGCGCCCTGGGCCTTCCTGTGTTTTGCGGCATCGGCAATATTGCTCTTGTGGCGGCAAGCTTGCGGTCTTCTCTTGGTCTTATGTCCGGCCAGCGCTTACAAGTCATGGCTCATCACCTGCATTTATACACACCAAAACCTGGAGTGGATGAAGCACAGGTCTGGGTTGATGGGAAACATTGCGAGAACGTAACCGGCTTGCTGGTAAACCAACGGACAAGCAATGGCTTAGAAGTCAATAAAGTAATTGGGTGTACAGCCGCTGTCTTGCTGCGCGACATCCTTGACGGAAGCGGTAAGGAAACCCACGTCCCTGGCCCATTTGGACTTCCCGGAGGATATCCGGTGCGCGTAGTGGGTGCACGCATGGAACTGAATTTACCGGCCAATCTTTCAGAATGTGAGGCAATTGCGTGGAATGAAAGAATTGCAGTTGCGGATGGAGTAAGGATACTTTCCAATGGAAACGTGGAATTCGGAGAAGAGACGAAGCTTGCGCTCAGGCAATATATACCCCAAATATCCGAGGGCTTTCACGCCAGCGAGATAGATAAAGTCATACAATCACTGCTGCAACTCCGGCAGAGGCTGACAAGAGAGAAGGTTCACCCACTCAAGACTAATAAATGAACTGGTCAACCATTAGCTGAAATTGGAGCGCTGCCAGCTAAAAGTTAAAAAGTGGGAACAGGACGATTGAAAGATGGAATCTGTATGTGGGACTGATTGACTTCATTTCGGTAGGGGGACGGTAACCACCTTTTCTCGGCACGAACCGCTGGCAGGCATCACCCAATCAGCCTTGGGTAATCTATTATCCTATTGTGCTTTTGTCGAACAGACCAATTGCCAAGATTCACGATTATGCTGCGGTTGGAGATTGTCGTTCCGCCGCCCTGGTTTCAAGATACGGATCAGTAGACTGGCTTTGCTGGCCTCGATTTGATAGTCCGTCGATTTTTGCCGCCATTCTCGATAAGGACAAAGGCGGCTATTGGTCGATATCACCGTCGGAACCGAGCCAGTTTGAGCGCGCTTACATTCGCGGATCCAATGTCCTGGAGACCCATTTTATTTGCACCACGGGCCGCGCAACCCTCACTGATCTCATGCCAGTGGCTTCAGAAGAGTTCAAACGACGACACTTGCTGCCGGATCACGAACTTCTGCGGCAAATTGCATGTACAGAAGGGGAGATTAAGCTGAAGGTGGCATTCTGCCCTCGTGGCTACTATGGAACGAGAGAAGTGGAAATCAAGAATCTGGGCCCAAATGTTTTGCGACTGGAGATCGGGCGAGGCGCATATTCCTTGCGCGGCAATGTTCCTTTAAAGATCCATGGGAATGAAGCCCGCGGAGCGTTTTCAATGAGAGATGGTGACGTGCTTCAGTTCTCGCTCAGCTATTCTGAGGAGTCACCCGCTGTCCTGCCGGCATTGGGCGAAAATGCGACCGCGTCGATTAAGCGTTCCGTAAACTGGTGGCAGGGATGGGCGGCGCGAGCGAAATATCAGGGACCGTATCGTGACGCAGTCGTGCGCAGCGCTCTGGCGCTCAAACTGATGGCGTATGCGCCTTCAGGAGCAATCACAGCGGCCGTAACAACTTCACTGCCTGAGCGAATTGGCGGCAGCCTCAACTGGGACTATCGGTACTGTTGGTTGCGTGACGCATCGCTGACCGTGCGTGCGCTTTTGGGCCTTGGCTACATCGAAGAAACAGAAAGTTTCATGACCTGGATGTTGCACGCCACGCGGTTGACCCAGCCTCGTTTGCGTGTCCTATATAACGTTTTCGGTGGGATCGCTCCTCGCGAAAAAGAACTGGATCTTGCGGGCTATTTCGATTCCCGGCCGGTACGCATTGGTAACGGGGCAAGACATCAGCTTCAACTTGACGTTTACGGTGAAGTGATAGAAGCCGCGGCCCAGTATGCACAGCGGCATGGACACTTCGACCGCACCACGCAAAAAGTCTTGATCGGCTTTGGAGAGTACGTTGCGGCACACTGGAACCTTGCTGACGAAGGAATTTGGGAGCCACGATCCGGCGGAGCCAACCACACTCATTCGCGCCTGCTATGCTGGACGGCCCTTGATCGCCTGCTTGCTCTCAGCGACAAAGGCCTTCTGGATGGAGTGCCACGCCAGCAATTTGAACTGGAGCGCGGACGCATCCGGCAACAGATAGAACATCGCGCATGGAATGATAACCTTCAGAGCTATGTAAGTGTCCTCGATGGTGACAGTGTGGATGCCACTCTGCTGCGCCTCCCATGGTATGGCTTTGAAGAAGCACAGTCGTCACGTATGAAGAGCACTTATCGCAAAATCCGTCAGGAATTGAGCCCCGGTGACAGTCTCCTGTTTCGCTATCGGTCTCAGCCTCCCGAGGGCGCTTTTGGTATATGCGGCTTCTGGGCCGTGGAGTATCTTGCGCTCGGCGGAGGTACGCTAAAAGAAGCCTACGACGTTTTTGATCAACTTCTCAAGTATGGAAATGATCTCGGCTTGTTTGCTGAGGAGATTGATCCTGGAACAAGAGACGCTCTGGGGAATTTCCCACAGGCCTTCACGCATATCGGTCTGATCAGCGCGGCGCTCACCCTGGAAGAAAAGGAACGTGGAGACTCTCATCCTGCCGCACAGACTGGCGAAAACGTTAAATTGGGCAGCCGCGAGGTGATCTCATGAATTGGGCTAGCTGGCTGTTGTGGGGTTTTCTTGCAACCATTGTCCTGACCACAATCAGTGCGGGCGCCCAGGGACTCGGACTCACTCGCATCAATTTCCCCTACATGCTCGGCACCATCTTCACCCCTGATCGCGATCGCGCGAAGCTGTATGGCTTTCTGGTGCACTTGGTGGCGGGATGGATATTTTCCGTGGTTTACGTCTTCATCTTCCAGGCGCTGGGAACTGGAGGTTGGTGGCGGGGAGCATTGATAGGCATCGGTCATGGAATCGTTGTGCTGGTGGTCGGGATGGCACTATTGCCGGGGCTGCATCCGCGCATGGCCAGCGAGCAACAAGGCCCGACGGCCAAGAATCTGCTTGAACCTCCAGGATTTCTGGCTTTGCATTACGGTGTGCAAACCCCGCTGGCAATCATGATTGCGCACACCATTTTTGGAATGATTCTGGGCGCGTTCTATCACCTGGCTTGATTACAGCGCGATACCGGCGCCCGGTCGCGCACGAGTCGAAGACCGGCAAGGTCGTCAGATGAGACAGGCTCTTCAAACCATGTCACGCCGAAGGTGGCAAAGCGCTCCGCCCGCATCACGGCTTGTTTGCGACCGTATGCCCCATTAGCGTCAACGTAGAGTTCGGTTTCAGGAGAGATCGCTTTGCGGGCGAGACGGACGCGTTCCACGTCACGGATTGCGTCGCGTCCAATTTTTATTTTTACGCGCCTTGATCCCCCGCTTTACCCAGCCGGAGAGTTGGTTTGTAAGTTGCCTGTCCGAGTACGAAGTGAATCCGCCGCTGCCGTAAATCGGCGCGGCATCTCTAACCTGGCCCAACAGAGTGACTAAACAGATTCAGCAGACGGGCTTTCAGGTCCCATAGCGCACAATCGACAGCCGAGATCGCCATGGAACAAATCCCAGGTCGGCCGAGGTTGCGTATCTTTTGCCACATGGCCATGTAAGCCGCGCCTGGGGACATGGCATCTTTCCCCGACAGAGCTGGAATTAGCGTGTTGTGAATCAGAGAGGCCATTGCAGTGTCGGCATAGGTGTAGCCGATGCCTTGGTTGCCGCCGCCCGAGATCCTGACCACTACCAGAGTTGTACGGTCCCATTCCAATGTACCGTCAGATTCAGGGAGGTCGGTTGGCACCGTGTAACTCTTTACGTCTACGCGATCAACGGGGACGATCTGTGAAATGCGCGGCATGTGGACCTAAGCCACAGTTTCAATACATCAAGCAGTGACTTTGAAAAAGGGCTGACTTCTAATTCGATGTTTGCCCTGCGGCAAGGGTAGCCAGCCGTTAGGCAAACAGATGAGTAAATATCGTATTACGATATGCGAGCAAACACGATGTTCCCCGTCGGCATCCAAACTGGTATATGACATTCAAAGGAAGGGCGGTATTGGAACGTGGCGAAGCATGAGGTAGTTGTTATCACCGGAGCGTCTGCGGGAGTGGGGCGTGCGACAGTCCGGGAGTTTGCTAGACGCGGTGCATGGATAGGTCTAATTGCCAGGGGAAAGGATGGGTTGACGGCGGCCCGTCGTGAAGTGGAGGAAGCCGGCGGCAGAGCTCTGGTGCTTCCAGTCGACGTGGCCGATGCCGATGCGGTTGAAGCTGCGGCAGACTACGTGGAAAAAAACCTGGGACCGATTGACATCTGGGTAAATAACGCCATGGCATCGGTATTTTCTCCCATCAAAGAGATGACCCCAGAGGACTTCAAGCGGGTCACAGATGTAACCTACCTGGGATATGTATATGGATCGTTGGCGGCCCTTAAGCATATGCTGCCAAGAAACCGCGGCACGATTGTGCATGTGGGTTCGGCGCTCGCCTATCGGAGCATACCCTTGCAAGCTGCTTATTGTGCCGCCAAGCATGCAGTGCTTGGCTTTTTCGCCGCACTGCGCACAGAGCTTAAGCATGACCACAGCAAAGTGCGTACCACAATGGTTCAAATGCCGGCTCTCAATACTCCGCAATTTGGCTGGGTGAAAAGCCGCCTGCCACGCAAGGCGCAGCCGGTGCCACCGATCTTTCAGCCAGAGGTGGCGGCCCGCGCTATTTATTACGCCGCCCATCATCCCGATCGCCGCGAGTATTACGTGGCGTGGTCCACCGTAAAGGCAATCTTCGGCAACAAGCTTGTCCCTTCTTTTGCCGACGACTATCTTGCGCGCACGGGATATGAATCGCAGCAACATGATGGCCCGGAAGATCCCAATCGCCCAGATAATCTCTGGGAGCCTGTTCCGGGAGATCACGGCTCTCATGGAATTTTCGATAAGCGTGCACACTCGTTCAGTATGGAACTGTGGTTGGAAAGCCATGCGAAGTGGCTGGCCTTGGCCGCAGGATTGACCGTTGCCGGGACCACACTCAGTTTAATGAGACGAGCGTCAGCTTCAGGAGAGGAGCAGAGAGTCGAATCGAAGACGAACGCGGCGGCATAAACTGGTTGTTTTCTTACTAGTCATAAAAAAGTCTTGTCATGATCCAATGGACCTGGTTTGCGAATGCAGCAACATTTGCGAGCCACGCAACGTTTGTCGCTGCGAATGCCGAAATGTGAAGACATGCAACGGACGAACTCTCGGTATTTTCAGACTAGTATCCATTCTCGTTCATTCAATAGACCTTCAAATGTTCCCGCAGTTATTCCGAATGGCGGCGATCGCCACGGATTTGAAAACGGATAACAAGCTACGAATGACTCAGCCCAGCCCCCACGCCATCCCTACTGCGGCGGCAGTACTGAGCAGGTTCACCAGATCGTTATCCAGCCAGCCGCGGCGCTCAAGGACCGCGCCCAGCAGGCTATCAATCAAGGTGCCGAAGAAGCCCGCAAGAATGACGATCGCAAGCTGGCTGAAAGGCACAAGACCTGTAGCGAGGGCAGCTACGGCTACGCCAGCCGAACCTAGCAAAGCCGCGATGGTCCCAAAAAGGCTCATGCCGCCGTCAGTCCCCGCGGGAACTGACTTGAAGGTGGCGATCATCACGGTCTTGCCGGGAAAGGCCATGCCGATTTCGCTCGATGATGTATCACCAGCGGCTTCAGCCAGAGCGGCCAGCGCCAGCACCGGCCACGCTTTGCCCGCTAGGGCAACCACCAGCGCGGCGATGCCAAGATTGGCCATGGCTTGAGCGGCAGTGCGTCCGCCAGGAGGCTCAGCAGTGCGGAGTTGCTGTTTGCGCGCATAGCCGACGCGAGTGGCGACGAGCGTAACGGCAAAAACGATGAGCAGCGCCAGAAACATGCGCAGATCGCGAACCGCCATGATGAAAGCTACGGCGGATCCGGCCAAGGCTCCGCTGAAATTCACGCCGCCGGCGAACCAGGCCAGCACGGCGAATCCGGCGGTGATGGCCAACGCGGTGAGGAATCGGCGGCCGCCAAGAGGGAATTCAGAGTGATGCAGCGATGCGAAAACAGCGAGAATGGCGGCGGCAAAGCCCAGCGCCAGGAGGTCAGAGATCCTGAATGAGCGCGATTTTGGCAGTGCATTCCTCCCCGGGGACGAGCGGCGCTGGCGGCATACAAGCCCCTTAGCGCATCGTACAAGAGAAAGGGTTGCTGCAAACAGGATGACCCCACGATTTCTGAATCGGGACGAGATATATCACCGGTGGATCCTTGCTCAGGCCACGCCGGAATAGGCCGGATCTGCTAACCGGGTCGTCCTTCTAACTAATAAGGGTAATCCTCAGCAGAGTGAATTCTTAATTAAAGGGTGAATCATGGCTGCATCTGTTTGGACCGGATATCTTACTTTTGGACTTATTTCCATGCCGGTACGGCTGTTTTCCGGCGCACGCGGCACGCGCGTTTCTTTTCACATGCTCCATCGCGACGATAACGCCCGGGTAAAGCAGCAGCTTTATTGCCCAGTGGACGAAAAGGTCATTGAGCGGAATGAGGTTGTAAAGGGCTATGAATTCCGCAAGGGCGAATACGTGGTCATTGAGCCGGAAGAAATTAAGAAAATCGAACCCAAGACCGCCAAAGCCATGGAGATCCTGGAGTTTGTGAAACAGGAAGAAATCGATCCGGTTTACTTTGAGTCATCCTACTATCTGGCCCCGGACGAAGCCGCTAAAAAGCCTTACGCCCTGCTGGTAAAAGCAATGAAAGATACCGGCTACGTTGGCGTGGCCAAGCTGGCCATGCACAATCGCGAATACACGGCGTTTTTGCGTCCGTATGAAAAAGGCTTAATGCTGCACACCATGTATTACAAGGAAGAAGTCCGCGAAGCGCCTGATTTTGGCACCGAGCATGCCACCCTGAAAGAGGGGGAAGTGAAAGTGGCGCATCAGCTGATTGAAGCCCTTGCCGCCAAGTGGGACCCCACAAAGTATTACGACACGTTTGAAGAGAACCTGAAAAAGATGATCAAGGCCCATATGGAAGGGAAGCAGGTTGTGGCGATTGACAAGCCGAAGCCTGCAGCCCCGCCCACTGACCTGATGGCCGCGCTGAAGCAGAGCCTGGCGCAGATGGAAGGGAAGAAGAAAGGCCCGCAACGAGTAGAGGCTGCCCAGCGCGAGTCAGAGGTTGAGGTGAAAGGGAAGCAGAAATCGGTGGCTGGAAAGAAGAAGCCGCCGAAGCGGGCCGCCTAAAGGCTGAGGTCGGGGATCGCGCGGATCAGGTGATCTATTGATTTTGTGTGTTGTGTGACTCTATTGGCGCGAAATGCCGCGAACGCCGACTTGCGCCTGCCAAGCGTCCTGCTATGAGTGCCCAAAAATGTTCGCCAACGACCACACTTCCCCAGCGGTTTGGAGCGAAGCGAAATAAGCAAATGATTTACAATAAATCCTTCGCAATAATTCAGAGTTTGAGCGTTCAAACCGGTAGCACCGGTGGAGTTTGAATGAAGGCAAGTTTCAAGGCAATGTGGCTGCTGGCCAGCCTGGGCATTCTTATGTTGGTGGCCGTAGGCTGCAATGACACCTTACGGCAATTCATCACCCCTGTTCCGTCTCCTTCTGGCGATCCCGGAACGCTCGCGCATGCTATCACGTTATCGACCAACCCGGTTGTTTCCCCCGCACCCCCCGCGGACGGCAGTGACATGCACATTGATGTCTCAGGGGACTCAAGCGTAGGGATCGTGCCTGTGGGAGTGAATCCAGTTTTTCTGGGAAAGACTTCAAACCGCGTTTTCATTATTAATAGCGGCGATCCGAGCGCTTCGATTCCGCCGTCGGTTTCTACCTATCTCGCGCTGCTTCCCACCACAACCGTTTCCACGGTGACGTTGCCCGCCACAAGCCAGGGCCCGGTTGCGGGCGCCACCAACAGTGCTGGTAATTTCTATATCGTTAATCGCCTCAGCAATACCGTGGACTTGATTTCCGGCGGCGTCCTTGCCGTCGTTTCCACTATCGCACTGCCTGCCGGCGATTCGAACCCAGTCATGATTGCGGGCAATGCCGCTAATAACAAGATTTTTGTCGTGAACCAGAATGCGGGCGCGGGCACGGTGACGGAAATTTCCACGATAGATAACACGATCATCAAGGACATTCCCGTTGGATCGAATCCGATCTGGGCCGTGATGAGCACAGACGGACTATTTGTGTTTGTCGTCAATCAGGGCGATGGAACTGTAAGCGTGATTGATACTTCGCTCGACATCATTCTTCCTTGTGCCGTCAGCCCATCGTGTCCTGCCGGAAATGCCATCAAGGTAGGCACCACCGGTGCGTCATCGCCAAACTTTGCTTTCTATGATTCCAAGCTGAGGCGCGTTTACGTAAGCAATACGGGAACGGGCGAAAACACCATCTCCGTGATCCAGGCCAACGGTCTTGACCTGGGATCAAATCCGCAGGTGCTGCCGACCAAGCTTGCAGACATTCATGTTTCGGGCAGTCCAACATCTTTGACCGCGCTGAGTGACGGCAGCAGAGTGTATGCGGCGCTGGGAAACTGTCCGGCAGGAGTGAATCACCTCACGCTTCCGGACCAGACTTCCGCCAGCAATGCCAGTCATTGCCCCGGCAATCTGGTCAGCGTGATTGACGCGGTTGGTCTGCGTGAAACGGGAACAATCGCAGTAGGCCCAGGCGCAATTTCAGTGGACGCTTCCTCTGACGCGTCGCGCGTTTATGTGGTCAGCGCCAATGACATTACTACCGTCCGCGATGACGTGCATGTGCCTAATTGCATTGATCCTTTTTGCCTTCAGGGCCCAGTGCAGCCCGATAGAACTTTCCCAACACCTTCGATTTCAATTATCAAGACCAGCACAAATTCAGTGCTGGCGACTCCGGTAAATGCCGGCATAGTAAACCTTCCGCTGCCCACGTTCCATGTTCCACAGCAGGACCCAGGGTGTGTTCCAACGATTGATCCTAATTTCAACGATGAAGTCCCTTTGCCATGTCCGCTGCAAACGCCGTTTGTGGTCCGCACTTTCCCATAGTCTGGTCTTGAACATCCTGAGACTAAGCATCGCAAAAAAAAGGGCGGCTTGTGTGCCCGCCCGTTGGAATCGCTATGAGAAGAAGTTAGCTTGCGTTAGTTGTCCGTTCGACGCTTGCGGTTGTAGCGCATGGCGATGTTCATAAAGATGTTTCCGCTGCCCGTGTCAAAACACATCACCAGTGATTCCTGATCTTCGCTGCTTTTTTCGCCCAGTTCATCGGCATGGATCACAGGCGGATAAATCTTGAACTTGAATCCCTGGTCGTTGAGCGCGGTAATGGCGCTGCCAATCACCATGTTGGCCAGTTCGCACACGGTTTCCCGCGCCACTTCATCGCTTTCGGGCACAGGCGATCCAGTGAGATAGCTCGCTACCCTGGCCGCGGTCGGCGTATCGATATCAAAGATGATACGGCCTTCAATGTCGCCCTTGATCGTAACCATGGAAGCGATGCCTTTGCGGCGATACGCTTCTTCGTCCATGGTCACGTCGCCCATGCGGGCCGCGCATTGCAGAGTCTCCGCCAGCACGGCATCCGCCGCGTTGATGAACGGCTGAATTAGTTCGATCTTCATCGGATCTCAGCTTTCCTGGGCAGTTGGTGTGGCCACGGCCGCGTCATCGCCCATTACGTACTTGATGACTTCGTAAAGTATTTCCGACTTCACCGGC
Source organism: Acidobacteriaceae bacterium (assembly GCA_027307045.1). Taxonomy (GTDB): domain Bacteria; phylum Acidobacteriota; class Terriglobia; order Terriglobales; family Acidobacteriaceae; genus Angelobacter. The sequence continues at coordinate 59,645 of DAHUXR010000003.1, forward strand.
TTCTGGACAAAGTGGCGCGCACCCTTTTGCAGCGCGGCAACAATGTTTTCCTGGTAGCCGACGGAAGACACCATCACGATACGAGCATTCGGATGCGACCGCACGATGCGTTCCGCAGCCTCAATACCTTCCATCTGTGGCATGGTAATGTCCATCAACACCATGTCAGGTGTGGTTCGGTCGTATTCCGTAATGGCGGTGCAGCCATCGCCGGCCTCGCCGACAATTTCGCCGCCAAAAGCCTCAACCATCTTCGCAACGTTCTTGCGCGCGAAGACGGAATCGTCCACCACTAGATAGCGGATCGGCATGCCGTCTTTACGAATCAGAATTGGAAATGTTTCCATACTTGTTCTCCTCGCGAATCCAATCAAACTTTTACTACTGCTCGAGCAATCTTTTCCGGGTTGCACTGCATGGCCAGCGTATTCGCCAGCATATCCAGGGGGACAATGCGCATGGCATGTCCGCGTTCCACGGCCGCTTTGGGCATGCCAAACACCGTGCAGGAGTCCTCGCTCTGCGCGATCGTCAGGGCGCCCGCATCTTTCATCAAGCCCAGTCCGTCGGCGCCGTCATCGCCCATGCCGGTCATCAATACGCCTACGGCACGGCTGCCAAACTCTGCCGCCACTGAGCGAAACAGAATGTCAACTGATGGCCTGTGTCCATTTGTGCGGGCCTCATCGGAAAGCACCACGGTATTTCCCAGCGGCATCCGCCGGACTTTGATGTGCCGGTCTCCAGGACAAATCAGCGCTCGTCCTGCAATCAGCAGGTCGCCTGACTGCGCTTCCTTTACATCGATGGCGCAAGACTCATCCAGCCGCCTCGCAAACATCTCCGTAAATCCTTCGGGCATGTGTTGCACCACAACAATGGTGCCGGGAAAATCTCCAGGCAATTGCTGCAACAAATATTGCAAGGCGTTTGGCCCTCCTGTAGAAATGCCAATTGCCACGATCTTGGTTGGCTCGCGCCGCGCGCGCAAAGGTTTCTTGTCTGGTCTGGGCCGATCGAATGCGAGAGGGTTTGGCGTGTTGCGAATCTTGGTTTTGGCGGCAACCTTGATTTTACTGATCAGGTCCACGGCAATCTCGTCCATGTGAGCGGAGGCGGCATCGCGTGGCTTGGCCACAAAATCAAACGCTCCCAGGGCCAAAGCCTTGAACGTCGCGCTTGCGCCCTCCGTGGTCAACGCGCTCACTACGATCACCGGTACGCGGAACCGCCGCGTGATCTGGCGCAGTGTCTCCAGTCCGTCCATACGCGGCATTTCCAGGTCCAGCGTTACCACGTCAGGACGAAGGTCTTCAATCTTCTTGAGCCCAAAAGCGCCGTCCATTGCGGTTCCTACTACTTCAATTTCGCTGTCCCGGGCAAGGATCTGTGGAATCAACTTTCGCATCAGTGCTGAATCATCCACCACCAGGACTCGCAATTTCGTACTCATGCTGTGGCCCCCACCATCTGTAACTTGCCGAGCTTTGCAACTACACTTGAGAGATTCAGGATCAGCACCACAGTTCCATCGCCAAGAATGGAAGCGCCGCTGACCAGATCAGTGGCCACTAAATGATCGTCCATGGCCTTGATGACTAATTCTTCTTCGCCTACCAAATGGTCCACCACCAGGCCGAACTTGCGCTCGCCCGTCGAGATCACCACCACAAACATCTTTCCCGTTTCCGCCTGCTCTTTTTCCAGCCGGTGCAGATGCAGCAGAGCAAGCACCTCATTGCGCAACTGCATTACCTCATGCTGGTCCACGCGATGCAGCGCGCCTTGTGTCGTCCGCGTGATCTCCACTACGGAAGCCAGCGGCACGGCGTATAACCGGTCACCCACGCGGAAGAGCAAGGCCTTGATGATCGCCAGTGTTAGCGGCACTTTCAGGAAGAACGTTGTTCCTTTGCCGGCGGTCGTGCGGATGCTGACCGTGCCTTTCAGTTTTTCCAGCACCGTCTTCACCACATCCATGCCTACGCCACGGCCGGAAATAGACGTAACTTCCTGCGCGGTGCTCAGGCCTGGATGGAAAATCAGGTTGTTGGTCTCTATTTCACCCAGCACCACTGCGTCACCGTGCTTGATCAGGCCGCGCTCCACCGCTTTTGCTATCAACTTTTCGCGGTCAATGCCTCGCCCGTCGTCGGTCACCTCAATCACAATCTCATTGCCCTGGTGATAAGCGTCAAGCGTTACCGTGCCTTGCGCCGGCTTTCCGTCGTTGATGCGCTCTGCCGGAGACTCAATCCCGTGGTCCACGGCATTGCGCACCAGGTGCGCCAGCGGCTCGGCCAGCATGTCCAGAATGCTTTTATCAAGGTCGGTATCCTGTCCGGTCACCACTAGATTTACTTCCTTGCCGCAGGACTTAGCTACATCGCGCACCACGCGCGGAAATCTGCGGAAAAGATGTTCCACCGGAACCATGCGGATCTTCATTACGGATTTCTGCAGGTCGTTCATGATCCGCGCCTGGAATGCCATGGCGTCAGAGAACCGCATTTTCAAAGGATCTTTGGGATGGCGCTTTTCAAATTCATTGATCGCCTGGTGTAGCATGCTCTTGGCGATAATCAATTCGCCCACCAGGTTGAGCACGGAATCAATCTTCTCCGCGTCCACGCGCAACAGCGTTTCTGACATGCTGGCAAAACTGGCGGGCTGCGTGTCATTCGCTATTTGCGAATTGGCATTTTCCGCTCTTGGTGTTGCAACTTCGCGGGCGGCCGACTCTACCAGCGTTTCCTCAGCTCGGATGACGGTTTCGGTCCCGTCTTCCTGTGGTGTGGTTACGTGCCTGACAATATCGAGAACGTCGTCCGCGGGCTCCTGTGCCTGTCCGGCTTTTTGTACAAGGACTTCCGCAACCACTGACGGGATACGGCACTTTTTTGCGATCCATTCCTCGGAGTTGTCGCTGGCAATGGCCGCCTCCACCACGTCCAGATCGTTACTCAGAGTGCTCTGGTCTGGTGCAACCGCCAGCAGCTTGCCGCAATCCTGCAGCACGTTGCGGATCAATTGCATTGCGGCGCCACGCATCGGGCACTGCGGTTCAATGGAGAACGCCACGTTGTAAACGGTTTCTCCGCGGCCCAGCGCGTCCGCCACTACCATTTGCTCGTATTCGCTCCAGACAAAGCGAGCCTGCAGCTTGTAACGCACGGTATTGGCTGGTTTTTTGGTAAGCGAAACGATCTGCTCTTTCAGCTCTTCTCCTGCCGGCGGTTGCAGGCTGCCGCGATAAGCGGAGAGCATGGAACTGAACGTATCGGCAGCAATCAGCACCACTTCCGCCAAAGCTGCCTTGCTCACAGCGGCAATATCGGGACGCAGGACATCTTCCAGCGCATGCGCCAACTCGCTTAGTTCGGTGTAACCGCAAGCTGCTGAGTCGCCCTTCAGGGTATGGACCGTGCGCCGAACCTGGCGCAAAACTTCTTGATCTTCCGGACGCTTCTCCAGCTCCAGCCCCTCTTCATTGAGCGTCTGCAACAGTTCTGTTGCGCTCTCAAAGAAGAGTTCGCGAAGCTCAGCCGCGTGATCGTCAGAGAAGAAGTTCACCCCGCCACCTCAATGCGCTGGTAAGCCGTACCGTTGTTCTGGTGCAGCATCTTGTATTTGTCTGAGAGGCCAAACAGGCTTTCCGCATGGCCGATAAACAGGTAACCCTCGGCGTTCAGGCAGCGATACAGCTTTTCTACCAGGCGCTTCTGCTCCGCTTCATCAAAGTAGATCATCACGTTGCGGCAGAAGATCACGTCATTGCGCTGGGGCAGAAACTCCGTTTTGAGATTGTGGAAGTCGAAATGGACCAGGTCTTTCAGTCCCCGCTTTACCGCGTATCGGTCGCCCAGCTTGTCGAAATATCGCAGCCGGTAAGCGTAATCCACGGATTCCATCTGATTTTCTGAATAAACGCCCTCCTGCGCCGTGCGCAATACCGTGTAGTTGATGTCGGAAGCCAGGATCTCCACTTTCCACGGTGGCGGAATCAGCGGCTTGGGACTGGGCATTTCAAAAGGCAGAGGATTGCGCAGGTAATAGTAAGCCAGCGCGTCGCACACCTGCATGGCCAGCGTATATGGTTCTTGTCCTGTGGAACATCCCGCGCACCACATGCGCAGGCTCCAGTCGCGCCGCTCCTGTTTTCGCTTCAACAGTTCTTCCAGAACGTTTTTCTGGAACAGTTCAAGCTGCGGTTTATTGCGAAAGAAGCTGGTTTCATTCACCGTGAGGTTTTCCACCAGCGCGCTCATTTCCGCCTTGCCCTGATAGCTGGTGAGCAGGCGATAGTAAGCGTAAAAAGTATCCAGCCCGCAGATCTTCAGCCTGCGTTGCAGGCGGTCCTGCAAAAAATGGGCCCGCCTTTCGTCAAAGTACATGCCGCATTCCTGATATACCAGCGTTTGCAGCAGCTTGTATTCCGGTTCACTGATTTGGATTTGAATACTCGAAGTGGCCATGGTTTCCCGTTTTTCGTCCTAGGTGCCGCTTACAATCCGGCGAAGGCGGTTGCGGCGCGTGGTTCACTCACTTCAGCTATCCGCCGCAGTTCGCCCTTTTGCAGGATCCTGTTCAGGTCAATCAAAATGATCAGCCGGCCATTCAGCTTGCCCACGCCGGTCACGTAGTTGAGTTCGCCCTGGTCGAAAACGGGCGGCAGCTCGATGTCGCTCTCTGGTATCTTCAAAACCTCTGAAGCGCTGTCGACGATCAGCCCCACCAGTTTCCCGTGTACCTCTGTCACCAGGATGCGGTTTTTCTTGGTGGGTTTGATGTCTTTCTCTCCGAACCGGCGCCGCAGGTCCACCACGGAAACAATTTTGCCGCGCAGGTTGATCACCCCCTGGACGCAGCCGGGTGAGTCCGGCACGGAAGTGATCTCCGGCACGCGCACAATCTCATGCACCAGCGCGATGGGAACGCCAAAAACTTCGCGTCCCACGCGAAAGCCGACAATGTGCATTTCTTTGGACATCCGGGTCTCCTTCGGCTTAGTTGTAGTTTCCGCCCGCGCTTGCGGTCGCGTATTGCGGTGTCGTCGTGCCACGGCCAGATTGATCTTCATTCCGCCGCTGTCCGGCGCGATTCTCGCGTTGTGGCTGCATGTTCTCCAGGACAAATCTGTCCATGGCTTCAAGCATGGAGCGTGACATCTTCGACATCTGCTCCGCCGACGCGGCCAGCTCTGTCGATCCGGAAGACGAGCGCTGCACCAGTTCGCGCATCTTTTCCATGGCCCGGACTACCGCTTGCGCTCCCGAGGCCTGTTCTTCCACTGAAGAGTTGATTTCATGCGTGATTTCATTCAGCCGCGTAGTGGCTTTGGCAATCTGCGATGAACCATGCGATTGCTCGTTGGTCGCCGCGCCAATTTCCTGCGCGAACTTGTAAACCTCGGACACCACGCTCGAAATCTTCTTCAGCGCGCCGCTGAGGTCGCCGCCCAGTGAAAGACCTTCATTCACGATGGTGGTGCTCTTTTCCATGTTGTCCACTGCCTTGCGGGCTTCTTTCTGAATGCTCTGGATAAGTTCAGAAATCTCTCGCGTGGACTGCGCGGACTTTTCCGCCAGCTTGCGCACTTCGTCGGCCACAACGGCAAAGCCCAGCCCATGTTCACCGGCGCGTGCAGCCTCGATTGCGGCGTTCAAAGCCAGCAGGTTGGTCTGCTCCGCCAAATCGTCGATGACTTCAATGATCTTTCCAATATCGTCGGCGCGCTGCCCCAGCGCGGAAATAATTTCCGCCGAAGATCCAATGGACGCATTGATCCGGCTCAGGCCGTCCGTTGCCTTTTCCATCGTGTTAATTCCGTTATGCACTTCATCGCGCGAACGCTGCGAAATATCCAGCAGCACTTTGGCGGTATCTGCCACGCGCTGGATTGAGGCCACCATCTCGTCGATGGAAGCGGACGTTTCGCTCACGTTGGAAGCCTGCATCTGCGTGCTCTTTACCATGTTTTGCACGTTGATGCTCATCTCATGCATGGTGCTGGTTACTTCATCAATGGCTGACGCTGCCTGCACGCTGATTTTTGCTGATTCGTCGGAAGCCGAGGCCACCTGATTAGAGCCGCTGGCTACCTGCGCAGCGCTGTCTCGGACGTTCTTTACCATGTTGCGCAGTCCGAGCGTCATTTCACGGAAAGCCTTGCCCAGCGTATCGCGCGATGAACGCGGGTTGATTTCCACCGAAAGATCACCGCCGGCAATCGCCTCGGAAATGCCGGCCATTTCACGCAGGTAGAGCACCATGTTGTTGAAAGTCCGGGCCAGTTGAGCGACTTCGTCTTCGCCCCTGATTTCCACCTTCTGCTCCAGATCTCCGGTATTGCCAATCTGGCCGGCGACGCTGATTAATTGTGAAAGAGGCAGAGTGATTGATTTCGCTACGCGCCATGAGATTGAGGCGGAGAGCAGGATTACGATGAAAAGGCCCGCCAGCGTCACAAACGTGATGAGTGTGCCAGCATAGCTATCGGACGCGTCAGCACTATCGTTGGCGCTCTTCATCATGCCGGCAAGTTGCACCAGCGGCTGTTCTTCTCTTTGTTTCTGCTCCGGCGTGGGGGTTGCCTGAAGGTAGGCGATTTGCAGTTCCGCTACTGTAGCGCTGCCCGTATCCACCTGCCGGCGCTTTTCCATTAATGGTGCCGCAAAGGTCCGGGACCAGTCACGTTCGGCTTCCGCCATCTGGTCCAGCAGCTGCCTTATCCTGGCGGACTCTCCCAGCGCCGTTGTATTGTCCTTGATCTCATTGATCAGGCGTTCAACCTCAACCTGGCCGTGGGAAAGAGCGTCAGCTTCGCGCCGGTCTCCATTCAGCAGGAAGTTCCGAAGGAAGAGCTGGTTGTCGCTTCTGGCCTTATCCAGTTTGGAAAGGTTCTCCACCATCGTGATCGACTGTTTATATAGCGCTCTCGTCGTCTGTTCGTGCCGCACTGCCATCCAGTTCACAAGGAACGCGACAACCACGATTGCCATGATCAGGCCAAAGCCCAGATAGAGCTTGCCGCCAATTGTCTTATTAATACGCATTTTCCGAACCTCTACGGCCGCTTCGCTTTTCACGGCTCTTATTCTTTCCTTTTCGAATATCAGCTTTTTTCCAACCTCTGGCCCAGTCCAAAACCCGCCTTTTGGAAACTCCTGCTCAGGGAACACAACTGTCCTTTGCAGGGAATGAGCGGATAAATAAAAGCAATGTCATGGCCACCCGTGCATGGGACTAGCCCTTTCGGTACCTGCCCATTTCGAAGCCTGAGCAGAATCAATGATTTACGGGATTGCAGGGCTGAAAAGTCCGGTGATTGGAGCAAGGGAAGGCGTGAACTCCGAGCAATCTCTATGATTTAGCGTCTCATTTAACGCGATACAATCATCGTCGATCTCACTGTGAGACGGTTTTGCCCGATCAGTCCGCTCACGTTGTTGCGGTGATTCTGGCAGGTCAATTACTTATTGACTCAAAATGAGATTCCAGAGTACCTTCAGGCTTCCCCGTCATAAACCCTGAGACGAATGAGACCGACGATAAAAGCCAGCTCAGCCAAACCCAAGGCTCCAGCGAAAGCGCCTGCACCCATGGAACGAGTGCTTGAGGCCTGTGCGGGGCTTTCGTCTTGTATGGGCGGGTTGGCGGCCCTTCGACAGCGCATTGCGGAATCGGCTGGGGACATTTTTCACGCCGTTGTCTCAGGAATCATGGTGAGGGAGGGGGAAAACTTCTATTCTGCGGCGGTCTGTCCAGGTGCAGGCGATCCGGCAAGCGCGAAGGCGCTCATGGAGCACGCCCGTTCTTACGCCGCCCATGCGATAGAACAAAACCAACAGCTCGGCTTCAAATTCTCTTATCGCTTCACGCAGACGGAAGCTGTTTATCACGGTGTGGCGCAGCCTATTCTGACGACTGGCGCCTCTGCAGTCTTGCTAATGGTCCGCAAGAGCGCTTTCACCCCCGCGGAGATCTCCGCGTTAGGCGTGATGGGCAACATTGGCCGCTTGGCGCTGGATAATTCCGAACTGGCCGGCCTGTATGCCGGGCAAAAACAGAAGCTCGATCAACTGCTGGAAATATCCGCCGATCTGGGAAGTTCTCGCCTGGAGAGTTTTTTTCCCGCTTTCGTTGTTCGTGCCGCTGAATTTCTGGGCGCCTCGCGCGCCTTTGTTGGGCTGGTGGATCAGGGCGAATGTCGCCTCCGCTGGGGCGCAAGCAAGGGCTCTGCAACCCGGCTCGATATCGATATTTCTGCGCTCAGCAAGCGCGTGCTGGATTCCAGAAATCCTCACCTGTGTGAGGACATTAACCAGCTTTCGTCGATTGAAAAAGCGCAGTTGCGGCGCTGGGAGTCTGAGCTGAAGCAATACCTCGGGATTCCATTGCTAACCAGCGACGGACGCCAGCTCGGCATACTGGGGTTTTTCGATAAGAGAGACAAAACTCGTTTCTCGCCCGATGACGTTCGCCGTGCCCGTGTTTTAGGCGCTGAAATCACGGTGGCTCTGGAAGCAACCCACAATCTTCAGCTTTCAGATCAGCACCGCAAGCGGACTGAAGACCTGATGGAAATGGCGCTGGATCTGGGCTCCGCGCTGCGTCTGCCGGACTTTGTTAAAAACTTCACTGAGCGTGTGGCCAGCATGATTGGCGCACGTTCGGCCATTCTCTCGCTGGCCCAGGGCAATAAGGTGGAGAGCGTCGGCTTTTGCGGCCCCCGGCCTGAGCGTGAGCTGCAACGCAAACTAAACGCGGCATTTTCTGAATATGCGGAGCGCCATCCTGACGTAAAGATTACCGGCAGCGGCGTCCAGGCGCTTGGCCCCGACTTGATTGCGGCCTGCGGATGGCAGAATCTGACGCTAGTTCGTCTGGAGGGCACAGAGAATGATCTTCTTGGCATTCTGGCACTGGCGGATATCAGCCGTGAACTGATGCCCGGCGATCTTAACCTGCTCCAGGCGCTGATTGTGCACGCTTCAGTCGCGCTGGAAAATTCGCGCCTGTTTACCCGCATCACGCAGTCCAGCCGCCAGTGGGCGGAAATTTTCGACTCGATTTCAGACTTCATCGTGGTGCACGATGAGCATTTTGAAGTTATGCGCGTCAACCGTTCTCTCTCGGAATTTATCGGGGTGCGTCCGGCTGAGCTGATTGGCCTGAGCATGCGCGCACTGGTTTCAATCGCTTCTGACTCGCCGCAACCCTGTCCTTTCTGCCGCGCGGAAAATGAGTCGGACGAATACCTGCATCCTGTGCTGGAGCGCACGTATCTTGTCTCTAGTTCGCGCATCCATGGCGCGCTCGATGAAGGCCTTCAAACCGTCCACGTGCTCAAGGACATCACTGACCGCCGCGAAGCCGAGCAGCGTTACCGTGAGCTATTCGATAACGTGCAGGAAGGCGTCTTCTTTGCCTCGCCGGAAGGCCATTTCATTGAGGTAAATGACGCACTTGTCCGCATGCTGGGCTACCAAACGCGCGAAGAAGTGTTGAAGCTCGATCTCCAGAGCCAGGTATATGTGTCAGCCGAGCAGCGCGACGAGATTACCCGCCAACTCCATCAGCAAGGCGCGATCCGCAACTTTGAAGTGACGCTGACCCGCCGTGACGGCAGCATGATTCACGCGCTGGAAAATGCTTTCGTCGTAAAAGACGGCCAGGGCAAGATCATGCAATACCGTGGCGTATTCCTCGACATTACTGAGGTCAAAAACTTCCAGGCGCAATTGCAGCGTGAGCGCGACTTCACCAGCAAGATCCTGAACAATACGCAAACCATGATCATGGTGGCGGATACCGCCGGTTTAATTAGCTACGCCAACCAGCGTGTGTATGAAGGCGGCGGTTTTGAGCAGAATGAGTTGGTCGGTCATCGTCTGGACCGCATCATTTCGCTCTCTCACAAGAAAACATTCGCGGAAGCCTTTGACGCCAGCCTGCACGGCCTGCAATCCGACAACCTCGAGTTGATGATCACGCGCGGTAACGGCACGCAAGGCAAGTTTTCCGTGAACCTGAGTCCCATGCGCGACGACCGAGGCGAAGTCAGCAGCGTTGTGGTCCTAATGACCGACATCACTGACACGTCGATGATTCAGGCCAAGCTGATGCACACGGAAAAAATGGCTGCCGTGGGACAGCTTGTTTCCGGCGTGGCCCATGAGGTGAATAATCCGCTTACGGCCATCATGGGATTCTCTGATCTGCTGATGGAAAATCCTGATGTTCCGGGCAGCGCGCGTAAAGACCTGCAGGTGATTCTGGAAGAAGCGCAACGCACGAAAGAGATTGTGCAAAACCTGCTGAGCTTTGCCCGGCAGCGTCCGCCACAACGCCAGCCGTTGCAGATTAACAACATTCTGCGCAAGACCATCGCGCTGCGTTCCTATGACTTCGCCAACCACGGCGTGCAGATTGTGGAGAAGTTCGATTCGCGGTTGCCCGACCTGATCGGCGATTCCCATCAGTTGCAGCAGGTGTTTCTCAATATCCTGAACAACGCTTATGACGCCGTGCAGTCTGCCGGACGGCCCGGCCTGATCGAGATCGAGACCATTCAGGATGGCGGTTGGGTCGAGGTCCTATTCCGCGATAATGGCGAAGGCATACAGCATCCGGAGCGCATCTTCGATCCGTTCTTTACAACGAAGGAAGTTGGACAGGGAACCGGCCTGGGCCTGAGTATCTGCTATGGAATCGTGCGTGAGCATGAAGGCGAGATTCTCTGTGCGAACAACCAGGAGACGCAAGGCGCGACGTTCAGCGTGCGCTTGCCTGTACGCACCAGGACCGATTTGAAGCTGGTCGTTACCGCAGGAGCCAAGCAATGAACTCCGGCGCCGCAACGCTCGCACGCTTACCTTTGCTGCTCATTGAAGATGAGCGCTCGGTGATGGAGTTCATACGCACGGCATTGGAACGCAATGGATATGCATGCAGCACGGCCAACTCCGCGGCGGAAGGTATTCGCACTCTGGAATCCGGACACTTTGGCGGAATTATTTCCGATATGCGCACTCCCGGCGGAGCTAGCGGCGCGGACGTACATTCCTGGATTGTGCTGCATCGGCCGGAACTGAAAGACCGCATGCTCTTTATTACCGGAGATACCGTGAATGAAAATACGATGAAGGCATTGCAAAGCACCGGGGTGCCTTACATCGAGAAACCCTTCCGGGTACAGGAACTGATCAATATTGTGGAAAGGATCTTTGGCAAAGCGGAATGACCAGTGACGCTAAAGTCCGGTTCATGATCGTGGACGATCATCCGAGCATTCGCAAGCTCTGCATGACCGTGGGTACGTCCCTCGGTTTCAGTTGCGTGGAAGCTGAAAGCGCGGAAGCTGGCCTGTCTCAACTGGAAAACGGTTCCCCCGATATCATCCTTACCGACCTGATGATGCCGAACATGAGCGGCCTGGAATTTTTGCCACGCGTAAAGCAGTTGCTGCCGCGAACGGAAGTGGCGATCATGACCGGCCACGGCTCCATTGAGACTGCGGTCCAGGCCATGAAGCTTGGCGCTTATGATTACATTACGAAGCCCTTTCGAGTTGAGGAACTCAAGCTGTTGCTGCAACGCATGGCGGAAAAAGTGAACTTGGTGGCGGAAAACCAGTTCCTGCGCGACCGCGTGAATGCCGAGATGGAACTCAGCGGCATTGTCGGCTCTTCGCACAACATCCAGGAAGTACTGCGGATGATTGCCCGCCTGAAGGACACGCGCACGCCTGTATTGATCACCGGTGAAAGTGGCACGGGCAAAGAGTTGGTGGCGCGGGCCATTCACTATCGCGGATTGCTTTCCAAGCGGCCTTTTGTGGCCGTGGATTGCGGTTCTCTGGTACCGACCCTGATTGAAAGCGAATTGTTCGGCTATGAGAAAGGCGCATTTACCGGCGCCATGCGTTCCAAGGAAGGGCTGTTCCAAACGGCCAATGGCGGCACTATCTTTCTGGACGAAATCGGCGAGCTTTCTCCTGAGTTGCAAGCCAAATTGCTGCGCGTGCTGCAGGAAAAGGAAGTCCGTCCTGTGGGCAGCAACCAGAAATTCAAAGTGGATGTGCGAGTGATTGCTGCTACCAATCGTGACCTTGAAGCTGCGCAAAAGGAGGGTACCTTCCGCAAGGACCTCTATTTCCGCCTAAACGTGGTCACTCTGAATCTGCCGCCCTTGCGGGAGAGACGCTCTGATATTGCTCCACTGGTTCACTATTTTTTAGACCGGTTTGCTCCCGGCAAGACCATCACAATTTCTCCTATAGCCATGGAGGCGATGTTTCAGCATGACTGGCCGGGCAACGTACGCGAGCTGGAAAATTGCATCGAGCGGGCCGTGGCGCTTGGTGATCAGAAAATGATCGAGGTATCTGATCTGCCTCCGGCGGTGCGCCAGCAAAAAGAATGGATTTCTTCCGGGGATGAAATGGGTCTCGACGATGAGCCGGCAGCATCTTCAAATACCGATCTGGAGGAACTGGAACGCGAAACAATTCAACGGGTCTTTGAGCAAGTCCATGGCGACAAGGCGCGTGCCAGAAAAATGCTGGGGATCAGCCGCGCCACGTTGTACCGGAAACTTAAGCGCTACAACATTGGTCCCACCGCCAAGGCGGCATCGGCGTCGTCATGAGACAAATTGTGTGAGACGCTGTTTCACCCTGAGACGCTTTTTCCTCAAGCTGCCGGCGGATGAAAGAGGCTGCATCTTGGGAATCAACAGGTTAGTGCGATTAAGGTTTGGCCGGGGTATTGCTCTAAGTGTTTTAGCTAAGTTTTCGGAAAGAGGGTTGCGTTTTCGGGCATGAGTGCGCATACGCACGCAGGTGCTGAAAGCGATTGCATAAGGCCGGATCCACGGCGGTTTTGTCGCGGTAGCGACTCAAAAATAATGACGACAACAACAGCTACGCTCAATCTTGATGAAGTCGCGGAATTCTGGCGCGTCGCGCGCCGGCTTTACGCTGTCTACATTGAGTTGGACCGCACGTTTGAGCTCGACATCCCTACATGCCCTGAACTGGAAGATGCCGCAGACAACCCTGAGGCGGATGCGCGGGAGCGTGTTCTGCAATGGTTCAACCAGATTGACGGCCATGTGCAAGTCTGGCAGTTACGGCAGTTGCTGCAAAGCACCAGCCTGCAGAACGAAGAGAATCTGCGCTACCTCATCGCCCGCCATCTAGACAAGAAACAGAAGACTGAGGCGGACAAAGACAAGGTTGATTTTCTGCTGGTGCAATACTTCGCGCATTGCGCGCCGCATGGTCTGGCTGAGACCGCATTGGAGGAAGTAGCCCGCGTGTTAGAGCCGGCGATGGGACGAGTGCCTCAAACGTTTCCGGAATGGGCCGCCAGTCTCGATACCAAGCTGCGCAAGCTAAATGAATCCAACAGTCTGGAAGAGCTGCAAAATTCCGGCGCTCTTCAGGAGGTCCGCGAGTTAAAGCTGGCTGTAGGCGATGACTATTTTAAGCCCGGCTTTCTGGTGGCTTTTACGCGTTTCAATTTCCTGGCGCGACGCGCTTTTTTCCGTGCCATGCATCTTGATCTCCACGCCATTCGTGAGTCAGTTAACGAACTGGAGCGGTTGGGGTTTGCCAGCGTGGATTGCCGCGATGCAGGTTTGACGGAAAGCGAATCGCTGGAGCAGGTGCGGCACGTTGTCCACCAATGGAAGACCCCTTTTCGGGCGCCGTATTCCGGCGGATCGTCATTTTTGCAGCTGATTCTGTTGCGCCACTGTTTGCAGCACACTTTGGAAAGCGCCGGTGGCAAAGCGCCAGTCTCTACGCCTGAACGGGCGTCCAACGTGTTCCAGGAACCCGCTGCGGCGTCCGCACCCGCGAAACAGCCTGACACTCAGCCTGTAGCAGTGGCAAGGGCCCAGGAGAAGCAGCCGCTTGCAGCCGCTGAAGCTGATCCTTTGGATCTGATTTCCCGGCCTGCGCACAGTGGCGCTGAAACGTCCCAGACCAGTGCGGAAGAGCAGGCCGATGAAGAAAACTACTTGACCCGTTGCGTTGTCGATATCGCGGAACAACTGAAGTCGGTGCCGGCAAAAAATGTCCCTGCCGTTTCGCCAATAGTCCTGGGAGGATGCAAGCTGTTAATCGCCACCTGGGAGGCGCAGGCCTTTGTGCAGGAGGATGAGACTTCAAAGGCATTGCAGCGCACTGTGGCGGCACGAACCATTCTCCATGTTTGTGTAGATCGCCACAAAAAGAACGAGCCCACCGACCTGGCCGCAGCCATGGATATTGCCCGCGCCCAGGTTGAGGAAATGAAGCGGCACGTAGAAGCCGCAAAAGAAGCCAAAAACATTGATGCTGCCGTGAATCTGGCGGCAACGAGCAAACGTCTCTTGTCACTGATCGCCGAATGTGAAAAAGCAGGGTAGCCGCAACGCTTTAGTTTCTTGATTACTGAGATTTCGTCTCAGGATGAGACATGAACCGTCGCCTGATGAGGCTTACTACAATCCCTCATCAATGGTCGTCTCTCTTTCAACTCATTGATAATAAATAGTTTGCTTCCTTCATGGGATTCCGTCCGCGCATCGGCGGCTTGGCTGCGCAATTGCAATACCTTCTTATGGGATACCAAAGGGCAGGGGTTGGTCCGTTTTGACCAAGATTCTGATCGTCGATGATTCGCCGGCTGAAGTCAGGCTCATGCAGTCCGTTCTGGATCGCGCCGGGTATATGTCTGTTTCAGTTCATGATCCAATGCGCCTGGAACAGATGATCGACATTGAACGCCCCAACTTGATTTTGATGGACGTAGTGATGCCGCAGCGCAATGGCTTCCAGGCCTGCCGCGAACTGAAAGGCAACGCCGACTATGCGCGCATTCCGGTGATCATGGTGAGTTCCAAGAACACTGAGAGTGACAAGTTCTGGGCCAAGCAGCAGGGCGCGGACGGCTACGTGGTTAAGCCATTTACGAATGAAGAGCTTTTGGGGACCGTACGCAACCTGGTCGGGAAAAGTTAGTGAAAAGCCCGAGCCAAGGAAAAAAACTTATGGCCAAGAACATACGCCGAAAGCAAGGAATTGATGAACGTTAGCAGATTGTAAGGCAATAGCGGTTCCTAACCCGCAAACAGCGCGGGTTCGGGATTTCAAAAAGACAAATGGCAGAAGAGCAACAACAACTCGAACCACTTTCTCCGGAAGCTGAGCAGCTTGAACTGCTGCCCCAGGCGGAGCCGGAACGGCAGTATTGCCTCTTCCGCGCCGGACGCGAGCGTTTCTGCTTCTCCGTGCTCGACGTGGAAGAAGTTGTGGAGTGGCCGAATTTAACCAAGGTCCCACTGTCGCCCACATTTTTGATGGGCATTTTCAATCTGCGTGGTTCGATAGTGCCGGTAGTGGATATCGCGTTGACGGAAGGCCGTCGCCCGGATCTGCACCCCAAGCACGTGGTTGTGGCCAGTCTCAAGGGTGAAGGCGACAACGACGATCTGCGGATCGGTATTGCCGCGGACGAAGTGATTGGCACCTGCAGCACATCTGAGCCGCTGCTGGTGGAGGAAGCGCCCAGTGAGATGCCGCACTGCTGCGGTATGTTGCGGCATGAAGATCGCATGGCGCTGGCACTGAATTTGAAGAAATTGACTGAGACGTTCCCTGTCCCAGTGATTTGAGATTGCACGAGATTCGTTGAGCGCTCTGCCGCGACTTGGAGCGGAGCGACAGGAGTGAAGGCTATGAAAGGTCGTTTGAATTCGACCCTATGGGCGATGGTGATTGGCGACGTGGTCGCGTTGTTTGGGGTTTTGTGGCTGGCATACAGCGCCGGTGAGCAGGGCAAACTCCCGATCACCGACTTTGGCGGTCTGGGGCAGGGTCCGGGCGTGAAGCTACTCTTCGCTTGTTTTATCGCGGCGATCACCGGGTTTGCAAACTATGTCATCATCGGCAACCGCGTCCTGGTTCCCGTGAAGCGGCTCTCGGATTTTGCCGAGCGCTTCGCCCAGGGTGACTATCGCACGCGCGCCACGGTTGATTCGGCGGATGACTTCGGCTTCATTGCCGAACAATTGAACCGCGCCGCTGAGAATTCGTCCCGCGCGGTCTTCAATCAGGAAGCGCAGGAAAACCTGCAGAAGAGCGTGACTGAGTTCCTGACCATCGTAAGCCAGATTGCCCGCGGCGACCTGACGCTGCGTGGCCGCGTGAGCAATGATGCGCTGGGCAACGTTGTTGACTCCGTCAATTACATGCTCGATAACTTTGCCAAGGTGCTGGAACGCGTGCGCAAGGCCGCCATTGACGTTCAGTCCAGCGCGAATGAAATTTTGATCGCGTCGGAAGAGATGTCAACCGGCGCAATCCAGCAGGACCAGGAAATTACCAACACTTCATCCGCCGTGGAGCAGCTTACGGTTTCGATGAAACAGGTATCCAACAACGCTGAAGCCAGCGCCGAAGCAGCACGCCGCGCTCTGGACGCCGCCGAGCAGGGCAACCGTTCCGTTCGCGACACGCTGGAAGGCATGCAGCGCATCCGGTCTTCCGTGCAGGCAACAGCCAAGCGCATTAAGGCGCTGGGCGATCGCTCGCTGGAAATTTCCGAGATCGTCAACGTAATTAATGACATTACCGAGCAGACCAACCTTCTGGCGCTGAACGCCGCTATCGAAGCGGCGCGCGCTGGTGAGGCAGGCCGCGGATTTGCCGTGGTCGCCGACGAAGTCCGCAAGCTGGCTGAACACTCACGCGCTGCGACGAAGGACATCGCCGCATTGATCAAGGCGATCCAGGCCGAAACGAACGACGCCGTGATCGTGATGGAAGAAGGCACCAAGGAAGTGGAAATCGGAGCCAAGCTGGCTGATCAGGCTGGCCGCGCGCTGGACGCAATCTCGACAGTTGTGCGCCAGTCGGCTGAGCTGGTGCAGGAGATCTCCCTGGCCTCCAAACAGCAGGTGCGCGGCACGGAAGGGGTGGCCAACGCAATGCAAATTATCTCCAATATCACCCGCCAGACTTCACAGGGCGCGCGGCAGACATCTCGTACGGTTGAACAGCTGGTGCATATGTCAGAACAGCTCAATGAAGCGCTATCTCAATTTCGCGTAGTCGCTGCCAATCCCAATACGTTGCCCAGTGAAGCGCGTCCGGAACTGGTAAGCGCGGCAGCGGCAATGTCACGTCGTTAACTTGTTAGGTCCAGGGTGAGGGAGACATGGCAGGCGTAGTGACCGTTAGCGAACACGAATTGAGCGAGATACGCGGCTTGATTGAAACGCGCTCGGGTATTCATTTTGACGATTCGCGCGAACGCTTCTTTTCCACGCGCGTGGTTGAGCACGTTGAATCCAGGAAGCTGACGCATGGTACCGACCTCATTCGGTTGATCAAGAACTCCAATGTCGAGTACGACTCTTTGTTGCAGCGCCTGCTGACTCAGGAAACCTCGTTTTTCCGCTATCCATCGCTCTTTGAGGCGCTGGAGAAGAAGGTACTGCCGGACCTGCACATGAAAAAGTTCTGGGAGAGCCCGCGCTCTCTGCGCGTCTGGAGCGCAGGATGCGCTACTGGGGAAGAAGCCTACAGCATCGCCATGACCGTGGCTGATGCCATTGAGTTCGCCGACGCGTGGAACATTCACATCCTGGCCACGGACGTAAGCCGCGATGCTCTTGAACATGCCGACCACGGCCTCTATGAGCCCCGAGACATGGAAACAGTTTCGCCACGCCAGCGGGAACAATATTTTTCCAAGGCCGGCGACCATTATCTGGTCCGTCCGCGCATTCGCAATTTGGTTACATTTGCGCCTATGAATCTTGCCCAGGTCGTTTATATGGGCAAATTTGACTGCATCTTCTGCATGAACGTGCTGATTTATTTTTCTGAAGAGCGGCGGGCGCAGCTGATCCAGCGCTTTTACGAATACCTGGAGCCGGGCGGATATCTGTTTCTCGGCCATGCGGAGTCCATCAACAAGGCCGACGTAAAGTTTGAAACGCATGTGTATCGCGATGCGCGGATTTACCAGAAGCCGGCCAATCTGGCGCGCGCCGCCACAACGCAGGAGAAAGCTTGAACCAGCAAGGGGCAGAATTCGTGGAGATCTTCCTACAGGAAGCGTCAGAGCGCCTGCAGTTTTTGCGGGAATACTCGGGCATCCTTCAGGACGCATATCCACGCCAGGAAGATGTGGAGCGCCTGCACATTGCGGCGCACACGCTTGCCGGCACCTCCGCATCCTATGGTTTTCCGCTATTTGCTGAAATTTCCGGCAAGCTAGCACACATCTTTCAGTATGCGCTGAATGCCACCATCGCAGCCGATGCGGCCGGGCCGCTGGTTGAATTCATTTCTGAAGCCGTGGCGCTGCTTGAATCCGATCTCATCATGATCAGTACCAACGGGGTGGAATCTGGCGAAGACATTGGCGTCTTCAAGCAACGTTATCCATTTGCGTTCCAGACTTCGGCAGTGGCGCAGCAGGAGGAACGGCATCAGCCGAAGACTGCGGAAAGTGCTGTTACCGCAGCTGCTGACAAGCAAGACTCGATTTTGGAAGCATCGCCTGCGCCCATAGCAGAAATTCCCTACGAGCCGCTGCCACCGGATGGCGAAGTTCCTGCTGAAGTTCTGGAATTCTTTGTTCCTGAAGCGGAAGAGCATTTGCAGATTGTGACGCACTGCCTGCTTTCGCTTGAAACCAATCCTAGCTCCGAGCAGATTCACCGGCTGCTGCGCGCCATGCACACGGTGAAAGGATCGGCGGCGCAGGTTGGACTGCACCGGATATCCAGCGTGGCCCACCGCGCGGAAGACTTGATCGGGCGTCTGCGTGAAGGCGAGCTGCGACCGAGCGCCGAAATTATTGACATCTGCCTTGATGCGGTGGACACGCTCAAGAAATTTCTCTATCACCAGTGGACGGATGAATCGGTCATGCAGGCTACCGTTCATGGACTGTTTTCGCGTATCGCGCGGCTGGTACCGCCGGAAAAAGAAGAGGGACTTGCCAGCACGACGGCCGCTCCAGCAAACAATGTTCCTCTTCCGGCAGTTGTTCAGCCCGCCGAAACAGCCCCAGCCAACTACTTGCAGGAGATACATCTTTCAGACGATGAACCGGCTGCGGCGACTGTGGCCGCGCCTCCTGTTGAACTTCCGCCTGTCGCGGCCGTCCCGGCTATTCCGCACGCGGCAGCGGAAATCAGGAAGCCGGAAGGCATTGAGAAATTCGCCGACGAAGACCTGATGCGCAAAGAGCCGGCGTCTATGCCGCAGTCCAAGTCCGTGCGCATTGCCCTGGAACGTTTGGACCGCATGATGAACGCCGTGGGCGAGCTGGTGATCAATCGCACGCGCATGCTGGGCCGCGTGGCCGAACTGGAGCGTCTGGCCGACGTGCTGAATTTCTCCAAGGCGCGCATGCAGGACAAGGTGTCAGAATTCCAGGAGAAGCACGAGTTCAGCCGCATACACTCTGCGCCAACGCCAAGGCCGTCAGAAGATTTCCCGTTGCGCAGCGGCTATTCCAGCTATTCGCACAGTTTTGACCATTCGCTGGCAGAGTTCAGCGAACTGGAAATGGACCGCTATGACGATTTCAATATTCTCTCGCGCTCGCTGACGGAGATTTCTGCCGATATCACAGAAGTGCTCACGCAGCTTGACGGCTTCGTTCGCCGCGTGGACGGCGACATTGATGAGTTCACCAAACTGGCGCACCGCCTGCAGGATGAAATTACGCAGGCGCGCATGGTGCCCATTGGCAACCTGTATACGCGTCTTTCCCGCACCGTTCGCGATGCCGCCAAGGCCGTGAACAAGAAGGTAGAACTCACGCTGGCCGGCGCGGAAACCGAACTGGATAACAACATCATTCAGCAGATTTCTGATCCGCTGATCCATCTTGTGCGCAATGCGGTGGCGCACGGCCTCGAACGCGACGAAGAAAGATACGAGCAGGGCAAGAGCGATTCCGGTAACGTCGCCGTGCGCGCCTACCATCGTGGAAACCACATATATATAGAGGTCGAGGACGACGGCCGCGGCATCGATTATGAAAAAGTCCGCAAAACCGCAGTCGACCATGGCATGCTCTCTGCGGAAAGCGCTGCGGAACTTGGCGAACGCGATTTGCTCGATCTTCTGTTCCAGCCGGGATTCTCTACCGCTCCGCGCAAGACCGAACTTGCGGGCCGCGGTGTTGGCCTGGATGTGGTGAAGTCGAATCTCGCGCTGCTGAATGGTGAGATTGAAGTCGAATCACAAAAAGGGCTGGGCACGCGTTTCACGCTCAAAGTCCCCCTAACGCTCATAATTTCGCAGGCACTCTTTGTCCGTTGCGGCGCTTCCATGTTTGCTCTGCCACTGTCATTTGTCGAAGAGATCAGGCGGCTCCGGATCAACGAAATTGAAGAAGTTGGCGGCAAGCTGCTGACGAAAGTTCGCGACGTGGTCACGGAAATCGTGCGGCTGGATAGCGTGCTGGGACTGGAGCCGATCCAGCCGATCAACGGTTACTTCCGTATGGTGATTGCTAATGTTGCTGGCCGGCAAGTGGGAATCGTGGTGGAAGATGTTGTCCGCAAGGACGAAATCGTTATCAAGAGCCTGGGCGAGTTCCTGCGCAACTTGAAAATGTTTCCCGGCGCCACCATCGCTCCGGATGGCAGCCTGATTCTGTTGATCGATGTGAACCGCTTGGTTGCGGGCGAGGCCATTGAGCATCGTCCATTGATGACCAGTGCGAATGCCGCGAGAATCTTCGCTCCCGGCGCAGCGGCCGTCGCCCACGGCGCGATCCCACAGGAAGCCATTGATTTTGTTCCGGAAGAAAAGCTTGTGGTGCTGGTGGACGATTCCATCAGTGTTCGCAAATTTGTTGGACGCATGCTGGAGAAGGCCGGCTATCGTGTGAAATTAGCGGCGGACGGATTGGAAGCCCTGGAGATTGTAACGCAGACGCGTTGCGACCTGGTGGTCACCGATCTGGAAATGCCGCGGACGAACGGCTATGAACTTTTATCGCATCTGCGGCAGGATCCGCAGACTCGCAACATTCCGGTGATGGTGGTCACGTCGCGTGCCGGAGCCAAGCATCGTGATAGAGCAATGAAAGAAGGCGCAATGGCGTTCCTGACCAAGCCAGTGCAGGAAGACCAGTTTATTGCAGCAGTGGCCAGGCTAATCGGCTCGCCGGCGGGACAGGCGCTGGAAAAGGCGGCGGCAGGATAGCAGAGAGATTTTGCAAAGAGATGACGCTAAGCAAGAAAACTCGGGTGCTGATTGTGGACGACTCGGCATTTATGCGCAAGGTGCTGCAAGGCATTATTGCGTCTGATCCGCAACTTGAGGTGTGCGGCGAGGCGCGTGACGGTCGAGACGCCGTGACCCAAACCGAGACGCTGAAGCCCGACGTAATCAGCATGGACATCAACATGCCGCACGTGGATGGCCTCCAGGCGACGGAGATCATCATGTCCAGCAACCCACGGCCGATTTTGATTGTAAGCTCCGAGTCGCGCGAAGGTGCGGACGTCACCTTGAAAGCCCTCGAGCTGGGCGCGATTGATTTTGTGGCCAAGCCAAGCGGCGGCGTTGATCTGGACATGAGTTCGGTGAAAGAAGAATTGTGCCGCAAACTGAAGATGGCGGCGAAAGTGCGCGTGGTCCGTACGGCAACGCGGTCCAAGTTGCAGCATGAAGTCGCATCATCGTTACCGCGCGTGGAGCCTGCTTCAAAGAATGGCGATAACGGCATGCAGGAAGTCCGCGCAGCGGTAAATGCAGCGGCCAAGAGTGCAGGGAAATTTCCGCTCATTGTGCTGGCATCGTCTACCGGCGGTCCGGCCACGCTGATGAAGTTCATACCATACTTCCCCAAGGATTTTCCCGGGGCGGTGGTCCTGGTGCAGCATATGCCGGGGAACTTTACCGCACAGTTCAGCAGCCAGTTGGCGGAAGTATCGCAGATCAAGGTGAAAGAGGCTGAAGCCGGCGAAATTATTGTTCCGGGCCAGCTTTATGTTTGTCCCGGCTCGCATCATCTGCGCGTTTCGCCCACGGGCAGAATTTCCCTTGACGATGGCCCGCGCGTCAGCGGTTATCGTCCGTGCGCTGACCTCACATTTGAAAGTGCCGCGGAGTATGCCGGGCCAATGACGATCGGCGTGATTCTTACTGGCATGGGCAATGATGGCGCCAAGGGCGCCCAGCAGGTCCGTTCAGCCGGCGGGCACGTGATTGCGCAGGATGAATCGACAGCCGTAATTTTCGGGATGCCGCAGGAAGCCATCAAGACCGGGGCCGTGGATCAGGTCTTGCCGATAGAAACGATCTATCAGGGGATCGAGAAGCGCGTTCTGTACATTTTTGGCGCGGCGAAAGTGGGGGCCTTATGAAGCCCTTGAAACAGCTTCGGCCTGAAGTGAAAACCGCGCGTGAAGACGTGATCGTGTTTGCCGTGGGCGGGTACAAACTGGCCATCGCGGCGGGCGCGGTCAAGGAAATCCGCGGCATGGATGACTTGCATCCGTTCAAGCTGGGCGGGATCTCGGCACAGATCGCGAAGTTAAAGTACACGCTGGAGCGGAATGGCACGACTTATTTTGTGATCGATGCCGCGCAGCATTTTCGGCTGCCGGTTTCGAACGCGTCACGCGTGATGGTCCTGCGCAACACGCCTACCGGCGTGCTGGTGGATTCGACTGACCGCATCATGGAAATTTCAGCGCTGCATGCATTGCCGCCGGCTTTTACCCATGAAGAGCGAGGGTGGTATCGGGGGCTGGCCGTCGTGAATGGGCTGGTGGTACCGGTGGTGAATCACACCGCTTTCCTGAACAGGCCGGAGTTGGAAATTGTGCGAGCCGGACTTGAACGCGTGCGCGGCGTGGTATCCGTATGATCGCGGAGGCCGACAAATCGTATGTGCTCTTTCCTCTGGGCGAAAAGCGCTTTGCTCTGCGGGCAGAAACTGTAACTGAGCTGGCGCGGCCAGACAGTGTGCAAACGTTTCCGCATCGCACGCCATTGTTGACGGGCGTACTGGTACGGCGGGGAAGGATTGTTCCGGTGTGTGACGTTGCCCAGGTACTGGTTGGACCGGCAGCGCCGCCAAGAAAGTTTTATTTGATTGCGAATTGCAAAATCGGAGCGCGGCAGGAGTTGACGGCTGTGCCGGTCACGGGCGAATGCGAGCTGGCTAGCGCCGCAAGCGTGCCGCTTACGGGCAATGAGCCGCCTTATGTCAGCGGCATGTTGGCTATTGGGCATGAAACCGTCACGGTGGTGGCCCTGGAAAAACTGATCTGCGCGGAGGCGACTTCATGAACCCGACCGTCGCCACGCCCGCCAAGATTTTGCTGATTGATGCCAACGTGTTTCTGGCCCGCCGCATCACTGAAGCGCTCAAGCTTGAGGGCTTTGAAGTTGTCCACACAACGCAATCCGGCTATGCGCTGACCATGTTGGAATATGACACGCCTTCCGCAATTCTGTGCTCCACCAACCTGCGGGAAATCAGTGCTCATGACTTGCCGCCGATCATTAATGCCGATCCAAAGACCGCGCATATCCCGGTTATCGCGCTGGGCGATGGCGGCGATCAGGCGTTGATGGAAGCATTTCGTTCTGGCTGCGCCGATTATGTGGA
Source organism: Acidobacteriaceae bacterium (assembly GCA_027307045.1). Lineage (GTDB taxonomy): Bacteria > Acidobacteriota > Terriglobia > Terriglobales > Acidobacteriaceae > Angelobacter. The sequence goes on from DAHUXR010000003.1 coordinate 83,296, forward strand.
TAAGCGCCTGGGGCCCGAGCTGATCGCCGCGCAGATCAAGACCTTTCTGCGCAGCAGCGCTGAAGGATTTCATCCTGTGCAGATGCTGAATTCGGCTGATGAAGGACTGACCGGCAGTCTTTCTCATCTTGATCTGCCTGGAGTGGTCCAGATGCTGGTGCATTCGCGGCAGACCGGCTCTCTCTCGGTGAATGCGGGAGACATTGACGGAATTGTGTTTTTTGAAAATGGCAATATCACGCACGCTGAGAGTGGAGACCGCATTGGGGATGATGCCGTGGTCCACATTGTGAAGCACTGCAACGGCGTGGATGCTGGATCCTATAAATTCTTGCCCGGAGAGAGCGCCGCCACACGCACCGTGCTCCGCTCGGCCACGGAACTGATGCTGGAAGCCCTGCGGGAGCTGGATGAGTCCGCGCACGACAATGGTGATGGAGGTTTTAGATGAGCACGATTCCCACTGTCTACTTTATCGACGACAGTGCGACCATGCGCGAAGTGATCAAGATCGCCTTTCGCCGTGAGAACATCAATGTTGTGGCCTGCCATGATGCAGCCACGGCACTGGTGGAAATCGAAACGGCGAAGCCGGATATTGTGATTACTGACGTGATCATGCCGGACAAGGACGGTTACGACGTTTGCCAGCATATCAAGTCGCATCCTGAACTGGCGAAGACCCCGGTGATTCTGATGTCAGGCGTAGTAAACCGCGCTGTAGCGGAAAAGGCATTTGCGGTAAAAGCCGACGAGCTTCTGCGTAAGCCGTTGCAGCCGCAAGACTTGATCGCGCGCGTCAAGCATCTGCTCAAGAGCAATGGCGCTCCTGTTCCCACACCTGCCGCGGCAGCGAATGCGGCGGTAGCGCTCAGCAGTATTTTTTCCGCGGCAGCATCGGCTCCCATGCCGCCGCGTTCTGTACCCGTAACGCCCGTGCCAGTGCAGCAACGTGCCGCGGTGGCCGCTGCACCTGCACCTGCAATGCCATTACCCATCACAGCGACCGCCGCTGTTCCTCTGCCACAGCCAGTTGCCGTTGCAGCGCCTCAGGCGCCTCAGGCCGCTCAGCCTGCGCCAAATGGAAACGGCACCGCTACGGCTGCAAAAGCTGCGCCGCTCAATGATGCGGGAAAATTGAAGATCGAGATTATGCGGCTGGAAGGCCTGGTAAAAAAATTGCAGTCAGAATTGCAGGCCGAGCGCGAGTATTCAAGAGCGCTTGAGGCGCACGTAAAGACTTTGCAGGAGTCTGATTAGGCTCAGCGACTCGGGCGCGCTCCGGTCCCACTGCGCAGGCCCTGTGCGGGATGATCCTTGCCCGCCCCACGTTCCGCCATTCCTGGGATTGTCACTGGCAAGCGTCCGTGAAATGGAATCTCACCGAACAATGCTTTCACCGCCCCCGTCTCAGAAGTAATCGCATTGGAATAGGCGCACACGTAGTTTTCAATCTGAGGAAAATCCGCCAGGAAATAGGGCGATCCAAAACTCACCACCACGGTCTTATCTCGCTTGGCCTCAAGGATCGATTGCAGCAAGGCTGCCGTGGCGTCAGGAACGGAAATGGTGTTTACGGCGGTAGAGCCTTCTTTTCGTACAGCGCGACCGGGGACGGGGATTAAATAGATCGCGGCCAGAACATTTTCCGCTGAGCTAAGAGCGCTTTGAATTTCCGCCGCGCTGCCCGCAGCGATACGCGGGTCAACAAAGATGAAGCGGGCATCGGGCACCCGTGCGCGTAGCTCGCGTTGTAACTGGCGTCCGTTGTCGCTCCTTACGTCGTCAGTAAAGATGACGCACAAGAACTTGCTGCCTTCTTGTTGTACCGTTCCATAAGCTGGAGGAGATGCCGAAACGCGTTGTCTCCTTAGTGGCAGCATGCGGCCGTTGTCGCGGACCAGTGTGATGGCGGAATCGGCGATTTGCTGCGCGATGACCAAATTTACTGGACTGGACACCACGGAAGAAAGCCCGTTGATGTCGACCTGGTTGGCCTTGTTCAGCCCAACGCTCGCCTTCGCGCGCAAAATCTTCAACACGGATTCATCAATGCGCTTCTCCGGAATTTCACCGCTCCGCACAGCGCTCAAAAGGCCTTTGTACGCGCCATCAAGATCGGTGAACAGAAGCATCATGTCATTGCCCGCTCTTACCGTGTCGATGGCGGCGTGTCCGGCCGCCGCCGAGCCACCTTCTGGATAGACGCTCGTGAGACCGCCCATATCCATGGCGTCCGTGATTACCAGACCTTTGAAACCGAGCTGCTGCTTAAGAATCCCGGTAACGATGGCGGGAGAATTTGTGGCTACCCGTGAGCGGTCTGGTTCGAGCACAGGAGCGGTAATGTGCGCGACCATCACCGCGTCTGTTCCAGCTGCGATGGCAGCCTGGAACGGCGGAAGATCGATCTCATTGATCTGTTCTCGCGTTCGATTCACGGCGGCTACTCCCAGATGCGAATCGGTAGAAGTATCACCGTGTCCGGGAAAATGCTTAGCGGCGGTGAGAAGGCCATTATTGCGGGCTCCGCGAATGTAAGCTGCAACCAGGGAGCTTACCTGCGCAGGATCTTCACCAAACGATCGAGTGTTGATGACGGGATTCGCGGGATTGGAATTCACGTCGGCAATGGGCATCAAGTTCCATTGCACGCCGATTGCGCGGGATTCCTGAGCGACAATTTTTCCGAACTGTTCGGCAAGTTCCGGCTTGGCTGCGGCCCCAAAAGCCATGCTGTGAGGGAAGACCGTGGTGCCGTTGAGCCGCATCGAGACGCCACGCTCGTAGTCGGCAGCTACAAGCAGGGGAAGTTTAGATGCGCGCTGAAGCTGGTTGATCAACATGGCCGCTTCGTAGGGCTCGCTTTTCGAAAGCGAAGGACCTTCAGCTGGGACGGTCAGCAGAACAGACCCAAGATGGTAGCGCTGAATCTGGTCAAGCCAATTCAGGTACTCAGGGTTCTTGAGGTTAACAAACTGGGGCATCGCCAGGCGAATCATGAACATCTGCCCGATTTTTTCTTCAAGAGAAAGCTTCTTCAGAGTCTTCTGCGCCCACTTTTCACCGTCATGGTCTAGGCGGATTGGCGCGACGCGTTGAAAATCGCCGGCAACGGCAGGAGAGGAGAGCGCTAGCAGAAGAATGCCGACGACCACCCAATTGTGCATCAACTTTTGCACCATTGCGCAACGATACCAGAAATGCGGAGGTGGTTTGGTCAGAATATCGTGAATGATCGGACAGTATCCGGCGTGGTTCATAGGCGTTGACCTTGCAGGCGCTCCCTTGCTGGTTAAGCGGTTTCCCCGGGCACTCCAGCGCGTTCTTCTGCTAGTCTGGCGGCAAGCCGCAATCCATGGGCTGACGCGCCTTTAGCGCGGAGCTGGGAAATCTTATGCCTTTGACCTGGACTGACTGGATCGTGATTGCCGGTTATCTGCTGATCAACCTGGCGATTGGCATCTATTACCGCCGTCGCTCGGGCGGCAACACTGAAGAATTTTTTGTCTCCGGACGCAACGTCTCCTGGTGGCTGGCCGGCACATCCATGGTGGCCACAACGTTTGCCGCCGATACTCCCCTGTTTGTGAGCGGCGTGATTGCAACGCAGGGAATCGCCGGCAACTGGATCTGGTGGACCTCCTGCCTGGGGGGCATGCTGACAGTCTTTTTCTTTGCCCGCTACTGGCGGCGGGCGGAAGTGCTGACTGACGTAGAACTCACTGAGATCCGCTATGGAGGCAAGCCGGCAGCTTTTCTGCGTGGATTCAAGGCCGTCTATCTTGGCTTGGCGATGAATTGCCTGATCCTGGGCTGGGTCACTAACGCCATGGTCAGCATTATCGCTGTGCTGCTGGGGCCGCTCATTGCGCAAGGCAAAGTTCTGCAACTAACGCTAGGCGGTCACACCTTGCTGCATTACACCTTGGGACTACCCAGCCACACGGCGCTGATGATCTGCATTTTTGTGCTGATACCATTTACGGGAATTTACACATCCATTGGCGGACTGTGGGGCGTATTGGTTACAGACCTGTTCCAGTTCGCACTGAAGATGACGATGGTCGTGGTTCTGGCCTGGGTCGCGGTGGTGAAAATTGGCGGCATGCAGGCTTTGAAACTTCAGCTCCAGTTTATTGGCCAGCAGGTGCAAAAAACCGGAGTGCAGACATCAAACCCGCTGGCCTTCTTTCCTGACTTCCATCTCGGCTGGACGTCGAGCGCCATTTGGACTCTTCCTGTTCTAACTTTCCTGATGTATCTGGGGGTGCAGTGGTGGTCCGCGTGGTATCCGGGCGCGGAGCCCGGCGGCGGAGGTTATGTGGCGCAGCGCATGTTCTGCGCCCGCGACGAGAAAAACTCTCTGGGCGCAACGCTATGGTTCAACATTGCGCATTACGCGGTTCGTCCATGGCCATGGATCATTACCGGATTGGTCGCGCTGGCGGTCTACTCTCCGCATGGCGGCTTGCGTCCTGACGCTGCATTCGGCGCGAATCCACAGCAGGGCTACGTGATGGTGCTGCGCGATTTCCTTCCTCCAGCTCTCCGCGGGGTGATGGTGGCTGCGTTTCTTGCGGCGTTCATGTCAACTCTGGGGACGCAACTGAACTGGGGTGTTTCCTATCTTGTAAACGACTTGTACCGGCGGTTTATGGTGCGGCAGAAAACTGAGAAACATTACGTCGCCGTGGGAAGGCTCTTTACCATCCTGATGGTCTTGATCAGCGGTTATGTTGCTTCACAACTGCATTCCGTCGGTCAGGGATGGCAAATCGTCCTTGGCCTTGGTGTAGGGACTGGAGCAGTCTACATCCTGCGCTGGTACTGGTGGCGCATCAGCGCATGGAGCGAAATCAGCGCGATGGTGGTGGCCGCGGTGGTGGCGGTTTATCTCAATAAGCATTTCCCCGGCGACGATCCAATCACATTCGCCAAAACTTCATTGATCACGGCGGGAATCACAACCGTGGCATGGATCGCGGCCACTTTTCTTACGCCTGCCGAGTCAGAAGAAAAGCTGCTGGCATTTTATCGGCGAGTGCGCCCCACGGTGCATGGCTGGAAGCGTATTGCCGCGCTGGCGCCGGAAATTCCGCAGGTGCGCGATATTAAGAGCAACGCTTTTGACTGGCTCATGGGATGCATTCTGGTTTACGCAACGCTCTTTGGAATCGGCAAGATAATTTTTGGCGAGCTGCCGCTTGGGCTCCTGCTGCTGGCTATGGCCACCGGCGCAGGTTACCTGATTTTCTGGGACCTTTCCCGCCGAGGCTGGCAGGCGCTTTCCGGTACCGACAAGACGGCTGTTACACTCAAGATGGATTCGTCGCAGGCGCAAAAGAACCTTTCCTGACGCGCGAATCCAATTTTGCGAGGGAGCGAACGCCAAAAATGAGTTTTAAGATTGAGTCGGTCCACCTGAACGAAGTGGTTGTCGTGCAGCCGGAGGTGCGTGGGGACTCGCGCGGCTTCTTTATGGAAACCTACCGCGCCGACCAGTTCAAGGAATTAGGGCTGCCCACAAACTTTGTCCAGGACAACCATTCCAAGTCGAAAAAGGGCGTGTTGCGGGGACTGCACTTTCAGTGGGAGCCGCCCATGGGCAAGCTGATGCGTGTGACGCGCGGCGCAGCGTTCCTGGTGGCCGTGGATATTCGCAAAGGCTCGCCGACGCTGGGCAAATGGTTTGGGATCGAGGTAACGGAGGAAAACAAAAAACAGGTTTGGGCGCCGTATAACTTTGCCCGCGGATTTTGCTCACTCACCGACGATTGCGAAGTCCAATACAAGACCACCGGCGTTTACAACCAGAACGCCGAGAGCGGAATTCATTTTGCTGATCCTCAGATTGGCATTCAGTGGCCCATTGACGTTGCGACGGCTGAAACTTCAGAGCGGGACCGCAAGGCGCAGAGCTTGGCGCAATGGCTGGCATCGCCTCTCTCAGACAAACTCAAGTACGAGGCAAAGTAAGAGTTCAGTCTAGTCACGCGACTTCTGCAACGCCTGCCTTGCTGCGTCCAGTTGCTTCCGGCGCACTTTATCGACCTTGGGTAGTTGCAAGTCCATGTCTTCAAGCGTCTGGATGATGGCTGAGCTTACCGCGATATGAGTAAACCATTTGTGATCGGCGGGCACCACGTACCACGGCGCATCTGGAGTAGAAGTGTGGCGGATCATGTCTTCATAGGCGTTCATGTAGTCGTCCCAGTATTTGCGCTCATGGACGTCGGCGTCTGAAAATTTCCAGTTCTTTTCCGGCTCATCCAGCCGGGCCAGAAAGCGCCGCTTCTGCTCTTCTTTGGAAACATGCAGAAAGAATTTCCGGATGACCACGCCGTTGCGCGTCATGTATTCTTCAAAATTCCGGATATCCTTGAAGCGCTCTTTCCATATCTTCTTCGTTACTACTTCCGGCGGAAGATGCTGTTTGGCCAGATAATCCTGATGCACCCGAACGACCAGGACCTCTTCATAATATGAACGGTTGAAGATGCCGATTTTCCCGCGCTCCGGCAGCCTTCGTGTCGTCCGCCACAGAAAATCATGGTCCAATTCTTCGGCCGAGGGCTGTTTAAAGCTCGATACCTCACAAGCCTGCGGATTTACGCCGGACATTACGTGCTTGATCAGGCTGTCTTTGCCGGCCGCGTCCATGGCCTGGAAGATCAGCAGCAGGGCCCATTGGTCCTGGGCGTAGAGTTTCTCTTGCAGATCCTGCAGCACGGCCACGCTCTGCTGCAAAAGCTCATCGGCTTTTTCTTTAGAATGGATGCCGCGGATATCGGCGGAGTCGAAATCTTTGAGACGAAAAGATCCCGCGTTCCTGACCTGAAATGCGTCCGCCAGCTTAAGGGTTTTCTTCGCGATCTTCATCGCATCTGTTGTACTCCAAAGACGACGAAGATCGCAAAGATTCCATGCTCTCTACGCTTCCATAGAGAGGAATGGGTCCTCTTGCCGGGGTCGGCCTATAGGCGCAACCTGCTCGTTCTTGAGAAGTTCTTCATATTCTTGCAGGGAAGGGAACAGATCCTGCCGAGCTTCCAGAGGCAGGGTTGAACCCTCAGGCGCAGTCACGAACGCGCAGAACTTTTCCAGCAACCTGGCTTCGCGATTGAACTGATCAATCCAGAGGAACTGCCCCTCTTCATTGATTTCCAGGAACCACCACGTGCCTTGGGCGTCAACGCCAAAATCGAGTGAGCCAAAACACACTCCGGACCGCCGCGCGAACTCCAGAACGCCTTTTTCGACATCAGGGGGAGTGGGGACCAGCTCTGCACTCACGTGGCCCAAGCCTGCATCCTGCCGCCAATCCAGCGCCTGCTTCTTGTTCTTGAGCGCGTAGGAGTAAATGTGATTGCCCATAAGCACCATGCGTATGTCATATTCCTTGGGCACGCGTTCCTGGTAGATGGCGGGCGCGTAGGTCAGAACTTCATCGCTCGGCAACTGGTCGCTTGTCAGCTCAAAAGTTTCTGTAATAGCCACTGACATCTGTCCTTCCTTCTGCCATACGTGCGGAGTAAAGCCTTTGCAGATGGTGCGGGCATTTTTGCGGGCAAAGAATTCTCTGACCGTTGCAGGATGATTGGACATCAAGGTTGCCGGTATCTTGAGTCCGCATTTGCGGGCCAGCTGTATCTGCACGGCTTTTTGGATCATAACGCGGGCAGCGGAATACTTGTTGATGCACCACACCGGCATGGTTTCAAAGAAATAAGCGATGGAATGGTAGAAGCAGCGGTATTCGAGCGCGGCAAATTTCTTGTCTGCTTCAGAGACCTTGGGGTTGTGGACCGGAACCTCCGGACGGCGAATCCATATCACATCGCCGGCGTCAACAGAATGTCCTCCCAGAATGAGGGTGTCGTCGCCATTCATCAGGAGGGAAGACTGACCTTCGTCAGTCCATGAGAGACCTGCCCAGCACACCACCTTTTGGCCCGCTTTTTCCATGGCCCACTTGATAGGGGCTGTGTGGTTATCGTCCGCTGGCGCTAAAACTATGAGTTTCATTGCATTGCCTCCGTTTCAGAAGTTTGCTTGTTATAAGTCGGGAGGCGCCGCCAAGGACGCCGCCCGGGATTGATCAAGGACCACATTCACCAATAGTCTGATCGCCATTAAGGAATTGTTGTTTGCTGTCCACAAAGCAGGGTGTGAGCGTGCGGCGGGTTTTGAAGGCGCCGGTGACGGTTTCCACTTCCTGCTCACTAAGTTCGCGAGCGCCCCTGCGGGTGAGTACGCGATTGTCCTGGTCCATAAGCTCCTCCTTGATGATTGCTAAGCGATTGCACTGGATGCTGGTAAAAGGGGCGCCCGAAGGCGCCACCGGTTAATTGGAGCATTCGCCATCGAATACGCCTACCGCAACCAGGGTGCATGCGGTCAAGGTCCTGAAACCGCCGCTTACCTGCTCGACTTCCTGCTCATTCAGGTCACGAGCACCCTGGCGAACCAATACTCTGTCCTGGTTATTCATTTTTTCTCCTTTCGTTATTGGGTCCGTTTAAGCGGCCCCAAGCTCTTCAAGAGAGTTTATTCGGCGGCCACGGAAGAACGCCGCCTGGAACCGCGTTAACTACATTCGTGGAGATCTCCGTCAATTGCGCCGGCTGCGGTCACGCTGCATTTGGTCGCTGTCCTGAGCCCGCCGCATACCTGTTCGACTTCCTTTTCGGTCAGGTCACGGGCGCCCCTCCGTACTAACACTCTGTTTTGGTCATTCATGTTTTTCTCCTTTCTTCATTGGTCCGTTAAGCGGGCCTAACTCTTCAAGAAAAGTTTCACGGGCGGCTGGGCGACGACGAAAATACGGGCCGCCGCCGAGGGCAATCCGCAATGAAACTAGCACTCTCCGAGAAAGGTGTCGCCGTCTCTTTGGCCTAAACTATTAATCGAGCAGAACGTGGCGGTACGTAATCCTCCGCCCACGCGCTCCATTTCCTCGGCACTCAAATCACGAGCGCCCTTGCGAGCTAACACTCTGTTGTGGTCATTCATGTTTTTCTCCTTTTCATCATTTTGGATCCGTTGGGCGACCCAAATCTCGTTAAAAGAAGTCTTCACGGCGGGAATGGCTATACGTCGGCGCCGCACTCGCTGTTGAAAGTATCTCCGTCCGCGCTGGCATTAGTCGAAGTAGGGGCGGTGCAAAGGGTCGCGGTACGTATTCCTCCACCGACGTGCTCGACTTCCTGCTCACTTAACGCGCGCGCGCCTCGGCGAAGCAATACTCGGTTCAGGTCATTCATACTTTTATCTCCTTTCGTGATTTTGGGCCCATCGATGGCCCAAGCTTTTAACAGCCAACCTCACCGACGTGTTGATCTCCATCCGGAGAGGGAGAGCTGGTGCAGAGAGAAAAGGTAATAAACCCTCCGTTGACGATTTCAGATTCTGTCGGTGTTAATTCGCGAGCACCCCGGCGAATCAATACTCTGTTCTGGCTATTCATATCTTTCTCCTTTCGTCATTTGGGTCCGTTGGAGCGGGCCCAAGCTCTTTAAAAGCAATGCCAGACCGCTCAGCGCTGGCGACCCGTTTGACGGTTAGCACTGGTTAGCATTCACCGATGGAAGCATCCCCGTCCCTGTGGTGCGGTCCCTGGCCGATGGTGCAGGGTGTAAGGGTACGCAGGCCGCCATTAATGCGCTCGGTTTCCTGCTCGGTCAACTCACGAGCCGTTGCGGCAGAGCACGCGATTTTCCTGGTCCATACATTTACTCCTTCTTGCGCTACAAAACTTTCTCGCGACCATGAATTCCGCCGGGAATGAAGTCCCGGGCTTTGAAAACGGCGGCGCCGGAAAGGCGCCACCGCTGTTCAGCAATGGGGTCCACACTCGCCAATGGAGGCATCCCCGTCCTTGTTAGGGCAAGCGGTAGAGGGGATGGTGCACAAGGTTGTGGTACTTATTCCGCCGCCGACGCGCTCGATTTCTTCCGCACTCAATGAGCGAGCGCCCCTGCGAATCAATACTCTGTTCTGATCATCCATGATTTTCTTTCCTTTCATCTTTGGGTCCACGCAACGGGCCCAAGCCTTTCAAAAAACCGCTTGAACTACGGAAGGGAGGCCCGCTTTTTTGAGCTAGCATTCACCAGTGGAAGCATCTCCGTCCGCGCTGCGCGATTCAGGATCAGCGGTGCAAGCCGTGAGGGTGTCTATGCCGCCTTTGACAAGATCGATCTCTTCCGCTGCAAGGTTGCGAGCGCCCTTGCGAATCAATACTCTGTTCTGGTCGTTCATGGTTTCCCTTCCTCACTTTTATTTTCGGTCGATCCCGGCGGCCCGAGTCTTTCAAAACGATCTTGCCGGGCCGCCGGGGAAAAGCGGCCCGATAAGAACTAGCACTCACCCAGGGAAACATCCCCGTCTTTTTGTGCCGAGGCGCCGATCGTGCAGAGCGTAAGAGTACGCAAGCCTCCGTTGATCAGGTCGGCTTCTGTGGGCGTCAACTCACGAGCACCGCGGCGGATTAAAACTCTGTCCTGTTCCTTCATTATTTTTCTCCTTTTTTCGTCATTTTGGGTCCGCTGAACGGTCCCCAATCTCTTAAAAGCGATTTCTTGTCGGGCCGCCAGATAGAAGCAACCCCACACGAACTAGCATTCGCCGATTGAGGCATCTCCGTCTTTACCAAAATCCGGATCCCACGTGCAGGCAGTAAGAGTACCCAGAGATCCGCCGACGCGTCCGGTTTCTTCTCGATCCAATTCACGAGCACCCTTGCGGATCAATACTCTGTTCTGGTCATTCATGTTTAACTCTCCTTTGTCGCAATTTTGGGCCTTGCTGGCCCAATCTCTTCAAATGAAGCTGTCTGGCCGCCCTTCAGCACGGGTAGTCGGGTGGCCGCGTTTCCATTAAATAAAACTTAGAGTTCTTGTCTGCTTCGCTGCAGCCGTCGCCATCGGGGGAACCTGTAGCCGTGTCGGTAGCCATTCTGCACGGCGGAGCTCACCTAATCGATTTCGTCGATCGTGAGACTCCCGTGCTCCGCTAAGGGCAAGTACTCTGTTGTCTTCCGGGCTCGAGATAAGTTTTCTCCTTTTTCTTTTTGTTACATTCGCCCGCCCGCGAGCCTCGGATTACGGACAAAATGTGTCTTCGTCCGAGCCGCCTTTAGGCAGGTGTGTGAACGTGAGTTGGCACGGCGGGCCGGAAGCGCTTACGCTTTCTACTTCTTCCTCAGTTAACAGCCGGGCGCCCATGCGGAGCAGCACCCGATTAGGCTCGTTTTGATTAGACATAGCTTTCTCCTTCATAAACTCGTGCGCCGGCTTCACGCGCTGCACGCAATGAAGACGGCTCTTCAGAAATCGTTCCCAAACGCGACAAAGTGATGACCCGGTCGGCAATCCTGATTGTGTCCGGACGGTGCGCGGCAAAAATGCGCGTCATGCGCAGGTCAACCAGCATGGCGGCAATCCGCTGCTCGGTGGGAACGTCGAGATGGCTGGTGGCTTCATCCAGGATCAGAATCGAAGGTCGCTGATAAAGAGCGCGTGCCAGCAAAAGGCGCTGTTGTTGACCTCCGGAGAGCGCCGACCCCATCTCACCGATCAAAGTGCTGTAGCCCATGTGCATTTGGTTAATCTCATCGTCAAGGCAGGCAAGACGCGCGCATTCCTGCACCCGTGACATGTCGGCAACGTCAGAGGCAAAAGCGATGTTTTCCGCGATGGTCCCGGCAAAAAGAGAATCATCCTGCAAAACAAAACCAACATTGCCCAGAACTGCCGCGCGGCTCTCGCAAACAGAATGTCCATTGACAACCACATCTCCCGATTGTGGCTTCAGAAGCCCGGCCATCAGCTTAAGGAGCGTCGATTTTCCCGCTCCCGAAGCCCCCACCACTGCCACGCACTCGCCCGGTTCGATCCTGAAAGTAACGTCGTGCAACAGCCACGGTTCCGTATCTGAGTAGCGGAAGAAGAGATGTTTCACATCGATGGAAGAGTCTTCAACTGCTCCCGCGTCATCGATGAAGGTGGATTCAGGCTTTTCCAGAACAACATCGGCCAACCTCTGGACCTGGAGCGATAGCATTCGGAATTCATACAAGCGGTCAACCAGGGTAGTGATGCGCGCCTTGAATTGTTCCTGGTAAGCGACGAAGGCAAACAACATGCCGACGCTGAACTTGCCGCCCAGAACCAGCGTTGCGCCAGCCCAGACCACAGCTACTGTTTGCAGGCCAAAAATCAACCCATTCGCAGCTCTGAAAAGCAGAGTGAGTTTTTCCGCGGCCACCTGGGCATTGGTTGTGTCGGCAAGCAGGTTCATCCAGCGCGTTTTGCGGCCATCTTCACGGCCCAGGACCTTGATGGTGCGAATGCCGCGGAGCGTCTCAATCAGATGGGTCTGTTGTTTGGCGAGACGCATGATTTGCTCTTCCGTGGACTGTCGCAATGGACGGTAGGCAAAGTTACGCAATGCGACATAGAGCAGTACGCTGGCGATCACGATCAAGGCCAATTGGCGGCTATACAGGAACATTACCGCCAAAACAAAAATGGATATCAGTCCGTCCAGCAACGCTTCAATAAAGTTATTGGTGAGGGTGCGCTGGATGGCCTCAGCGCCGTCAAAGCGGGAAAGAATGTCACCGAAGTATCGCTTTTCAAAAAATGAGACCGGCAACCGGACCAGGTGGGAGAAAAGATTGGCGTACCACTGCAATTTGAGCAACGTGCCGAAATAAAGAGTGGTCCAACTGCGCAGCGCTCCCAGGAAAGATTGCAGGCCGATCAACAGCATGAAGCCGATGCCAAGGGTAAAGAGCAGGTCGCGGTCAAACGATGCGAGCACCTTGTCCACGGTGAGTTGCAGGAACAACGGGCTAATGATGGAAAATATTTCCAGAGCGGAAGCAAGAACAAATATCTGCGCCAGCGCGCGCTTGAGACCAGAGACGCGGCCAATGAGATCGCGCAATCGGAGCGGTCGGCGCTCTTCACGCTGCACAAAGCTGGGCGTGGGAGTGAGTTCCAGCGCAACGCCGGTGAAGTGGCGGCTGGCTTCAGCAAAGCTAACCCGGCGCGGGCCTACCGCCGGATCATGCAGGTAGACATATTTCCGCGTAACCTTCTTCAGTACCACAAAGTGTTCCATTTTCCAATGCAGGATGCAGGGTGCTTTCAGGTAAGCCAGGTCTTCAAGTTCCACGCGAAGCGGGCGGCCGGTGAGATCAAGAGCGGCGGCAAACTTAATAATATGGTTCAGCGTAGCGCCGCGCAGCGAAACAGAGAAGCGGTGCCGCAGCGCGGGCAGGTCAACCCGCAGACCGTGATAACCGGCGATCATGGCAAGGCAAGCCAGGCCACACTCCGCCGCCTCAGTCTGAAAGACCATCGGCAGTTTTTGTTCCCAGGAAAATTTCATTGTCTGCAAGTACCGCGCACGTCCCTTTAACTTCCTGATCGTTCAAAAAACCACTTGATGAGAGGTTTATGCCCAAGCGGGATTTCCGCTTCCACTCTTGCTCCCGCTTGTGTTGAAGGGTTGACTTGCATGGCCTGTGCCGCTTGTGGCGGAAGCGACACCTTAATCTTGTAACCCGGAATTTTGTCTGCGGGCCCGGCCAAATTTTTCCGAGAAAGTTCCGCTGATGCCACCGGTGCCTGCGGGAGTTCCACGACTGTTCCCACCTGACGAGCAAACTTTGCCGGACAAGAATCACAGCGCAAAGTTAGCTGGGCGCCGACGTGCAACCGATCATGCAGGTTGGCGGGCACGTAGAATTCAGCCGCCATACTAGCTCCGGCTGAACCCGGATTTGAGAGACTGCTCGCGCTTATGATCCCCGGAACGCGTGCCCTTTCAGTGTATTGGCCAAGGAAGAGAAATCCCAGGACCGCTGCCGTGATCCCCAGTGCAAACCAGCAAAGCAGCATCAGGGAAAACGGACGGACGAGAATAATCTCGCCATAGAATTTTTGCTGTAGAGCGGCAATCGCTTCCGGGCGGAATAGCGGCAGGGGCTCACCATGATTGCCGTGGCTTTCCACCGAACTTCTTTCCATCGAA
>DAHUXR010000040.1 GCA_027307045.1 Acidobacteriaceae bacterium
CCTGCCAGCCTTTACAAAAAAGGAACAGTATAACACATCGGGCGAAAACCCGACGAATCGGCTAAAATTTTGCTGTAAAACCCGGTCTGTACCAGCCATACAGACCGGGCTAGCGGGGTGGATGTTCTCCCGTCGCCCTGTTGCCGGAGCGGCGTCTGGCAGTCGGCAAGTTTCTCTCACGCTCATTCTTGGAATGAGATACGGCTATGGCCGCAGCCGGCGGCCAAAACCAACGCAGATTAAACTTCGGCAAATCCCTTGAATGTGCCGTCAGTCCTTTTGAACCGAACCTCAACTGTCGCCGAACATTCACACTTGAGTATGGAAACTATCTACCTAGACTTGCGCGACTTCAAGAAGCGATCTGGCGATTCAAAACGTTTGCGGTGACTTTCCTGTGCATAACAAACCTTGTCTGTGGATAAAGGTGGAAAAGGTGGGAGAAATCTCAAATGGCACTCGGATCAGCGCATCGATAGCTCACGGTTCGATGTAAATCCTGTGCACTCTTTCGCCCAGACGCGTAAGCAATTCGTAAGGAATCGTTCCGGCCATCTGCGAAACCTGCTCCGGTCGCAGCGTGTGTCCGTTATGCGTGCCATAGAGCAGAACTTCAGCGCCAATGCTTGCGCCGGGAATGTCAGTGAGGTCAATCTGCATTTGGTCCATGCTGATGCGGCCCACGATCGGCGCGGTGCGGCCCTCCACCAGCACCTGGCCTGCGCCGGAAAGCTGCCATGGAAGCCCATCGTCATAGCCGAAGGGCACAATGCCCACTTTGGTGCGGCGCTTCGCGGTGAAAGTCCGATTGTAGCCCAGCGTATCACCCACAGAAAATTCCTGAATGCTGGTGATGCGGCTGGTGAGGCCCACGGCAAGTTCCAAATCAATGAGTTTGCGCGCAGCCTCAGACGGATAAATTCCATAGAGTCCCAGGCCGATCCGTACCATGTTGTAGTGCGCTTCCGGGAAGCGAATCGCGCCAGCCGTGTTGGCAGCATGAATCTGAAGATCGTTAAAGCCGTTTGCTTCAAGTCCGGCGATCACCTGGTTGAAAGCCGCGATCTGCTGGCGCGTGAAATCGTCAGACGCAGGATCTTCAGCGGAGGCAAAGTGAGTGCAGACTCCGGTCAACCGCATCACGCCGCTGGAACGAATACGCTGCGCCAACTCGACCGCGATAGCAGGCGGTACTCCCAGGCGATGCATGCCAGTATCGACTTTCAGGTGAACATCGAGCGTGCGCCCGCTGCCTTGCAGCGCGGCAATAAACGAATCCACCAATTCAGCAGAATAAATTACCGGCGTGAGCCGATAGGTCAACAGATTATCGACGTCTTCTCGCTCAGAAAGAAAAACCAGAATGTCCTGGTCCACGCCGGTTTTGCGCACGGCCACGCCTTCATTGGCGGACGATACGCCAACGTGGTGAATCCCCAACTGCGACATCCACGAGCCAAGTTGCGCCAGCTCTGTTCCGTACGCCATGGCCTTAAGCATGGCGACAATGTGCACCGCGCCGCCGCAGTGCCGCCGAAAGCGCGCAACGTTGCCTTCAATGGCCGCAAGGTTCACCCACAGACAGCGCTGGGCGATTGCGCCGGAGAGATCGCGCACAGCCTTCACCATTCCGGCATTGCGCGGGCCTTTAAACAACACGGTGTCGCCAGTGCGCAGCAGGGGAAGCAACCTGTCTTTCAATTCGTCGGCCGACTTTACTTGCAGCACGTTGCCTTCTGGCCGCACGCGCTTGTATCCCTCAGCGGTCGTAGCCAACTCGCCATTGCCGACGAGAAACAGATGACTGAATCCACATTCGGCGGCCTGCGCGCCAACCTGCGCATGCTCGCGCGCGGAGTTGGCTCCCAGCTCGCGCATTCCGGCAAAGGCAAACATCTTTCTGCCGCTGCGCGAAGCACCCAGCGTGGCCGAGCGCAGCGCCGCATGGACAGAGATTGGATCAGAGCTGTAACCGTCATTAATGATGCGAATGCCCTGCGGCGACGACCACAGCTCCATGCGCGTCGAAGTCGGCGCATAGTAAGCGAGGGCCGCGGCAATTTCTTCCAGCGGCACGCCCAGAAGATGCGCAGCCGTTGCGGCAAAGTGCAGATCGGCAATGATCTCTGGCGAGCGTGTTTTTACGGTGACGCTCCGAGAGCCCTCCGACGGAACGCTCAACTCCAGCACCTGGCCATCCGCGCTGAGCGAAAGCGGCTTGAGAGAAAGCAATTCATCTTTACCCTCGATCCAGTGAGTCGGGCATTGGATCTTCCTTGCCGGCGCGTCAAGCGTTGGCTCGCCAGAAGGAAGCAGCACCCAGCCATCTTTTGGTATGCGCTCGAACAGCTTCATCTTCTCTTGCGCGATGCCTTCGCGGTCGCCAAATGCTGCAACGTGGGCCAGGCCAATGTTCGTAAGAATCCCATAGTCTGGCTGCGCAATCTCTTCCAGCAATGCCATTTCTCCCGGAGCGGAGATGCCGACTTCAAGAATCGCCAGCGGCTCAGGCTTCTCTGCGGAAAGCACGGCCAGCGGAAGTCCAAGCTGGCTGTTATAACTGCCCGGCGATGCCAGCACCTGCCTTCCCGCAAGCAGGGACTTCAAAGCGTCTTTAACGATTGTCTTGCCATTGCTACCGGTTATCGCCAGCACGCGCTGAAAGTATTCACGGCGATGCCAGCGCGCCAGTGCCTGCAGCCCGCGCAGTGGATTGGGAACCACGATAATCGGCCACGCAGGATCAAGCGCCGCGCCGCCCACACGGTCTTGCGCGAGCTTTTCTTTTTCAACCAAGGCTGCGCTTGCGCCATTGCGGAAGGCGTCGGCAAGAAAACGATGTCCGTCAGTCTGCTGGCCTTTCAGCGCAATAAACAGTGCGCCCGGAGCGGCGCCACGCGAGTCGGTGCAGATGCGATCGATTGTTAGCGAAGAAGCGGAGACGAGCGACGAAGAAGCGCCACGCAGTTCACCACCGATTTCATGGGCAATACGCTCAAGTTTCGTCGGAATCAAAGGCTTCGGGCTCCGGTATGCACAGTGTACGGGATTTCACTTAGCCGCGGCACCCAGCATCCGGCCGTGCACCAGAAAAGTACTCGGCATCATTTAGAATTAAGACTAGAACTCTTCGTAAAAATTGATGGCCAGCATTTATCAAAAATGGATGTATGCGTGGGAGACCCGTCTCACCACGCGCGACACAAACCGTGTAGTTCGTCCGCTGGAATGGGGCATGGAATGGGCCCGCCGCTGGCCCCTGGTCAACGGCAACTTTCCCAGATCAGAGGAGCATTTTGAAAGATACCTGCACGAGCTAAATGATCATATTGTCGCGAACAGCGACGAGTTTTTTGCCTACAAAACGCCGCAAGACTTCCGCCTGGAGACGCGCAAGATCGAGCTGTTTCCCACCGGCAGCAATGCCAATGACAAAGTTCCCAGGGGCGATGGCACCTTCCTCCGCTTCACTTCGCCCGCGCCGTCTCTGCACCCTGAGAATGATCTGGTGAACGCCCGCTGGTTTCCGGCGAAAGGGAACCGCGCCGTGATCGTCTTGCCGCACTGGAACGCCAATGGCATTGCTTATAACGCACTCGGGCCGATTCTGAATCGCTTTGGCATTTCCATGTTGCGCCTGAGCAAGCCGTATCACGATATCCGCCGCCCGCAGGAGACCGCTCGCTCTGACTATGCTGTCTCGCCCAACATCTGCCGCACGCTAGATGCTGCCCGCCAGGCCGTGGTGGACGTTCGCTCCTGCATTGACTGGCTTTATTCTCAGGGCAAGGATCACGTCGGAATCGTGGGCACCAGTCTGGGATCGTGCTATTCATTTCTGGCGGCTGCGCATGATCCGCGCTTGAAAGTAAATGTCTTCAACCATGCTTCCACCTACATGGCGGATGTTGTCTGGACTGGCCAGTCGACGCGCCACGTTCGTGAAGGCCTGGAGCGCGATGGCATTACGCTGGAAAGCCTGCGGCAGTCATGGAAGTGCGTAAGCCCCATGGCGTACTTCGATAAGTTCGCGCGCTATCCCAAGAAGAACCTGCTGATCTACGCGCGTTACGATCTCACGTTTTTGCCGGAACTCTCCCGAGAAGCTGAAGCAGGGTTCCGCAAATATGGCGCCGATCTAAAAACCGTAGTCCTGCCTTGCGGCCATTACACCACCGGTGAAACGCCGTTCAAATACATGGATGGCTATCACATGGTGAGGTTCCTGGTAAAAAATCTCTGAGAGCAAAGCTGCTGAAGCAAAGCTGCGTTGCTGATCATCGAGACCGCCAACGATTTTGCTGCTCCATCAAACCTCCGCACGAAAACTTCCGTCCAATAGGCAGAACATCAAAGGAGCTGTCGAATGAAGTTGCTGTCGTTCCTGGGAGCAGTGGGTCTTGGAATTTTTTCCGGAGCATGGATTATTGCTGCACGTCGCCGTCGAGTGGATGCTCGCAAGTCATTGAGCGGACCGACGATCAATATCAACGAGGCCAGCCAGCAGGAAATCATGCAATCGTTAGGACTGGACGCCGGCATGGCGGAGCGGATTGTGGAGCACCGGCCTTACCCCAGCAAGATTGATCTGCTTGGCCGCATGGTGGTCCCTGAAGAGATCTATAACTCCATCAAGCACCGCATCAGTTACAAAGCTTCTTGATTGTTCAGACTTATTTGTTCTTCCACACGGGCTTGCGCTTCTCAATTACGGCGCGCAAGCCTTCCTGCACGTCTTCCAGGTTCATCAGCTCGTTAAGATAGAGGTCCTGTGACGTCTTCATCGCTTCTTTGAGTGGACGTCCAATGGAGCTGCTGATCACGCGCTTGGTCACTTCCAGCACTGGTCCGCTGAATTCGCCGATGCGGGCGATCAACGCATCCACATGCTTTTGCAGGTCGGCTTCCGGCACTACCTTGTTCACAAACCCGAAGTTAAGGGCTTCTTCGGCGGAAAGTGCTTCGCCGGTGAGAATCAGTTCATAAGTTTTCTTGGTGCCGATAAGCTGCGGCAACATCACGGCGGCAAACGGCGGAAACACGCCAAGCTTCACTTCCGGCTGTGCGAACTTGGCTTTCGGCGTTGCCAGCACAACATCGGCAAAGCCCACCAACTCTGACCCTGCTCCAATTGCCGGACCATTTACCACGACCACCACGGGCTTAGAAATGTCCACCATCGCCTGAAAGACGCGGGTAAAAGCGTCCAGCGTTTGGAAGACACGGTCCGGGCGCGAATCTTCCAGTGAAATACCGGCGGAAAATGCCTGCTGTGAAGATTGCAGCAAAATGGCCTTCACGTCGGCACGGCCGTTCAGGCTTTCAATCGCCTCAGCCATTTCTTTCATCATGGGCACGGTCAGCACGTTGTGCGGAGCGTGACTCAACGTAAGCCGCGCGATGGAATCCACCACATCGAATTGAATGTATTTATAGCTGGGCGCCGGGACGCGAGTGTCGCCGGTAAGGTCGGGTTCTGTTTGCGCGGGCCGTGTGGCCATAATCACCTCAATTGCGAGTCGTGGGGGAGGATGCGAGCGTGATTATCCGCTGAAAAGCCGCCTAAATACAAGCAGGCAATCGCCTTATGGGGTATCGCAAGTGCATGCTGCGGCATGGCGGAAGCGATATCCAAAGGGTGTTGTCCTCCTGGATTCATGCTTTATTGACAACTTCCGCTCCACCAGAATAGTTTAAGTCCGAGCAAATTCTCCACAAGGAAGGGTCTGTTTCAATGAGAAAAATCTCCAGGCTATTTGCGCTAACAATCATTCTGGGCCTCCTTAGCGTTCCCATCACTGCCGTCGCAAGCTATGATGATGACGATCAACCGCACATGCAGGCTGCGCTTGAAGCCCTGCAACAGGCCAAGCATCATCTGGAAGAAGCCAAGCACGATAAAGGCGGACATCGCGTGGCGGCCATCAAGGCCATTGATTCCGCTATCAACCACGTAAAAGAAGGTATGGAATCGGGCGAGAAACACGAACACAAGAAATAAGCGAATTTCAACGTTTGCCGGCCCTCACTTGGGCCGGCTTTTCTTTTTTGGCCCTGGCCTGCGGCTTGAGTAAAATCATTCCCATGAAAATTGCATTAGGCGCGGACCACGCCGGCTACCAGCTTAAAGATCAGATCAAGCAGCATCTGGAAAAGCAGGGTATCAGCGTGCGCGATGAAGGTACTTCGTCGCCGGAGTCCGTTGACTATCCTGACTATGCCCGCGCCGTGGCGCACGACGTGAACCAGCAGCGCGTCGATCTGGGAATCCTGGTGTGCGGCAGCGGCATCGGCATGGCCATTACAGCCAACAAGGTCGATGGCATCCGCGCTGCGAACGTAAGCACTGAATATGAAGCCCAGATGAGCCGCGAGCATAACAATGCGAACGTTCTCGCGTTGGGCGCCCGCATCGTCAATGCTGACGTCGCGTTTCGGATTGTCGACAAATGGCTGGCCACGCAGTTTGCCGGCGGCCGCCATGAGCGGCGTGTGGAAAAGATCACGGCCATTGAAAAAGAAGAGGACGCCGCCGGGGCTTCCAGGGGAAAATAGTGAAGGTTCATTGATGAGGGTCTGATGAGGGACCGCTGAATGCATCACTTGTGGTCAAAAGGTGATTATGAAGTCAGTACCGATCCAGCACGGATCGATGCGGACATGGTGCATGAATTCCTGACCAACTCCTACTGGGCAAAAGGAATTCCCGCAGAAACGGTCCAGCAATCGATTGAGAAATCCATTCCTTTCGGCGTTTATCACGGCCAACGGCAGGTCGGTTTTGCTCGCATTATCTCTGACCGCGCGACGTTCGCCTATTTGGGCGACGTTTTCATTCTGCCATCACACCGCGGACGCGGACTTTCGCTTTGGCTCATGGAGTGCATCGTCAGCCATCCAGACCTGCAAGGCCTTCGGCGCTGGATGCTGGCTACGCACGACGCTCATGCGCTGTATGCCAAATTTGGTTTTACCCCTCTCAAGAGCCCGCAATCATGGATGGAGATCCACCGTCCTGATGTTTATGCAAGAATCGGCAGAGAAGCCGTTCCTGAGAAATAGGAGACTGCATTATGGGTGACACTCGCCGAGCCAAGGGACTGTTCGCGGGCTTATGTCTGCTTTATCTCACCACCTTGGGATGTGGCGGAAAGAGCCCGATAGCTCTTGCCTGCAAGATCACTGCAATCAACGTTTCTCCAGCCAGTGCAACCATCAGCCATACCGCACCCCCGCCGGGAAATACGCAGCATTTTGATGCCTTTGCCTCTGCCGTCACGCCAGGATGCGTGGTGTCCCAGGGCAATCTCACAACCGGTACCTGGTCGGTCTCAGACAACATCAATGTAAATATCAGCAATGTGCAGGGGGCAACTTTCGGCACTGCGACCTGCAATGGCGCTACTGCTGGCGCGGCCACGGTAACGGCAACGGTTCCAGCGGGCGATGGAACAAGCGTGACGAACACTGCGTCACTCACCTGCAATTGAGCCTGCTTATGGCGCGGCGGAAGGCAGAGCTTCCGCTAACAAGTGCATCACACTAAGTGCGGGAGTAAAGGAGACTCGCCCAAGTTTCGGTTCCCCTAGTAAGATTCTTGTCATGAAGAATAACTGGATGTCCCTCCCTCTCTCTGAATCCGATCCCGCGATTGCCCAGGCCATTGCCAATGAAGCCAATCGTCAGCATGAGGGGTTGGAACTGATTGCCTCAGAGAATTTTGTCAGCAGGGCCGTGCTGGAAGCCGCAGGTTCGGTCTTCACCAACAAATACGCAGAGGGATATCCGGGTAAACGCTATTACGGCGGCTGTGAGTTTGCCGATGTTGTCGAGAATCTGGCGCGTGAGCGTGCCAAACAGATCTTTGGCGCAGATCATGCCAATGTCCAGCCTCACTCTGGCTCACAAGCGAACATGGCAGCCTACATGGCCCTTCTGCAGCCCGGAGACGCCGTAATGGGACTGAATCTGGCCCACGGCGGACACCTCACGCACGGGCATCCGCTCAACTTCTCCGGCAAGATGTACAAAATCATTCCGTATGGCGTGCGCAAAGACACTGAAACCATCGATTACGACGAGATGGAGCAGATTGCCGTTCGCGAGCGCCCAAAAATGATTATCGGTGGCGGCAGTGCCTACTCTCGGGTGATCGACTTTGCCCGCATGCGGCAGATTGCAGATAAAGTCGGGGCCAAACTGATGGTCGATATGGCGCATATTGCCGGATTGGTAGCTGGCGGCGCGCATCCTTCTCCCGTGCCGCATTCCGATATCGTGACCACCACCACGCATAAGACTCTGCGCGGGCCGCGTGGCGGCATGGTGCTTTGCCGTCAGGAACTGGCGTCAGCGGTCGATAAGATTGCCTTTCCCGGCATTCAGGGTGGACCGCTGATCCACATTATCGCGGCCAAGGCTGTGTGCTTTCGTGAAGCGTTGCAGCCGGCCTTCAAAGACTACGCTCACCAGGTGGTCGCCAATGCCAGGGCGCTCGCCCGCAAAATTATGGATGAGGGCTTCCGCGTAATTACCGGCGGGACTGACACGCACCTGATGCTCATCGACCTTTTTGCCCGGGGAATTCTTGGCAGTGAAGCTGAAAATGCGCTGGGCCAGGCGGGTAT
This sequence comes from Acidobacteriaceae bacterium, assembly GCA_027307045.1. Taxonomy (GTDB): domain Bacteria; phylum Acidobacteriota; class Terriglobia; order Terriglobales; family Acidobacteriaceae; genus Angelobacter. Next base: position 8,628 of record DAHUXR010000040.1, read on the forward strand.
TACCGTAAACAAAAATGCCATCCCCTTTGACAGCAATCCCCCTCTCAGGCCCAGCGGAATTCGCATTGGAACTCCCGCTCTCACCACACGCGGGATGAAAGAGAAAGAAATGGTCCAGACAGGAGCCTGGATCGCTGAAGCCCTCAGAAACCATAAGGACGCTCAGGCTCTTTCCCGTATTCGCAAGCAGGTACTGGAACTCGCAGAAGCGTTTCCTCTCTATCCGGAGTTGCGGGCCACCGTGGAAGTTGGCTGAGCAATCGCACAAAGTGCGAGAGTTCGTGTCCAGAGGTACATGGGCGAACACCATGCCCGCGACGACCGAAGTGTGAATGTAAGCTCGAATCGTTTGATTCGCAGCCCTCCTTTTGGGCCAAAATTGCTTCTAAATCCCACAGAAGGATTAGGTGGCTGCGGTGACGTTTCGAATTACAGTTCTGGGAACTTTGATTGGTCTGCTGGCGACGGTTTCAGTCGCTCAGACAAACGCTACGCCGGACACCCGGAATATCGTGGACCGCATGCTGCGGACGCAGCAGGAAAACAAAGCCAAAGTCCGGCCTTTTACCGTCAAGCGCGGTTATCTCCTGCTCGACAAGCAGGACCAGCAGAAGGCCCAGGTCGTGGCCAACATTACCGTTCTTCCTCCTGACAGCAAGCAATACAACATTGAGAGCAGCAGCGGCGGCATGGGGGAAAAAGTCCTGCGAGACGTTCTCAGCAAGGAAACTGAATCGCCCAGGGACGCGCAACGGCAGGAACTCTCGCTCGAGAATTACAACTTCCAGTTGCTCGGAGAAGAAACTCTCGATGGCCAGCGCTGCTTCCTCTTGAGCATGAATCCTCGGCGCGAAGAAAAAGACCTTCTTCGCGGCAAGCTCTGGGTGGATGCGGATACCTACAACATTCGCCGGGTGGAAGGGACTCCCGCCAAAAATCTTTCCTGGTGGCTTCATGATCTTCACATCTTCATGAGCTTTGCTGAGGTTGATGGAATGTGGCTGCGTACCTTTACCCAAGCCGTGGCCAATGTGCGATTTAAAGGCAAGTACGTGATGGAATCGCGCGACCTGGAATATCGCTTTACCCAGCAGACGGCTTCGCGTTCGCGCCGCAATCCTGCAATCCTTGCGGGCTCTGCGATCAATCCATAGGTACCCAAGACTTTGTCTCTGGGTGAGGGCCTCACTTTTCTTCAATTGGATTCTTACTTCTGGCCTTCCCTCATCGCTTGCGTATCTCCAAGAACTGCAATTAGATTTGACCTTGCGAATCGCGAGTTACTTTTGGTGCGGCCTTGAGGTTAATGAATGAAGATGATCAGGTTGGCAGTGCTGACGGCGCTGCTTGCATCTGCGGCAATGGCGCAGGTTATGCGCCACCAGCAGAACACATCGGATTGGAATTTCGCCGTCTCCGGCGATTCACGCAATTGTGGTGACGTGGTGGTGCCCTCTGTTGCCGCCAGTGCCACAAAGAACAAGGCCGCTTTTTACTGGCATCTGGGTGACGTGCGCGCCATCTATGGAGTCGATGAAGATTATCAGAACAGCCCTGAACATCGAGGCAAGCCTATTCAGAAGGACGCTTACCTGAATGATGCGTGGGATGACTTCATCCAGCACCAGATTGGCGCTTTCGGTTCAATGCCCGTATTTGTAGGCATCGGCAACCATGAAACTACGCCTCCTAAAACCCGCGAACAATTTGCCGAGAAGTTTGCCCAGTGGCTGGACTCCGCTCCGCTCAAAGCCCAGCGGCTTGCGGATAATCCGCGTGCCAACACTCCCACCACCTACTTTCACTGGATACAGGGCGGCGTCGATTTTATTTATCTGGATAATGCCACTCTTGATCAGTTTTCTCCCAGGCAGGTGACGTGGCTGGAAGGCATTCTGGAGCGCGCTTCTTCGAATCCTGAAGTTCGCGCCGTGGTTGCGGGCATGCATGCCGCGTTGCCGGATAGCGTTGCCATTGGCCACAGCATGAGCGATTGGCTGGTGGGCGTGGAAAGTGGCCGCCGTGTCTATACCGATCTTCTGGATTTCAAGAAAAAATCCGGCAAGAATGTTTATCTTCTGGCCAGCCACTCGCATTTTTATATGAGCGGCATCTTCAACTCTGAATATTGGGAGCACCACGGCGGCCAACTGCCGGGTTGGATCGTTGGTACCGCCGGCGCGGTGCGTTATGCGTTGCCGCCGGATGCGGCCCGCGCAAAAGAAGCTCGGACCAAAGTGTACGGTTACTTGCTGGGCACCGTCCACCAGGAAGGAAAGATCGATTTCAAGTTTGAAGAGATAAAGAAAGCGGACACTCCCGCCGCTACCAGCCGGCGCTATACGTCCCAATTTGTGAATTTCTGTTTCGATAAAAACACAGCGTTCTCTCAGTTCTCAGCCCCGCCGCACAAATGAATTTTTTTTCGGAGCAAATACATCCGCGTTTTGAAAACTGAACCGGACTTTTCCACAGCAGACGGCTTTCGGTAACTCGGCCGCCGATAAAAAAGCAACTCTCCCCAGTCACGATATGCATTTTTTTGTTGACAATGCAACATCAGTACCTCAATATCTTGTGTGTAAGCATTCAACGGTACAATTCGTTGGGCTTCAAAAAAGTGAGATCGGGCTCCAAAGCAACTAAATCTTCTTAAGGAGGCATTCAACTCATGGCAACCAAGAAAAAAGCAGCCAAGAAAAAGAAGAAAAAGTAGCAGATTAGCGGAGCCAAGTCTCCGTGAATTCCAACAAGGGAAAATAGTTATGACGGGTGTTCATCGGAACACCCTTTTTTATTGGCATTGTTCTCACTGATACCTGTTTGCTGGAGCAGGCTATGCGGCCCTGAGCTGTCATGCAACCGTCGCAGCCCTCGAATACAATTCCAAATATGTTTATGATGACGCGGGCTGCCGCTCGCACAATCGGAAAATCAGTTTTGATTTTCTGGGCCATCGTTATTTTTGGGGGAACCCTCAGCCGCTCGCAATTCAGCAATGACGCGAGCCAAAAGGACGCAAATGCCGTTCAGGCCGTCAGCGCTGAAGATATTGTTTCTTTTCTCAATCAGACCATCGTGTGGTCAAGGCAGTTGACGGCTGAGCAACAACTGGTGAGCGAGCCCAGCGATGCGCTCTTTCTGAATGACAGCCGGCAGCTGGCAGATCAGGTTGTGAAACTTGGTTTCGATTATGCCCGTGCGCGTGCCCAGGCGCTGGCCAGCCAGACGGAGCACGGAGCCAACACTGCGCAGGCGCTCTCTCAATACCAAAGGCTGATTGATTCGGCCAACAAGGCTGATCAGCAGGTAAAAGGCCTGCAACTGGAACTGGATAACTTTCACCAACAACTGGAGACGGCAACCGGCAAAAAACGCACTACGCTGCTTGCCGTGATCTCAGAGACTGAAGGCGAGCTCCAGTTGTTCCAGACACGCCGCGACACATTGCGTAGCATGCTTCAGTTTGCCTCCGGAACCGCATCAAGCGGCTTGGGCTCGGGCAGTCTTCTCTCACAGGTAGAAGAACTTGCGCGCACCGTTCCCGTAGCGTCTGCCGAGAGCAAGGAGCAGGCCGGTTCGAACACGACCTCAAACAATTCCACCTCGCCTGCGGTGGTCGCCTCACGCGAACGAAAAGAAGCGCCCACAGGTATTCTGGCCCTGGCCACGGATTTGTTTTCCCTGCGACGCAAGTTGCGTGCTCTTGAAGACAATTTGCGCCAGACGGACGCGCTTTCCCAAACCTCCAAAACTTTGCGCGCGCCGCTCGTGGCAAAAATCAGAGACTTAACGCAGAAAGGTGACGATGTGGCAGGCCAGCCGGATTCTCAGGATCCCAAGGTGCTGGCACAGCAGAGAAAAGATCTTGACGCGCTCACCACGCAGTTCAAGCAGGTCTCCGCCAGCCTGCTCCCTCTGGGCAAACAGTCAATCCTGCTGGATATTTACAAGCGCACGACTACCAACTGGCGTGGCGCCGTCGATAGCCAGTACAAGGCTGAACTCAAGGGGCTGCTGCTGCGGCTGGCGGTGCTGGCGTTGGTTTTGGGCGTGGTGCTGGGCGTTTCAGAGGTTTGGAAGCGCGCAACGTTCCGTTACATTCCGGACGCGCGTCGCCGTTACCAGTTCCTGCTGATTCGCCGGATCGTCCTGTGGTGCCTCACGGCCATTATCATAGCGACAGCATTTGCCAGCGAGCTCGGCGCCATCACCACATTCGCCGGCCTTATGACGGCGGGCATTGCCGTGGCGCTGCAAAATGTCATTCTCTCCGTTGCCGGATACTTCTTTCTGATCGGGAAGTATGGCGTCCGCGTGGGTGATCGCGTAAATATCGCCGGGGTCACTGGTGATGTTGTCGATATTGGACTAGTGCGGCTGCAATTAATGGAAGTCACCGGCGGCCCGGCGCCGCTTCCTACAGGACGCGTCGTAGCGTTTTCTAATTCCGTGGTTTTCCAGGCCAACTCCGGTATGTTCAAGCAGATTCCCGGGACCAACTTTCTCTGGCATGAGATTACGCTTACCCTCGACCCAAAAGGCCATTATCGCCAGGTGGAACAGCGGATGATGGAAGCAGTCAACAAGGTTTTTGCCGAGTACCGCGACAGGATGGAAGTGCAGCGCCGCAACGTTGAACGCTCCTTAAACTCCACCATCGCGGCTTTTTCTCCTGAAAGTCGGCTCCATCTCACGCAAACCGCGCTTGAAGTGGTGATTCGCTACCCTGTGGATCTGGAGCATGCCGGTGAGATCGATAATCGCGTCACCCGGGAAATTCTTGACGCCTTGGAGCGAGATCCCAGTCTGCGTCTGCAAGTTTCCGCCGGACCTACCATCCGCACGGAAGAAGCGCCGGCTGAGCCGGTAAAGAGCTAGGGTTTTTTCCGGGACGATGCCGCATCTCCCGGATTCAGTGCTGAACCTCGATCCCCCTCCATTTCAGCAGGTTCCCGCTTGCGTGATCCTCGTCACAGTCAATCTGCCGCCGTTGCGTGAGGATGGAAAGTAACCAAGCGTCCTTTGACGCAACTGAGAGGAATGGGGTCGTCCGTATGCACCCATCGGCGGCCCCATACCACTTCTATGAACAGACCCAGAGTAACAATCGACGGCAATGAAGCCGCAGCCTACGTGGCCCACCAGACCAATGAAGTAATTGCTATTTATCCCATAACGCCCTCATCCACCATGGGCGAACTTGCGGACCAATGGTCGTCAGAGGGCAGGCAGAACATCTGGGGCTCAGTACCGCGCGTGGTTGAGATGCAGAGTGAAGCTGGCGCTGCCGGTGCTTTGCATGGCGCGCTGCAGGGCGGCTCGCTGGCGACTACGTTTACTTCCGCGCAGGGACTGCTCTTGATGATTCCCAACATGTACAAGATTGCTGGTGAGTTGACCCCGGCAGTCATTCATGTTGCGGCGCGCTCGCTGGCCACGCACGCGCTCTCCATTTTTGGCGATCACCAGGATGTGATGGCTGTCCGCCAGACCGGTTGGGCAATGTTGGCTTCCAACTCCGTTCAGGAAGCCATGGACTTCGCCCTGATCGCGCAGGCCGCGTCGCTTGAATCGCGCATTCCTTTTGTGCATTTCTTTGATGGCTTCCGGACCTCGCATGAGGTCGCTAAAGTCGAACAGCTTTCAGTGGAAGACATCCAGGCGATGATCAGTGACGATCTAGTGCGTCGCCACCGCGAAGGGGCGCTCTCGCCGGATCATCCTTTCATTCGCGGCACGGCGCAGAACCCTGACGTTTACTTTCAATCGCGCGAAGCGGCCAACTCCTTTTATCTTGCCGCGCCAACGATCATGCAGAACGTGATGGACAAATTTGCCGCTCTTACCGGTCGCCAATACAAACTGTTTGATTACGTTGGCGCTCCCGACGCGGAACAAGTTCTTGTACTTATGGGCTCCGGCGCAGAGGTCGCGCAAGAGGCGGTTGATCATCTCAACCACCACGGGGCCAAATTTGGAGTGCTCAAGGTGCGCCTCTACCGGCCTTTTTCCATTGAGCACTTTGTGCATGCCTTGCCTCCCACAGTCGAGTCCATCGCCGTGTTGGATCGCACCAAGGAGCCGGGCGCCGTGGGCGAGCCGCTCTATGTGGACGTGGTCACCGCGCTCAGTAAGGCTGAGTCGCAGTCAACGCACCTGGTGCAGCCGATGCCCAGGGTGATTGGCGGCCGGTATGGTCTCTCTTCCAAGGAATTTACGCCGGCCATGGTGAAGGGCGTGTTTGACGAGCTGACCAAAGAAAAGAGCAAAAATCATTTTACGGTTGGAATTGTTGACGATGTCACGCACACCAGCATCGACTACGATCCCGCATTTTCAACCGAGGAACCAGATACTGTGCGAGCTCTGTTTTATGGGCTGGGAGCGGATGGCACCGTGGGAGCCAACAAAAATTCCATCAAGATCATTGGTGAAGACACCGATCTCTTCGCGCAGGGATATTTTGTGTATGACTCAAAGAAGTCGGGCTCGATGACCACCTCGCACCTTCGCTTTGGGCCGCGACCCATTCGCTCCAGCTATCTCATCACGCGTGCGAATTTCATTGCCTGCCATCAGTTTTCGTTCCTGGAGCGGATCAATCTTTTGAAATACGCCGAGTCCGGCGCAACTTTTCTTCTAAACAGCCCCTTTGGTCCGGGCGATGTTTGGGACAAGCTGCCGCGCACGATCCACGAAGAGATTATTGCCGGCAAGCTAAAATTCCACGTGATTGATGCTTACAAGGTCGCACGTGAAACAGGCATGGGCGGACGTATCAACACGATCATGCAGACCTGCTTCTTCGCCATCAGCAATGTGCTGCCACGTTTTCAGGCGATTATGGCCATCAAGAATGCCATACGCAAAACGTATGGAAAGCGCGGCCAGGCTGTGGTGGATAAGAATTTTGCCGCCGTCGATCAGACAATGGCTAATCTGTTTGAGGTCGAAGTTCCCATCGAGTCTTTCAGCGCCATCGAACTCCAGCCACCAGTTCCCGAACAGGCCCCCGAATTTGTGCGCGAGGTGCTTGGCCCCATCATCCAGGGTGATGGCGATTTTCTGCCAGTAAGCAAGATGCCGGTGGATGGCACTTTCCCGTCAGGGACCTCGCAGTGGGAAAAGCGAAATATTTCTCTGGAAATTCCTGAGTGGGACAAGGAACTGTGCATTCAGTGTGGCAAGTGCGTGCTGGTGTGTCCGCATGCCGTTATTCGCGCCAAGGTCTATGACGATGACAAGCTAGCCAACGCGCCTGAATCGTTCCTCTCCGCTCCTGCGCGCTGGAAAGATATGGGGCAAATGAAGTACACGCTGCAGGTTTCGCCGGAAGACTGCACCGGTTGCACCCTGTGCGTGGATGTATGCCCGGCCAAGAGCAAGACGGACACGAACCACAAAGCGCTGAACATGGTTCCGCAGCCTCCCATACGCCATCGCGAAGCAAAAAACTGGGAATTCTTTTTGGGCCTGCCGGAATTCAATCGTGAGAAGCTTTCCTTGGGGCAGGTAAAAGATGTGCAACTCCTGCAGCCGCTGTTTGAATTTTCCGGCGCATGCTCCGGCTGCGGTGAAACCCCGTACATCAAGCTGATGACGCAACTTTTTGGCGATCGAACTATCGTTGCCAATGCCACCGGGTGTTCCTCGATTTACGGCGGCAATCTGCCCACAACGCCTTACACGTTCAACAATGACGGTCGTGGGACGGCCTGGGCCAATTCGTTATTTGAAGACAATGCTGAGTTTGGCCTGGGAATCCGCCTCTCGCAAGACAAGCACGCTGAGTACGCGCGTGACCTGGTAAAACGGCTCGTCGATACCATTGGGCCTGAACTGGCGACTTCCATCTGCGACGCTGATCAGTCCAATGAAGCGGGCGTCCGTAAGCAGCGTCAGCGGGTGGAGTTGCTCAAAAATGTCCTGCGGCTTGGCCCGCACAACCGCGATGCACGCGAGCTCATGGTGCTGGCTGATTCGCTGGTCAAGCGCAATGTGTGGATCGTTGGTGGCGATGGCTGGGCCTATGACATTGGTTACGGCGGACTGGACCATGTGCTTGCTTCCGGCGAGAACGTAAATATCCTGGTCCTCGACAGCGAAGTCTATTCCAACACCGGTGGACAGACTTCTAAAGCCACACCTCGAGGCGCTGTGGCGCGTTTCTCAGCGGCCGGTAAAATGACGGCTGAGAAAGACCTGGCCCTGATGGCGATGGCATATGGCAGCGTTTACGTGGCTCGGGTTGCCATGGGCGCGGGCGACATGCAGACACTGAAGGCCTTTAACGAAGCTGAAGCTTACAACGGGCCATCATTGATCATCGCCTATGCCACCTGCATCGCTCACGGAATCGACATGACGCACGGACTTAGCCAGCAAAAGCTCGCAGTGCAGTCCGGGCACTGGCCGCTGTTTCGCTTTGATCCCCGGCGCGCCGCGGAAGGCAAGAACCCAATGCAGCTTGATTCCAAAGCGCCTTCTGTGCCGTTGGAAGACTACATTTACAATGAGACGCGCTATAGCATGCTGCGGCAGTCGCACCCGGAAGAGGCCAAAAAGCTGCTGGAAGAGGCGCGCGAAGACGTGGCCGCTCGCTGGAAAATGTATGAAACTTGGGCGAGCATGGGCGCGAACGGTAAGCGATAATAAGGAAGTTGTCCGCGTTAAAGCTTATTCAAACGCGCACTGGGTAATGCCTGCGCTCGATTTTAGTTGTTGCGAATCGTTGGAGGGAAACGCGTGAAGACAGTCTTTGTGGTTGGTGCAGGACCAGCAGGAATGTTTGCCGCCCAGAAAATTGCACAGGGCGGCCATCAAGTCATCATCCTGAACCGCGACATCAAACCCGGCGGTCTGGCTGAGTATGGTATCTATCCCACCAAAGACAAGATGAAGATTGGCCTGCGCAAGCAATTTGCCAAGGTGCTGAGCCTTCCCAACGTGCATTATTTCGGCCACGTGCCGGTGTCAACCCAGGCGGCGGTTTCCATTGCGGATTTGCAGCAGTTCGGCCCTTCAGCAATTGTCTTTGCCATTGGCGCGCAGGGAACAAAGAAGCTCGGCCTTCCCGGCGAGGAGGTTACTGGTGTTTATGCCGCTAAGGATTTCGTCTACAGCTATAACCTGCTCCCGCCATTTACCTCGCGCGACTTCTCTACCGGAAAGCGCGTAGCGATCGTCGGCATGGGCAACGTGATGGTGGATATAGCGCGCTGGCTCCTGATTGATGCTCCCGTAAAGACCGCTGAAGAAGTTGTGGTGGTGGCCCGGCGCGGGCCGTTTGAGGCCAAGTTCGACAAAAAAGAATTTGACTACATCGAGGAATTTCTCGACCGCAGGGCCTTCGATGAAGAACTGCGCCGCATCCAGCCGCAGCTTTCCGCCATCGGCCAGGACATCAGCAAGCTCGCAGAGGAAACATTCCCGGTGCTGGCGACGCCGGCCACCGAGCATCCGGAAGGCAAAGCCCGTCTCCGCTTTCGCTTCTTGTGTTCGCCGCAGGCCATCCATGCCGACTCCGAGGGTCGCATTGACCAGCTTACTGTCGCCGAAAATGTTCTTTTGGAACGTGATGGCAGTATCGCCTGCAAAGCCACGGATAAATTCGCCGCCCTTGACGTGGACACCATGATTTTTGCCATTGGTGATGTGGCTGATCCTGCGGTGGGCTTGCCTTATAGCCGCGATAGCTACGTCATCAATCCAGACCAGACCGATCCCAAGCGCGCAGCATATGAGTTGTTTGACCCACAAAGCTGCAAAGTGCTTGATGGGATGTATGCCGTGGGCTGGGCGCGCAAAGCCAGCGACGGCCTTGTGGGCATTGCGCGGCACGACGCTGAAGTCGGAGCGGTGCATGTGCTGAAATATATGGAAACCGCGCCAGAAAGCAATTTTGGGGCTGCTGAGGTGCAAAAATTTCTGGAGCGCAAAGGCCTGCAAGTCGTTACCAAGCCTGACCTTGAAAGTCTGGCGCGTGCTGAAGAAAAGCAGGCACAGAAGCTCGGCGCTCTATGGTTTAAATTTGCCGAGGACAACGCCATGCTGGCGGCCATTGAATCAGAAAAGGCGAACGCGGTTTCGGTCTAGCGCCCTTGATTCTTCCTGCTACTCGCAATTAAAGTCTTGAACAGATGCCCGTCTGGGACCCCAATCTATATTTGAAGTACGCCGATGAGCGCGCTCGCCCGGCGGCTGATCTGATCGCGCAAATCCATTTGGAAGCGCCCGCCCGCATTGTCGATCTGGGGTGCGGCCCCGGTAATAGCACAGAACAGCTACGCCGGCGCTGGCCCAATGCGGCTATCACCGGCGTGGACAATTCGCCGGAAATGCTGGCCCAGGCCAAAGCCAAACATCCTGAATGGCAATGGGTGCTGGGCGATATTGAAACCTGGAACCCCGAACCTGCGGTCGATTTGATCTTTTCCAACGCCGCGTTCCACTGGGTGGCGGGACATGCCACACTGTTTCGCGGGATGATCAACGGCGTGGCGGCCGGGGGAGCTTTAGCGGTTCAGATGCCAAACAATTTCCATTCGCCCGCCCACTCCGTCATGCGAGAAGCAGCCCTCAGCGGTGATCCTCGCTGGGCCAAGGCGACGGTGGCTGTGCCCAATACTCTCACTGTGCATCCACCCGCTTTTTATTACGATGTCCTGCGCAAACACGCCAGCCGCGTCGACATCTGGGAAACCGAGTATCAACAGGTGATGGACGGCCCCAGGGCGGTCTTTGACTGGATTCGCAGCACCAGCATGCGTCCATACCTTGACCGCCTGCCCGATGTCGAGCAGCGCCAGCTTTTTGAAGAGCTTTGCCTGGAAGGCATTCAGGAAGCATACCGGCCGAATGATCAGGGAAAGGTGTTGTTCCCATACCGCCGGATGTTTATCGTGGCGTATCGGTGAGGCGTGTTTTGAATAAGCCACATCTTTCAACGATTATTGTTTGCATTGCGCTATGCTTCCCTGTCCTTAGTCCTGCCGCCTCAATTCACAAGATCGGTTTCGACCTCTATGCGTACATCTCTGACAATGATGCCAGCGCAAATTCAACGTTCCTCGTCAGCGATCAGGGAATTCTCGTCGTCGATACTGGGCTGAACGCGCAGGAAGGCCGCAAGTTGCTGGAGCAGATTCGCAAACTCTCTCCGGCTCCCGTGCGATGGATCGTCAACACGCATTACCATCCCGATCATCGCGGCGGCAACAACGTTGTCGGCCCGGATGCGATCGTCATCAGCACGGCATTCACGCGTTCACAGACAGCAAAGCCGGCAAAGGAAAGCTCCGTGAATGAAACCGTGGGGCCGAATGGGCTAGTGCTTTATCTCGGTGGACACGAGATTCGCATCTACCATCCCGGCCCGGCGCATACTCAAGGCGACTTGGTCGTTTACTTTCCTGATGAACGCGCCATCGCCACCGGCGATCTGTTTCTAACCAACTCCTGTCCCGCCATGGATGACGGCGACATGGAAAACTGGATCGCTGCGCTGGATCACATGCTGGCGTTGCCCATCGAGCACGTAGTCCCCGGACATTTTGAGCTGGCCACAAAAAGTGAGTTGCAGCGTTTCCGCAATTATCTGGCCGACCTGCGGGACCAGGTGGCTCGCATGTATCGCCAAGGCCTGCCTCTGGAACGCATTCAGGGTTCGCTGGCTTTGGACGCATACAATAATTTTCGTCAGTATCCAAACTATGAAGCCACGTTTAAGGACAACGCCGCAGCTTATTATCAGCAATTGACCAAACGTAAGATGCAGGAACACTAGCGTTCTGCCTCAATTTTTGCTTGGCGACCGCCGGGCTTCAGCCTTTGGTCATGCCCCAAGCGTCGTGCTGCAACTTACAATAGCTCCATGACGGAAACATCAACGAATCCTGCTCTGCGCCCGCCTCGCCCGGCGCTCTTGCCCGGTCTCTTGATCGGTGCAGTCATCGCTCTGTTGCTCGCCGTGCTTATGGCGCGGGTGCAGTCAGGCCCTCTGGCGGCATTTTGGTCGCTGCTCAGCGGACGCAACACCCGCATCACGAGTGAGGGGAGCGTGATTGAGCGTATCCAGCGGTTGCAGAGGATGGAAACCGTGGTCTTCAACATGGATAAGATCGTGACCGGCGAAAAAGATAATCCGATACTGCCTGACTTTATCGCCGGCGATCGGCTGCTGATGATCGTCCATGGCCAGGTTGTTGCTGGTATTGATTTCAGCCGCATTAAACAGGGGGACATCAAGATCCAGGGCAAAGAAGTGCGCATTCACTTGCCCAATCCGCAAATCCTGATCACACGCCTGGACAACGCGCGCACCAAAGTTTATTCGAGGAGCACAGGACTTCTGGTCCGAGTTGACCCGAACCTTGAGACGCAAGTCCGGCAAGAAGCTGAAGGAGAGTTGCTGCAGGAAGCCGCGGTCGGCGGGATCATCAATACTGCCCGTGACAATGCCCGGGCCACTGTAACCACGCTGCTGATAGGGATGGGTTTTGAGAAAGTTGAAGTCGATTGACCTTTTGCCTGAAAATCAGGGATCAATCGATCGCTTCAACGCATTCTGATTGCATCAAGAGCGTTTCTGACGAAAGGCGCAAATGGAATACACGAATCTTGGTTTTACCGGCGTAAAAGTCTCCCGCATCTGTCTGGGCTGCATGACCTACGGCACAAAGAAGTGGCGGCAGTGGGTGCTGGAAGAAGAAGAGAGCCGTCCGTTTATCAAACAGGCGATTGAAGCTGGAATCAATTTCTTTGACACCGCGGACATGTATTCCCTGGGCGCGAGCGAGCAGGTCCTGGGCCGCGCGCTGAAAGATTTTGGGCCATCGCGTGACAAGCTGGTGATCGCAACCAAGGTGTTCTTTCCGCTGGGCGATGATCCCAATCAGAAAGGCCTCTCGCGCAAGCACATCATGCACGCGATTGACGACAGCTTGCGCCGACTCGGCACAGATTATGTTGATCTCTATCAGATCCACCGTTTCGACTATGAGACACCCATCGAAGAAACGCTCACAGCGCTGCATGATGTGGTGAAGTCAGGGAAGGCCCGTTATATCGGCGCATCGTCGATGTTTGCCTGGCAGTTTGCCCAAATGCTACACACGTCTGATCGTCTTGGGCTCACGCGTTTTGTGACCATGCAGAATCATTACAACCTTATATATCGCGAAGAAGAGCGTGAGATGATCCCTTTGTGCCAGGCAGAAGGCGTGGGCCTCGTTCCCTGGAGTCCGCTGGCGCGTGGTGTGCTGGCAGGAAATCGCAAGGCGGGGACAGTGCGCTCCCAGGAAGACGACTACACCAAAAAGCTTTACACACAGGAAGCCGACGACCGGGTTGTCGAAGCTGTCGCCCAGGTCGCAAAAGGCCGCGGCGTGTCCCCGGCCCAGGTTGCTCTGGCATGGCTGCTGCACAAGCCTGAAGTTTCCGCGCCGATTATCGGAGCGTCCAAGCCACATCACCTGCAGGATGCGGTGGCAGCGATCAGCCTCAAGCTTACGCAGCAGGAAATCGCCCAACTTGAGTCAACGTATGTTCCCCATCCAGTACTGGGCCACCACTAAGTTGCTTTCAGGGGAAGAAGGCCCCATTTCCTTCAATATCCATGCATTTAGCGCGCGTGTGACGCCCATCACTGCCGTGGCGTGAGGCGGCTCGTCACAATGGTTCTCACGGTATGCGCTCTGCGTCTTGCGCACCCCATTGAGGCAAATTCAAGATGGCCATCATCGACTCGGCTGACGGCAAGACTCTCAGAAAATATTCCATCGACGAACTGAAGGAACAAGCGGCCCTGATGCGCGGTTATAGTCTTACTGCACTGTGCGCCGCGGGTTCAGGCCACGCCGGCGGAACGCTTTCTATCATGGACGTGGCCGCGGCGCTCTATCTCCGCTGCGCTGAGCACGATCCCAGGAATCCAGACTGGAAGATGCGCGACCGCCTTATCTGGTCAGCCGGGCACAAAGCCCCAGCGCTGTATACGGGCCTGGCATTCTCCGGCTACTTCGATAAAGAAGACATGATGACGCTGCGCAAACTGGGTTCGCCGTTCCAGGGCCATCCGCATCGCCTGAAACTGCCCGGAGTTGAGGTTTCAACCGGATCGCTGGGACAGGGTCTAAGCATCGCCGTGGGTGTGGCGTTGGCACAGAAGATGGAGGGGATTCCGGCCAAAACTTTTTGCATCATGGGCGATGGCGAGCAGCAGGAAGGCCAAATATGGGAAGCAGCCATGGAGGCCGCGCACTACAAACTGGACAACCTGATCGGCATCATCGACCAGAACCAGCTTCAGATCGATGGCCCCGTGGCCGACGTAATGAACATTGATCCCCTCGACGAGAAATATCGCAGCTTTGGCTGGCACGTGTTGCGCGTGAACGGGCATGACATGGAAGAGATCGTGGAAACGCTGGAGTGTGTCAAGCAAGAGCCCGCTGGACGGCCCACGATGCTGATTTGCTACACGATCAAGGGCAAAGGCGTGAGCTTTATGGAAAACCAGCCGGGATGGCATGGCCGCGCGCCAAACATTCAGGAACTGGAGAAAGCGCTGGCTGAACTCCATCTTGACGGCAAGCTGCCCGTAGCGGAACTACTGGCTACCGCAAAGACCTTTCAAGACAAGGTGGAGACCAGACTCGAGGAAAAGATGCCGAAGTTCAGCATGGGCTATTGGTGGAACTCCGCGTCATCGATGAAAGTTGACATGCGTCCGACGCGCGCTGGTTTTGGAGAAGCCTTGCGCGCAGCGGGCGACGATCCTCGCGTCTGCTGCCTGGGTCTCGACATCAGCGGTTCCATCACCATCAATGAGTTCTACGCCAACAATCCTGAGCGAAAGAAGCGCTGGCTCAGCATGGGCATTGCCGAGCAATCGGCCACATCCGTTGCCGCTGGGCTGGCCCGTGAGGGCAAGCTGCCTGTCTTTGGCACCTACGCCACCTTTGCTGCGGCTCGCAACCTTGATCAGATTCGCACATCGGTGTGCTATGGAAATTTCAACGTGATGATTGCCGGCGCGCACGGCGGCATAAGCGTTGGGCCGGATGGCGCAACGCATCAGGCGTTGGAAGATTGTTCAGCAATGATGAGCCTGCCGAACATGACTGTGGTGGTGCCTTGCGATGCCGTTGAAACACGCAAGGCAACCGCCACGCTCCTCTTGAATCATGTGGGACCAAAGTACATCCGCTTTGCGCGTGAAGCCACTCCGGTCGTGACGACTGAGGATACGCCTTTCGTTGCCGGCAAGGCCAATGTGCTACGCCTGCGGCGGGAATCAGGCAGGATGATCGATGCTTTCGAGCATGTACTGGCCGAGGAGTATGTGTCCGAGGACGAAGACCTGACCATCATTGCCTGTGGGCCCATGGTCCCTGAAGCCATGCGCGCCGCGTGGATCTTGAAAAATGAATTTGGTTATGACACGCGAGTGATTAACATGCATACCCTCAAGCCTCTGGATGAAGCAGCGGTGGTGCGAGCTGCCGGCGAAACCGGGATCATCGTAACTGCGGAAGAGCACCAGATTGGCGCGCTGGCATGGCGCGTCAGCGGCGTCATCACCGCCAGTAAAGAGCTTTACGGCAAGCCCGTCCTGACCGGCGCCATCGGCGTGCAAGATCGTTTTGGCGATAGCGGCGCAGCGTGGGAACTGATGAAAGAATTCGTGGTCAGCGCGGAGCACATCGCGGCAAAGGCCAGGGAGCTAATGGTCGTGAAGCGTGATGCAATGCCTCCGCAGCCGTTGGAAGAGTTTGCGCTTGAAGAAGCCCTGGCCACCAGCAACTAGAGTCCAGGCATAAATAAGCGCTCCGCTGCCCTAATTTCGGCATACGAGGAGCGCCGCTAGATTCGAGGGAATAAATTATCGAGCAGACCGCACTAAGACCGCGTTTTGCGGCCCAGTAACCACCCCGTCAGGATTCCCACGGCAAAAGCTCCCGCGGCAACCGCCGCAACCGAAGTAAGAGGACGGTCTTTTACTTGCTGGCGGACATCATCCAATCGATCTTCCGTCGCAGCTTTTGCCCGCCTGACAGTGCGGTCCAAATCATGGTACGTGTCGTCCAGACGCTCTTTTACTTTGGCCGAAAGATCTTTCGCCTTTTCCGCGATCTCGGCTACGTTATCGAGAACCTGGTTTGCCATGCGTGGTGCATTCATAAAAATTCTCCTCTAACAAATTTGCGCCTTATACGGGAGTATTCGGTGTGAGGTGAGTCACAACCAAGGGTGATCGCCAGCACATTTCCCGGAAGCCGGCGTCAGCCATACTGAGGTGCTGGAGACCATTATGACAGAGAAAAATCTTGCTGAACACGCCATATCCGCCCGTAGCCGCACAAACCTGCTGGAAGCCATGCGGGGAGAAGCTTTTGCTTTTGCCAAGTACAAGCTCTTTGCCAAACAGGCGCGCAGTCATGGCGAAGACGAGCTGGCCGCCCTGTTCGATAAGACCGCGGACCAGGAATACATGGAGCACTTCACCGAGCAGGCAGACCTGCTGCAACTTGGGGGGACAGACGAACAGGATGTGACAGACGCGATCGCCGGAGAATCATTTGAAGTGGATACACTCTATAAGCGTTTTGCCGAGGAAGCCCGCGAAGACGGCGATGAGCAGGTGGCGCACCGGTTTGAAGAAATCCGCCGGGACGAAACTTTCCATCAACTGGCCTTCCAGGAAGCGCTGATCAAGATACAGACGCGGCAAAGGACCATGAAGGGCGCAACGCGCTCCAGCTCAAAGGCGCACGATTTTTAAGAGACGCCAAGTTAGCGTGAATGGCTGCTGCAGCCAAGGTGCGCGATAATAACAATGTGATCGCGCTCCGAGAGAATTCAGACTGGAACAGCTTTGGCCGTGCCAACGCCAGCCAGAAATGGCGTCGTCAATCAGCAGCCATGGGCCATGACATGACCCTGGCCATTGTCGCAGCAGCGCAGGTCCAACCAGGCATGCGCGTATTGGATATCGCGTGCGGCACCGGCGAGCCTGCCATCTCAATTGCACATTTGCTGGCAGGCGGCGGAGACGTTGTCGGCGTAGATATTTCTCCCGCGCCTCTGAAGATTGCCGAAGATCGCGCCACACAACGCGGTCTGTCCAACGTGACCTTTCAGCAGGCGGATGCTCATCATCTGCCCTTTGCGGACAACACTTTTGATCGAATTACGTCGCGCCTGGGCGTGATGTTTTTTTCTGACTTGCCGCGCGCTTTAGGCGAAATGCGTCGCGTGCTTAAGCCCGCAGGCAGGGCTATCCTGCTGGTTTGGGGACCTCTGGACCAACCTTATTTTCAAACGACGATTGGAACCATACTGCGCCTGCTGCCGGGCACCGTGGCGCCGGAATCAGGCCGAAAAATGTTTGCCCTGGGGGACCAAGGGGTTCTGTCACAAGCCATGCGGCAAGCCGGGTTTTTGCAGGTGAAGGAAGAACTTGTCACGGTACCTTGGACCTGGATGGGCACGCCGGAAGAAGTTTGGGCATATTTTCAGGATGTGACGATACCATTCGCGTCTTTTCTTCAATCGATTCCCGCCGATCGTCGCCATGAAATTGATGTAGAGGTACTGAAGGCGATCAGCCAATACTACGATGGCACCAGCACAAAATTTACGGCGACGGCAAAAATCGCCGTCGCCGTAAAGTAAGTCTCTTCCTGCAATTGCTATTAGGTCAGGTCCGCAACTTTTAATTTGAGCTCCGTGCTCTTCCAGTTGTTTTGAAACTGCTTGTCGACAAACTGCGCATCATAAGCGCGGTTTTGTGCGCGCAACGCTTCAGCCAACCCAAACAGCGACCGTGGATTGCGCGGGTTGCGATCCAGGTCTTCACGAAACACCTTCTCTGCTTCAGCGGCGTTGCCGTTCAACAGCAGCACTGCTCCCAGCGATTCGCGCACCGGATAAAACCAATCTGGGGGCTCGTCATATTTCAGCGTGTCCTGAATCGCGACCGCGCGGCGTAACAGTGAGACCGCACCGGCTGAATCATGCTTTGCCTGTGCGATCTTGGCTCCCAGGACGTTGGTGGCGATGTTCAACACGTCTTTGGCTTTGTTGTTGACCGGCATGGCAAAAACCTGGTCCGGCGGCGTCTTGTCCGCCGCTTCGCTCACAATGCGATGCTCGGCCTCAGCTTCGGTCACCTTGCCTTTGGCTGCCAGCGCCATACCGCGCGCGAAATGCCAAAAGACCGTGGTGGTCTGCATGGCGGCAGGCGGTTGCGGCATCGCCAGTATCTGGTCCCACTTCCGAAAACGGACTTCCACCGCGATGGGCACCGTCATAAAACCTTCCAGGGGCGGTATGTCTTTTACCATCGGTCCAACATGGGTTGCCAACATCTCTGCGGCCTTGCGGGCTTCAGCGTAATTGCCATTCATGCTGGAGCATGCCGCGATGAAATGGAGATTGTGGCTGTAATACATTGCGCCATACAAGCCTCCGGAGCCATTAGCTTGCAAGTAAGCGCGGTCGGCGGCGGCTGCCAGTTGGTTGGTTTTTACCGCTGATTCAAAATCGCCGGTGCGGATGTAAACGTGTCCTGGCATGTGCACAAGGTGGCCCGCTGCCGGAGCGAGCGCAGCCAGCCGATTGGCCGCAGCCAGCGCGCGCTCAGGATTCGGAGACGCTTCAACGGCGTGAATGTAATAGTGGATGGCGCCCATGTGGTTGGGATCGCGCTTTAAGACTGATTCCAGCGCTGCAATAATGTCCTCAGTCCCGCCTTCAGGCGTGCCATCCGGCCGCCACAAACCCCAGGGATGAAGGTCCATGCCGGCTTCAGCAAACAACGTGGCGGCGTCCAGATCATCAGGGAATTGCTTTACCACGTCGCTCATGGCATTGCGGTAGCGCTCTGCCGCCAGGCGATGGTCGGCTGCAGGATCGGCGGGGAAGCGCAGCGCCATGGCAGCGATATAAGCTTTTTCGCTGGGTGATGCGTTGACGGCCAGTTTTTCCGCCTGGGCGATGGCTTCATGCGCTTGCTTGTAACGGTCTGGATCAGCCGGATCGTTGTAGTTTGGTCCTATCGCCTCCGCCAGCCCCCAATACGCCATGGCCATTTTGGGATCGAGTGCAGCCGCGCGCTCAAAAGATCCGGCAGCTTCTTGATGGTTAAAAGCATAGATCAGGCGCATGCCCTGATCAAAAAATTTCTGCGCTTCAGGGTTGCTGGTTGAAACAGGATGGTGCAAATCTCCCAGACCCGTCATCAGGGTGGCTTTCTTGGTTGGAGGTTGACTGTGCATGGGATGCTGCTGCGCGGAGATTGATCCGCAAAGCACAAGCGCTGCCATGACGCATATCAGGAACTTCATCGTCGGCTACTCCTCAGTTAAGTTGTGGGCCCTTGGATTTCCAGAAATTCTACACCCCAGCAGTGGGGAACTGGAGAGATTGGGAGACTACGGATTT
This sequence comes from Acidobacteriaceae bacterium, assembly GCA_027307045.1. Classification (GTDB taxonomy): domain Bacteria; phylum Acidobacteriota; class Terriglobia; order Terriglobales; family Acidobacteriaceae; genus Angelobacter. The sequence continues at coordinate 28,077 of DAHUXR010000040.1, forward strand.
TGCTTTTTACCGAATATCTCACGCAGCAAGGCCGTTGTTTGCGCCGCGGGGTCCTTGCGGATCTTGCGTTCTTCTTCGCCCATTACATAAAAAAGCCCGTCCATGGTTTTGCCGACGACATATTGATCGATATTGAAGCCTTCACTGTCCGCCACGCGCGCGGCAATGGGATTTTGCATCAGCTGATCGTATTGCCTCACAACGCCCACATTTTCCATGGCCTGGTGCACGATCGGAGAAAACGCCGCAGTGAGTTGGTCCGTACTCGTGGTTTTAAAGTACTCCGTGGCTGCCGTATCGCCGCCGGAAAGGATCTGTCGTGCATCGGCAATCGTCATTTTTGATACCGCATCGATAAATATCTGCCTGGCGGCGGGCGCGGCCTGCTCCGCGGCGCGGTTCATGCCGATTTCCAATGAGTCCACCTGCTTGCCCATGCCCATCAGACGCATGCCTTTGCCAACGTTGCGCAGTTTTTCCGGCAGCAGGATCTTGATGGCGGCATTCTTCAGGAATCCGTCAACACGCCCCGTAGAGGCCACTGCGTTGCGCGTGCTCACAGTGAGGGCTTCCTTCAGGCCGGCTGCAATCCGTTCGTCAGTGGGCCCGTTCTTCTTACCCAGCGCTTCCTCAGCCCTTTTGCGCAGCTCATCCAGCGGAGACTGCGCTAGCGTTCCTGAAGATAGCAATCCTGTGCTCAAAAGCAGGACGACCACATATTTCTTTATCATTTGGCCCCTAACGGTTTGTATATAACAGTCATGCGCGCTGCTAACAGTACGGGCGCGGCTATAGTCTAAGCTTCATATTATGCGCGTAACCTTTCATTTGTCCTATATCCGTGGTGCATTGACCATTGAATATGGACGTGGAGAGCACCACCTATGATCAACAAATTATTTCGCAGCCTCGGCCTATGTGTCGTGGCCCTTGCGGCGTTTTCCTCCTTTGCGTTGGCCTTGCCCGCCGATCGAGCGGTCCATCCGGAGATGATTGTTTCAGCGAAATGGCTGAGCGAGCACCTTACAGATCCCAAAGTGATCATTTTGCATGTGGACGAGAAGCGCGCAGAATACGATAAAGGTCATATTCCCGGCGCGCGCTTTCTGGCACTGGAGGATTTCATTGTCGGCGAGGATGCAGAACTTCCCAGCACGGAAAAGCTCAAAGATACTTTTGAAAAGCTGGGCGTAAACGATGGTTCGCGCGTGGTGATCTACACCACGGCCTGGTATCCGATGGCCGGCCGGGCCTATTACACGCTGGATTATCTGGGACACGGCGATCATACGGCATTGCTGGATGGCGGGATCGATGAATGGCAGAAAGAAAATCTCCAGCTCTCCCAAAGTGCGCCGAAAATTACCAGAGGTGATTTCACTCCACATGTTCATCCGGAAGTCCGCGCCATGCTGGAAGAAGTAAAGAATCTCTCTGAGCAACCGACGAAGACCGCCGTGCTGGTGGATTCGCGGCCGGACAAGCGCTATACCGATGGGCATATCGCCGGAGCAGCGCATATTTACTGGCAGGAGACGCTGGTCGATGCCAAGAACAACCCTGTCTTTCTTCCGCCCGACAAATTAAAGGAACTCTTTGCCGCCAGGGGCATTACCCCGGGACAGAAACTGGTTACTTATTGCGAAATCGGTTTGCAGGCTTCGCATAATTACTTCATCGCAAAATATCTTGGCTATGATGCAGCCATGTTTGACGGTTCCATCCATCAATGGAGTCACATGAACAACCTGCCTGTAGTCGCGGGCACGTCGCTGCGTTAGGAGCGCGATGTTTAGAAAAATGCTTTTCGCCGCGCTGACATTCATGCCGGGGCTGATGCTGCCAGCTCAGGGCGCAGAGCTAAAGTTGCGGCCGGAAATGCTTGTAACAACCGGCTGGCTGGCGGAAAACCTGAGCGAACCCGATGTAATCGTGCTCTGCGTTAATTCCACGCCTGAGTTCTACGCCAAAGCCCACATCCCCGGCGCACGGCAGATCAAGCTGGAAGACATTGCGGTAACACGTGACGAGGTTCCCAACGAACTACCGCCGATAGAGACTTTGCAGCATGTTTTTGAGGCCGCGGGCGTAAGCAACTCGTCGCGGGTCGTCCTATATGGGGAGCGCTTGAATCTGTTTGCGGCGCGAGCTTACTTTACTCTTGACTATCTCGGCGTGGCGTCGCGCGTTGCGATCCTGGACGGCGGCATTGAGAAGTGGACTGCCGAACGCCGTCCTCTAACAACCGAGATACCGCAGGCCAAAACAACAACGCTTGTCGTGTCACCGCGGCCGGAAATTCTGGTGGATACAAAAGCCATGCGCGACCTCTCGCAAAAGAAACCGGGAAGCGTGACGCTGGTGGACGCAAGGCCAACAAAAGAATTTACCGGCGAGCAACTCTCAAAAGATGTGGCCAAAGCCGGGCACATTCCCGGGGCCAAAGGACTGTTCTGGATGGACACGCTCGTAAGCCGCCAGAACCCCGTTCTGAAGCCGGAAGCGGAACTGCGGCGCATGTATGAGCAGGCCCACGCCGCAACAGGCCAGCCGCTGGTTACCTACTGCCGGACAGGCATGCAATCTTCCTTCGATTACTTTGTGGCGAAATATCTTGGGTACGATCCCAGCATGTACGACGCTTCGTTCTTCGAATGGAGCAAAAAAGATCTGCCGGCGGAGACCTCTACCAGCACCCATTGAGATGATGCCGTCCGCCAGCTTACGGGCTTCCGTTGTGGATGAGGAGTGTTCCATGTTTGAAACGGGGTAAGATTTTTCTGCGCGAATTCCGAATATTGTCCTAAAGAGCGTGGGCTTCATTGGGGAAGTAGACCATGAAGAAGCGACCTCCTTTGGCGGTGATCTGGCGCGACTGGGTTTTTTGTACGCGTCCGTTTAAATCTCCTGAGCTGTGGAACTGTTGTCATAGGATTACACGCCAGGTTGTGATTCATTTAATATTTCTCTTCAAGGGAGCAAATGCTCACTCAGAGCTTGGATGCGGAAGCGTGCTTGCGCCAAGTGCTGACTCGTATTGCTGATCACCCCATTGCTCACATTGAGGAGTTACTGCCTTGGAAAATCGCCGTAAACGTCCCGCCCAAAACCGAGCCCGCAACATAGGCCAGAACGCTGGTGGGGAAGCCCCCACAGTTGCTGCCGGAGCTTTTCGTAATCTGGCGGAATTGATCGAATATGGCGAAATCACCGTTGGTGTACTCAATCCGGTCGGCTGCGTAGCCATAGCCACCGACGGCCACAACTCTTTGGCCATGCTGCAACGACGCCGCGGAGAGACCCTGATTCAGTTACTCACCCGGCTCGATTCCGCTGTTGACAAGGCACTGACCGAAGAGGTTTTCATCGACGAGATCAACGCGAAATCCTAAATAGCCTTGGGAATTGGGTATACATTAGGGGGCAGGGGTGGGGGCAAACCTCTGCTTCCCAATAGGGCAATTTGCCGTCTTCAGGAGATAGGACGATGTACTAATTCGCGCTTTTCTTTCGCTGCTGGCTGAGGTAATATCTGACAGCTACCCTATTAGTAAAGTAGTAATTTTTTGTAATCCGTGGCCGCTGAAGGCGGCTGGGATGGATGGATTGAGGGTGCTGGGATGAAGCCTACGCCAATCGGGGATAGAGTGGGATACCCGGGGAGGGGGTAGGGAGGGATGGAATGTTAACCAGAAGGTAAATTCTAGAGATCTTGTTACGTGGGTGCATTAGTAAGATCTAAGAAAATCCGCCCAGGCGGAATGTAAAGATTGCTCTTTGACAATTTAGCTGCTAGCTCCTGGCTACTAGCTTCTGGCCAGGACCGGTGGAGCTTAGCCTTTGATGAACCTGAAGAGCAGCGGGGCAGATTCCTCAGCCTCACTCGGATGGCCTATTGGTCTAGGCGGTCTCCAAGTTCGGCTTCGGAATGGCGGGTGGTGGGTTTGGCTGTATACCCAAGCGCCTTCGGATCGCGTGTCTTTTGAGGCTACGTGTGGTAGAGCGGCCCCGTGAAGGGCCGCCCCGCAGGACTCTAGAACATGTTCCACAAAAACTGGTTGTAAACGTCGTGATGGTATTGGACCTCTGGGGCTTTTACGAACGTTCCCAGCAGGCGCGGGCAACGGTCGGCTGAAGCTTGCTTCAGGTCGGCATAGCGTGACTTCACGTCGTCACCGCCCATGAGCTTGCCAGTCCAATCGGCGGAACGGAAGTTTTCCATTGCCGTATAAATATTATCGGGCAGGTACCGTTCGGCCTGGCGCAGGTTCTTGATCCTGGATGTTTCACCGGCGATTCCAGTCTTGAAAACGGCCATCATCACCAAGTAAGGATTGGCGTCAGGCGCGACGGAACGCACTTCCACGCGCATGCTCTTTTCGTTTCCGATCGGGATACGCACCATGGAGCCGCGATCAACCGCTGAAGCCTTGATCTGGTTTGGCGCTTCAAAGTGAGGATCGAGCCGGCGATAGGCGTTTACACTGGCGTTCAGCATCAGGCAGATATCGTTACCGTGCGTAAGAATGCGGTCCACGAAAGCCCAGCCCAGCTTGCTTAGTTTTTCTTCGCCCTTGGGGTCCCAGAAAAGGTTCTTCCCATCCTTGCTGATGGAAACGTTGGTGTGCATGCCGTTGCCGTTTACTCCGACCACGGGCTTGGGCAGAAAAGAAGCAGTCAATCCCATTCTGGTAGCGACCTGGCGGCAGATCAGCTTGTAAAGCTGGATCTGGTCTGCGGCGGCGACGACTTCGCCATAGCTGTAATTGATTTCAAATTGCGAGGGCGCCACCTCAGGATGGTCTTTCTCATTCTGGAAGCCCATGGCGCGCTGGACTTCAGCCGTGGTGTCAATGAACGTGCGCAGAGGATCGCCGGGCAGTGAATGGTAATAGCCGCCGGTATTCACGTATTCGAACTTGTTGGTTTCATGGTAGCGGCGCTCTGCGTCCGCGCCTTGAAAGAGGAAGCCTTCAATTTCATTGGCCGCATTCAGCGTGTAGCCCTCTTTCTCGTGCATTTCAGCGGCAAAGACTTTCAGATTGCCTCGAATGTCGGCGCTGTACGGCGTGCCGCCTTTATCAATCACATCGCCAAAGACCAGGACTTTGCCGGAACCGAAAACGTCTGACGGCGCCCAGTAAAACGAGCTCCAGTCCAGACCAAGGCGCAGGTCGCTTTCACGCTGGGCCGTAAAGCCACGAATGGACGACCCGTCAAAAGTCAGGTTGTCCCAGCTTTTGAGCAGAAATTTCTTGTCATAGTCCAGCATATGCAGGCGGCCTTCAAGATCGCTGAAAAGCACGGTGACGGCCTTGATGCGCTTTTCATCGGTCAGATATTTCAACCGGCCTTCCTGGATTTTGTGCATGGCAACGCGGTTTTTGCGCTGCTCCTTCGCCTGCAGATTCATGTCTTCCAGTTCGTCATAGGAGAGAGCGAGAAAATTGCGCAGTTCGTTTGCCATGAAGCTCCTTCAAAGCCTGAATTTGGTTATTGGGCCTATGCGGGTTCGTGCGAGCAGTAAGTAACTTTTTAGCATACCGCGCCCCTGCCAGTCACGGCCAATTAAAAGACATGATGGCTGCCATCAAATCGTTTTATGGCTGGGCGGACAAGACAACGGATCACAATGTGTCGCTTATTTGTTGCTTTTTACGCGGGACCAGAATGCCTCATAATCGAGCACAAGATCGTTATCGTCCACCAACAGGTTCGCTATGAAGGCGCCACTGCGGCTGGAATAGCGATATTGATGGTCCGCAAGCCGGAGATATTCCTGGGGAAGCGGCTGCAAAGTGAGTTCCGGAAAGCGTACCCATGCGGCAACAAACTCGCCGCTCGATTGGCCGATCTCAAGCTTCAGCCGCTTGATCGGTAGCGTATTGGTTGAAGGGCTCCAACCGAGGTCGATGTCGATGGCGCCGTTAACGGCCGGATTTTCTCTGCCATTCTCCAACCAGCGGCCGTTTCGTGCTTCGATTTTCAAGCTGCGTTCGCCGCTCGAATCAAGTATGGAAATACTTGCACGCTTGGTCCGGAATGAGCGGTCGCAAGCGATCTCATATTTGGCCTCGGTGGCGACGTTACCGGCCAAAGTCAGGATGGTTCCTCGGAACAGCCATTCATCTCCGATGCAGGAAAAGTCAAACCGCTCCAGCCCGGGATTTTGCAACCACCGCCAAAGCCCGGTACACACAAGTTGTGAATTCGAAGTCATGAGCCCGCGTGATGATGGTACTGTCTTGCGGCCCTGCTCCGCCACAGCGTTTAGACTCTGTTTACAAGAGCCCTTAAAGTCTTTACCTTGGACGTGTTGAATTTGTATCCGCGCAACCTAAGCGTGCTTCTCAGGTGTCTCAGGAGGGAGTTCGATGACTAACGAAAATAGCGAAACCATCCACCATCGGATCTGCCCTTTTTGTGAGGCTTGCTGCGGTCTTGAAATTACGGTCGCCCAAGGTTGCGTAAAACGCATCCGCGGCCACGCCGCAGATGTCTTCAGCCATGGCTTTCTCTGTCCCAAAGGCGTAGCGCTGAAGGACCTGCATGAAGATCCTGACCGCTTGCGAAAGCCGTTGATCAAACGCAACGGACGTTTTGAGGAAGCCACATGGGATGAGGCTTTCGCAGAGATTGAGCGCCGCTTGCCGCCGATCATCGCCAAACATGGGGTTGATTCGGTCGCTTTGACCCTGGGAAATCCCATTGTCCACAAGCTTGCGCTGCTGCTTTACGCGCCACGCCTGGGTCGAGCACTGGGATCGAAGAATGTTTTTTCGGCCTCAACGCTGGACCAGATGCCCAAGCATCTTTCCTGCGGCCTGATGTTCGGAGACTTCCTTTCTATTCCCGTGCCGGACATCGAGCGTACTGATTTCCTGCTGATGCTGGGCGCCAATCCCATGGTCTCCAATGGAAGCCTTTGGACGGTGCCGAATTTCCGTGACAAAGCCAAGGCCTTGCGCGCCCGTGGCGGACGTCTAGTTGTCGTCGACCCAAGACGCACTGAGACGGCCGATGTGGCCGATGAGCATATCTTTATCCGCCCCGGCGGCGACGTGTTTCTTCTGCTTGGCATGGTGCATACGTTGTTTGCGGAAAAGCTGGTCCACCTTGGCCGACTGGCGAAGCATGTTGCCGGCGTTGAAGTGCTGGAGAGCGCTGTTGCGTGCTTTGCTGCCGAAAAAGTCTCAGGCCGCTGCGGAGTCCCCGCCGAAACTATCCGGACTTTGGCCCGCACGCTGTCCGCTGCGAAACATGCTGTAGTGTATGGGCGCGTTGGCACCTGCACTCAGGAGTACGGAACGCTGTGTAGTTGGCTGGTCGACGTGCTGAATATTCTTACCGGACACTTTGACGAGCCGGGCGGCGCCATGTTTCCCAAAGCCGCAGCATTGCAGTCGAATACGCTGGGCAATCCGGGAACGGGTAAGGGAATTGTCACGGGCAGGCGTAAAAGCCGCGTCTCCGGCGCGCCGGAGGTCTTGGGCGAATTTCCCATGAGCTGCCTGGCGGAGGAAATCCAGACTCCGGGAGAGGGCCAGGTAAAGGCGCTGATTACGGTAGCAAGCAATCCAGCGCTTTCGTCGCCCAACGGCGAGCGCCTTTCCACAGCAATGGACCAGCTGGAATTCATGGTGAGCATGGACATTTACGTGAATGAGACCTCGCGCCATGCTGACGTAATCTTGCCTGGAACCTCGCCGCTGGAAGATTCGCATTATGATGTGGCATTTTCCCAGCTTTCCTATCGCAATCACGCCCGTTACAGCCATCCTGTATTCCCGCGTGCGGCGGACCGTCCAGAAGAATGGCAGATGTTGCTGCGGCTGATTGGCATTATCCAAGGCAAAGGCGCGACGGCAGATATAAATCAGATAGATGATGAACTGCTGATGGACGATCTTCGCCGTACCGCAGGGCCTTTTGCCGATATGATTTTCAAGGCAGGTTCGCAGCGGCGCGGCGTGGAGCGTTTGCTTGATCTTGGCCTGCGCACCGGACCTTACGGCGATCAGTTCGGCATGAAGCCCGACAGGCTTAACCTGGATAAAGTCGAAGCGGCAGAAGGCGGAATCGATCTTGGCGCGCTCGAACCGCGCGTACCGGAAGTGCTACGCACACCGTCGGGAAAGATTGAACTTGCGCCTGCCATGCTCATTGCTGATCTCAAGCGTTCGGCGGCTGATCTTGGGCGACCTATGCCAGAACTTGTGATCGTGGGACGACGCCAGCTTCACGGAAACAACAGCTGGATGCACAATCTTCCCGTCCTGGCCAAAGGTGCGGCTCGATGCATTGCCCTGGTGAATCCCACCGATGCTGCGCGGCTCGGCCTGGAAGATGGCGGGAGAGCGCGCATCGCGCATGATGGCCGCTCCATTGAAGCGGAAGTTGAGATCACCGACGAAATGATGCCGGGAGTTATCAGCCTGCCGCATGGATGGGGCCACGATCAATCCGGCGCACAACTTGAAGTGGCTGCCGCAAATCCCGGAGCCAACATGAACGCACTGATGGATGAAAACCGGCGCGATCCGCTTTCCGGCAATGCCGTGCTGAGCGGTGTGGAAGTTGAGATGAGACCGGTAGCAGCCCGTGTCTTAGCCGGGCAGGCGCGGTAAGATAATGCCGGCAAAAAATACGCCGCCAGTGCCGTTGGACGGAAAACTGCGCTGCTCCTGGGCCAGCATGCCGCAAATGATCTCCTACCACGATACCGAGTGGGGCGTGCCACAGCATGACGACCGCGTGCTGTTTGAATTTTTGATTCTGGAGGGTGCGCAAGCCGGGTTGAGCTGGTCAACCATTCTGGCCAAGCGCGATGCTTACAGACGGGCCTTCAGCAATTTCAATCCAAAAAACATTGCACGCTACGACGCGCAGAAGCTGAAGCAGTTGATGGGTGACGCGGGCATTGTTCGAAATCGGCTGAAGATATCGGCAACGGTACAGAATGCGCGAGCCTTCCTGGCCGTACAAAAAGAGTTTGGTTCCTTCGATACGTATATCTGGCAATTTGTGAACGGCAAGCCAATTGTCAATGCGCTCAGTTCCTCATCCCAGATACAGGCGCGAACAGAGGAATCAGACAAAATGAGCCGCGATCTGCTGAAACGCGGATTCAAGTTTGTAGGTCCAACCATCTGCTACGCGTTCATGCAGGCAGTCGGAATGGTGAATGACCATCTGGTGAATTGCTTTCGCTACGCGGAAATTAAAAACGCAGCAGCCAAGCCCAAACGCTAATTGGAGCGCGACTCCGCCAGTGGAAGCCAAATCTGAAAGCGCGTTTCTCCCGGCTTTGAGTTCACCTGAATCTGGCCGCGATGCTTACGCACGATGCGCGACGCGGTATCAAGGCCCAATCCGGTGCCCTGGCCCACGCCTTTAGTCGTAAAGAACGGCTCAAAGATGTGGGGCAAAACTTTATCTGGAATTCCAGGGCCATTATCTGCAATCTCCACCACAACGCACGCGTCTTCACGATAGGTGCGGACGCGGAGTTCGCCCTGGCCGCCCATTGCGTCAATCGCGTTGTCAATAATGTTGGTCCAGACCTGATTCAGCTCGCTGCCAAAAGAATTCACCAGAAAGGGGACGCGCTGATAGTCGCGTTGGACAGTGACTCCGCGTTTCAGCTTGTGGTTCAGGATTGTAAGTGTGGTTTCCAGACTTTTGACAATGTCCACGTTCTGGACCGGAGACTGGTCCATGTATGTGTATTCCTTAATGGCGCGGACCAGATCGGAGATGCGCGAGGTGCTGTTTTCAATTTCGTTCAGCAGGTTGGCAATTTCCATGGAAGCTGCAATCCTCACCAGGGCAGCGCGAGCCGTGCCGGCATCAAGGGTGGCATATAAACGGTCG
>DAHUXR010000041.1 GCA_027307045.1 Acidobacteriaceae bacterium
GCTGCCGGAACGCCCATTGTCCGTGATGCTTCCGCGATGGAACTATCTACATATCCATAACGATGTAATTCCCGCGCTGAAGCAGAAAGGCGTGACTGACGAGCAGTTGCAAACCATGCTGATCGCGAATCCGCGCAGAATTTTTGAACGGCAGGGTGGGTATTGAGCTGAGATGGAGCGCGCCTATCTCCTCCGCGTGGCCCGGGCAACACAGCCATCTCAGGCCGCCAGCGGATCATCTTTTTTCTGGTTCTGATTTTCCTTTTGCCGCTTGCCAGGGTGCTGGTCAACTTCCATCTCCGGCTCTTTCGATTCCGGATCGATGCCGTGAGAGGGGTTTTCCTCCTCTGGCTTCTTCTTGTCTTCGTTGCGTTCTCTCTGGTCGGTTGGCTGTTTCATGGATTATTGGATGGCCGATGCGTTTCTTGTGTCGCCTCTCACGGGCTTGATCGTGATTGTTTCGCGCGAATTGCGAGATGGAATGTTTTGCAGTCCGCGTCCGGCAATCTGTAACCTTCTTGAGCTTCTAACGTGAATCGCTTACAGAAACAACTGGAACTTCGAGAGTTCCCACACGGCCGGTGGCCAGATCGCGCATTGCCAACCGCACACGCGCAACGTCTCTCGTCCGCAAGAATTGTACAGTTTGCGTCATCCCGCTTCCCTGGATCCGCGTTATATCCGCGGGCTTAAGTTTGATTCGCAAATTTGCATAGTTCTGGCCCAGCACGCCGCCATGTGTGTCAAAGGTAGCTACAGCAACCTCCATGCGAAAAGCAGGGTGTTCACCCTGCATCGGCATTAAGGTTGAGCCATCAATCCACACTTTCAGCCTGCCAGGATCGTTTGGATCAAGCTCTCCCATCAGTAGAAGTCCGTTTGCGGTCTGGCCGGTCTCGCGAACAAATGTTTCCAACTGAGATCGGCTGATTGCGTCTGACGATGAGCGGATCTCGGCGAAATAACTTTTGCGATACCTTAGTTGAATCCCCGGACGCGTGCATATGAGGCGTATCTTATGAATTTTCCCATCGGGCCTGGAAAGCAATGGATTGAAAGCGAGAGCATAAAAAGAATCGCCGTCAGTGTAGGCGTCCTGCAATTCGCGCGATATGTCATTGTGATTGTAGAAAGCCTTGCCGCCGGTCAGATCGGCCACATTGCGCATGGATTGCTGGCGTTGCGCTACGCTCTGCGTCAGCGCATTCTGGTAGAGCCGGACGCTCTCCTGAGAGGTATCTGTCATCGTGGTCTCAAGTCCCTGGGCGTCCACCGGATAAACCGCAATACCCGAGTTCGCCAGCATATGTGAGACTTGCTCTAGAATTCCCGTGAAATCACGCGGCTCCCCGTAGAGATAGCCTCCATAGGAGCCTTCCATGGCAGGGGTCAGCCCGGTAAGGTTGGTAGGAAACATCCCTGCAGGGAACGAGCCCGAAAGCCAGATCAGGTTCTTGCGTCCGCGCAACCCTTGCACATGCAGGGCCAACGCCGTCAGCGCCAGAGTGGTGCGTTGCACACGCCAGTCCGTCCGGGTCGTGTCCAGAGATCGACTGGCTCGCTTCTCTGGCTGGAGATTGGCCGTATGAATCCCGCCTTTCTCGATGCTTGCAAGCAGGACGGCGCGGTCCGTGGTGAAGTCCTGGACCAGATGCAGCGACCGATCCAGTGCATAGATTGCAAGAGGTTTTGCAAGGTCGGCGGTCCTGATGAATTCTTTGAGCTGTTCGTGCGCCTGCGGTTGCAGCTCAAGCGGAGTATTCAACCAATCCGCCAGCAGGAGCGTGCATCCATTGAGTGGAACTTCCGACACATCTTCGGCAAAGTTGGTATACACGAGCTTGGATTTGTGTTGTGCCAGCGCGCGCAAACGCTCAGTTGCATGCAGATCGAGTTTTTCTACTCTTTCAAAAGAAAAGTGAGCGAGCGCACGCTGATGATCATCTTCAAAAACTTTGAACTCATCCGCTCGCAAGTCAGTAACCGCCTTGCCGTGGGAATCGGTAGCCACCGTATCCACTTCCACGAGCTGGGTTTCAGTGCGGAACGTAGGCGTTTGAGAAGGGCCCTGCTGTGATGTGCAGGATGGCGGAGAAGCCAGGAACATAGTCAGGCTTAACAGTGCAACAAGAGCTACAGCAAACAAGCGGGCCATGGATTTGGATACCTGAGAACTAGACTTTAACACTGACGCTGGAAAGAGCCCTAATGTTATTGCCGCAACTTTTTCACCTGCTGGTGTTTACACATATATAACGCTCTGATCTTTATCTGAGCTGTGGGGAAGGACTCCTTAGGGATAAAACGGAATCTTTCACTGCGGAAGTGCGATGCGAGAGGCGGCTGCCAGCCCATTCACACCAAAATCGGCCGTGAACGAGGCCCGCAGCCGCCCTTTTTTTTGAGAAAACCCAAGTCCATTAAGAATCAAACTCCATTAAAATCGGAGCTATGTCCAATGCTGGGCCGCTGTTTCGTCCATATGACAAGCTGGTAAAGATCACGCTGGGGGAAAAGCAGTTTGAAGTCCCTGACGGCAACATGTTATTGCGGGCGTTGCAGTTTCTCTCTCCTGAAGATATTTCCTACGGAAAGTTTTGCTGGAATGAAGAGTGCCAGTATTGCCGCGTGAATTATGATCTGGGGCCGGACACGCCGAACCGCACTGCAATCTCATGCAAGCTGATGGTGCAGGATGGAATGCGCGTAACGGAAGTGGCGCAGGAGATCAAGTATTGCCTGCGCAAGCTGGGACTTGATCTGAAAGTGAAGGAAACCAAGTGATCCGGGGCTGAACCGACGAAATCTCGAACCCAATCAAAAACTCCGGCAGCAAAGAAGCGATGTGTCCTAAAGCTTTTGTAAATGATAGGGACCTCTCGCTACGCTCGAGGTTTCAGACTTTAGCGGTGGCTGGGCGAGGGGCGGGCGGGTTTCTTGGAGGCCGCGCCGGCGGCCCCCAGTTTTGTAAGACGGTCACGGGCCTGCAAGGCCTCAGGGCTTTTTGGATAGCGGCTGATCAAGCTGCGCAATTCCTGCACTCCGGCATCGCGCTGGCCAAGCTCGAGCAGCGCATAGGCTTTCTTTAATTGCGCGGCGGCGGTCTTGTTTCCGCCAGGATACTGGTCAAGGACTTTGTTGTAAGCCTGCACGGCACCGGCGTAGTTTCCCTGGCGATAAGATATCTCTCCCAGGTAGAACTGCGCGTTGCCTGCGAGATCGGTATTTCCATACACCTGTAGATACTGGGCGAACTCCTGTGACGCCAGATCGTTTTTGTTGGCGTTGTAATCTCGCAGTCCGTCGTTATAGAGCTGGTCAGCGGGCGGAGCTTGTGGCACATTGTTGGCTGCGCCGCCGGGACTACCGGGCTGAGAGCCTGCGGGTGGAGCGGTAATATTTTGCTGCGCCGTCTGCATATCGTCGAGCTGTTTGCTCACCTTAGCGAGACGCGCTTTCAGTTCGTCCACGGCATCGTGCAAAGCCTGCACCTGTCCGGAAATCTGGTCGACCTTGCTGCCCGCATCACTGGTTTGCTGTCCCAGCGTTTTTTGCAGATTCTGGACAGCCGCGCCCATCTTGTTCACGTTATCAGTCTGCTGCGTGAGCAGGTCTTTCATCACGCCCATGCGCTCATCGAATGACTGCTGCATGCGTGACATGTTGTCCTGCATGAGTTGGAGCTGGGTCTGGATCTGGATGAGCTGTGATTTGGTGTCCGCGGCCGACGCGGTGTGGCTGGCGCAAAGTGCAAAAAGCAGCAAGGCCAGCACAACGGCGAAACTTTGTTTCTTCATAGGCATTTAACTCTTTAGATGCAGAATAGCTGGTTGATCCTGCAAAGATTTTTCTTTTTTCTCTGACGAGGAAGCGCGTCCTCTAAGTGTGCACCGGAATCAGGGCTTGCGGAAACCAAACCTTGGGCGCGAACCAAACTTGATAAGCCGGACGGGCACAGGCCCGCCCGGCCCTTTTGTTTAGTGTAACAGTGAGAAATGATCGCGGCGATTTTTCTGCCAGCAATCTTCATTCTGATCAGTGCATTGCGGCTTTTCCTTGCCGTAGCTGATGGTCTTGAGCGCGTCGGCACTAATGCCGTTGCGAATCAGCGCCTGCTTGGCCGAGTCAGCGCGACGCTCACCCAGCGCCAGATTGTATTCGGTGGAACCGCGGTCGTCGCAGTTGCCTTCAATCTGGACCTTCCAGCCCTTTTGTTTGATGACCTGTGCCGCCTGCGCCAATGCCTGTTGCGCATCCGGACGCAGATCAGCCTTGTCATAGTCGAAGTAAATATCCTTTACCGTCTGGGCAAAAAGCTGGTCCTCGGTGATGGGAGGCGGAGTCGGTGCCGGCGTAGGCGTCGGCGTTGCCTTCGGCGTCACCGAAACTTGTGCCGTGGCTTCCTGCGTTCCGGCCGCGCCCTTCGCGGTCAGATGGTAAGTAGTGGTTTGCGTCGGCGAGACGGTTTGTGAACCGCTGGGATCAACCTTGTTGCCATCAAGAGCAACATCAGTTGCGTTCTCCGTGCTCCAGGTTAGGGTTGAAGACTGGCCAGCTTCAATGGAAGTCGGGTTGGCGGAAAGTGTGGCGCTTACTGCTTTAGGCGGCGGTGGCGGTGGTGGCGCAGGCTGTTTCTTTTTACATCCGCTTGCCACCAGCAAAAAAGCCAGCACCCCCAGGACGACGATCCGATTGCTCGTGCTCTTGTTCACCTCATGTCCTCCAAAAAGTAATGCAATTTTCTATAATGCCTATTTAAAGCTCCAATTGGGCTGGCTATTGCGGCCCTGACGCGTCAATTGCTGCAAATGCGTGCCGTCCGCCAGAACGCTCCAGATCTGCTCATTGCCCGTGCGGTTGGACTGGAACACAATGTGCCGCCCATCCGGAGACCATGACGGAAAATCATTGCGCCCGCCATCGTGGGTCAATTGTATGATCTGTCGTGATGCGATATCCATAAGATAAATGTCCGAGCCGCCAAGCACCCCGGGGCCATAATTGCGGACCCACGCAAACGCCAGCAGCAATCCATTGGGCGACCACGCTGGCGAAACAGCATAGCCCTGGTCGGTCATTTTTTGCACGTTACTACCGTCCGCGTCCATAACGTATATTTGCGGCAGTCCGGTGCGTCCGCTTACCCAGGCAATTTGGCCATTCGTTTTGGGATTGAACACCGGCGATACATCACCTTTGCCGGTGCTCAGCCTGCGTGCGCCCGCGCCATTCGCGTCCGCGACAAATATCTCTGACAACCCGCTATGCACGGTGGATGCAAAAGCGATTTTAGTTCCATCCGAGGCCCATGCGGGAGAAAAATTATCGCCGGCATTTCGTGGGAACGCCACTGTGCGGCCCAGTTCCAGCGAATACATCATGATCTGCCATGAATCTTTCGCCAGGCCGCTGAATGCCAGCCGCGATCCATCCGGTGAAATCCTGGGCGACAGCGCTATCGACCCGAGTTTAGTAATTTGCTTTTGATTTGCCCCGTCATAATCCATCGACCAGATTTCCTTGTTCCCGCTGCGCGTGCTCACAAAATAAATCTGGCTCTCCGCGATCCCCGCAATGCCGCTGCCCAGGCGCGCAATAATCTCATCGGCAAAGCGGTGCGCGATCGTCCGCGCCATGTCCGGTGTGGCGTCTTCTTTATATTGCTTGCCCAGGATCTGCGGCGCGCCGGGATTTTTCACGTCATACAGCCAGCCCTGGACATCTACTTTCCCATTGTTCACGCCCAGGTTGCCGAACGTGATTACTCCGGCGTTTGGCGGCGGATCTCCCCACGCCTTCGCTTGCAACTCCGCCGGCTGCCCTGGTGTTTGCGACGGATAAAAGCTCTTCGCCACCAAATCGAAAATTCCGGCATTATCCAGATCGTTCCACAGCACCTGGTTAAACACTGTGTTCAGCGGAGCGGTTTGCGGATCGCCATTCGCGCCCTTGAAATCCGGCACAGCGATCCGTGGACGTTCCTGGCCCATATTCAATTCAATCTTGATTCGGTCCTGCGCGGCTGCGCTCAAAAAGCTGCCGAGCAACATCACGCCTAAAAGCAGTAAGCTCGATTTTCCCGTACCAATTCTTTTTTCTTTAACCATGAATTCGCCTATTTCGGAGGATAGTCAAACCAGAAATCTACAGTCACGCTGTTGCCTTCCGGCAATTTGCCAAAACTATCAATGCGCTGGATCGCCCGCATGGCCGACTGGTCCAGTGACGGCACGCCGCTCGACTGCGCCAGATGCACGTTTGCCGGGCTGCCGTCGCGCGTGATGTCAAATTCTATAAACGCGCGATGCGGCGCTTTGATGCGCGGATCAATCTCCTACGTCAGCCAGTTGGCTTGCACCTTACGCTTGACTCCGTCAACATACCAGCCATACTTGCCGCCAAAGTCGGCGTTCTGGAAACTGAAGCCGCCTTTGTAATTCGCGGTCGTTACCGATCCAAACGGTCCGCTCACTGGCCCGCCTTCACCATAAGGCACAGCGGTCTCCGGCGTCGGCACTGGCCGTGGAGGCTGTGTCACATGCGCCTGCTGCACCGGCTTTTCAATCTTTTGAGGTTTAACTTTTCCTTGGATCGGGACTGCGTCATCCGGAGGCTTCTCCACCGGCTTGGCTTCCAACTGCGTCTGCGTTACGCCCTTGCTCTCATTGGCCACGATGTTGTCGGACTGCTCGGCCTTCGGAATCGGAATCGACGCGCTCACCAGTTGCGCCGTCACGGCGTCGCCCTGCTTAATGCCCCAGTCATTGGCCGTGCTGTGCTGCTGCGCCACGTAGCCCCACAAAGCAATGGCCAACACCAGCAGCCCATGGAATCCCATGGAAAGAAGCACTGGCTTCTTCCATTGCTCGCGTTCATAAAACAGGTTGGCCCTGACGTATGCCATGGTTTAGCAATTAGTAATCAGCACTTAGCAATCAGCACTCAAAATCACGAGGTGGAGCAGGGCTTCAGCCGCTGAGGTAAACCATCTCCTTTTCGCGGCATTTTGAACTTTTCCCCAATCCGCCTACTTCAAAACTGTATCCACCCGCGAGGTGGAGCAGGGCTTCAGCCCCGCGTTACAAGTCTTACGAAGCTGCGGCTTCAGCCGCTGAGGTAAACCATCTCCCCTTTCGCGGCATTTTGAACTTGTCCGCAAATCCGCTTCTATCCGCGGTAAGCTTTTGCCTTTTCCGGCGATTCCCGTTATTTCTTCCCCGGCTGTATCGGCTCCGTCACAATGCTCACGTTCGTGATCCCCGCTGATTTCACCGCGCTCATCACCGTGGCAAACGCGCCAAAAGCCACGTTCTCGTCGGCCCGTACATACACGGCCTGCCCTCTGGGGTCGCGAAACTTCTTGCGCAGCGCGTCGCCAATTTCGTCCAGCCGCACGTGGTCGCTGTTCAGGTAAACTTCCTGCCCTTTGGTAATGGTAATCACCAGGCGCTCTTCGGAAATTTCCTTCACCACTTTTGTCTTGGGGACTGTAACTTCAATGCCGGACTGCAGCACCGGCGCGGTGACCATAAAAATGATCAGCAGCACCAGCACCACGTCCACAAACGGCGTCACGTTGATTTCAGAAAGCGACGTTTCCGTGCGCCCGCTCTTGGTGGTAAATGCCATCAGCGTACTCCCGCGGGCGTAAATGCCGCCAGCTTCCAGCTTTGCTGTGTCCCTCGCGGGGTGGAGCAGGCATTTATGCCTTTTTTAATTCCCGTTTGCTGTGTCCCTCGCGGGGTGGAGCAGGCATTCATGCCTGCGGTTTCTGCCTCCGTCAGCGCGGCTTTAGCCGCTGCGGTAAAAGTGTCCATGACGAAACAAGTTTCAGGGCACGACTTTAGTCGTGCCGCAAGACGCTCAGATAGGACAGGGGCTTTAGCCCCTGAGATAACCACCATCACCGCACCCCCGTTGTAACCCCGGTGGTACGCTCAATAAAGTTCATGATCTCCATGGTGAAGTCGTCCATGCGCGCGCCAAATTCGCGCATGCTGTGCGTGAACTGGTTATAAAAGATCACGGCCGGGATGGCGGCAAACAATCCGGCGGCGGTGGTAATCAGCGCCTCGGAAATTCCCGGCGCCACCGCGCGCAGCGTAGCGGAGCCCTCGCTGCCCAGTCCGTTGAACGCGTCAATAATGCCCCACACCGTGCCAAACAGTCCGATAAACGGCGCCACGGCGCCGGTCGTCGCCAGCCAGGGCAGCTTGCGTTCCAGCCGCGTCAGCTCTTCAGACGATGCAATCTGCGCCGCTCTCTGCACAGCATTAATGTTGCCATCGCCCTGCCGCCGAAACTCGTCATAAGCGTTGTCAAACACCGCCACCAGCGGGCTGGGCTTAAACTGCTCAGAGACCGCCGCCACGTCCTGCAGCCGCTGCGCCTTGCGGAACGCCCGCAGAAAGCGCCCGCTCTGTGCGCGCGCCCGCTTGATTGCGCCCCACTTGGTAAGAATGATGGACCACGACAAGATGCTGAATATCAGCAGAATAATAAGGACCACCTGCGCCACGGCCCCGGTCTGCCGTATCAGATTAAAAATCTCTCCGCCAACAAAGGAGGCGAAGACAGGTGCGAAAACGGGTGCTACGGACCCAGGGATTGGGGCAAACACTCCGCTGGCGATGGACGCGAACAGGGGGAATTGTGGATTTATCATTGCAAAGTCAACCGCCTCTATCAGTTAACTCTTTCGACCGTAACACCTCGTGCAGCTCACGTCAAACGGGTGAATACATTGGCTAAACAGGGTTAAATGTGGGTTAGAACCCGCAGGGATTAGAAATGTTCCGGCAGGTTCTTCTGGCACACGCACTCTTGCCTGTGCCTGCTCCACGTGCGACTGACGAGTCCGTGGACCGCAGGCGCCCTCGCCTGCGCAAAGCGCTACCCAGAACACCTTTCCATCTTGAGCGCCGCCCGAGCAAGCGCTAACCGGGGTCCCCGGGCACGCGCGGTGCTCGCCTGACGGGGCGGTCGTAGGCGCACGCGAGGGCAAGTCGAAAGACCCCGACAATTTGTCCACCACAAAGCTGCTTCAGGGAATTCTCACGACCATTTCAAACCCACGACATGCCATCCCGAACTTCGACCGGCGAGCCTTTGGTGAGCCGGAGAAGGTGAGGGTTCGGCTCCGCTGCTGCATGGGGGTAACACCCGCAAATACCACCGGCATTGCTTTCTCCCTGACCGGCTAGGAAAGGTCGGTATATTCGCCTAGGTGTTCTAGGAGACGACGTTCGAGGAGAAGGGGCTTATGGGCAGGCAGCTCGATCTTCTGCAAGGCACGCTGGACGTGATGATCCTGAAAGCTATCTCGCTTGGGCCATTGCACGGCTATGGCGTCCTGCTTCGCATTCAACAGATCTCAGGCGATCAACTGGAAATCCAGCAGGGTTCGCTGTATTTGGCCCTCTTTCGGCTGGAGCATCAGGGCTTGATCGCCAGTGAATGGGGCGAATCGGAGAACAACCGCAAAGCCAAGTTCTATAAGCTAACCGCGGCTGGCCGAAAAAAACTCCAAACTGAAACCGCCAACTGGAACCGCATGGCGGAGGTGATGGCCAGCATCCTGGGCCGCAAGCAGGAGGAAGTATGAGCGCCGCAACAAGGCTTCATACCTGGTGGAAGGCTCTGGCCCATCGCTCAACGCTTGAGAGTGAGATGGAAGCGGAGCTGCGCTTTCACATTGAAAGCTACGCCGCGGACCTGGTGCGCAACGGTCTGAAACCGGAAGAAGCAATGCGCCTTGTCCAGCATATGAACGAGAGGCTTCATTTGTATTATGAGGCGTCAAAAATCTTTAACGCGCTGGTAATGGCCGGCCTGCTCGCAATTTTTTACCGCAGGCAAAAGTGGTATTTCGGCGAACATGCTGTCACGTCTTTTTACTTCTTGTCGTTTACCTTGTTGCTGACGATTGTGAAGTGGCCGTTGTGGCTTGCATTGGGTGCGCCGGTCCAAAGCGCCTCTGCATATATCCTGTCGCTCATCTTTCTTTTGATTGCTCTTCCGTACCTATGGGTGACTTTGCGGCAGCTCCATGGCGAAGGCCCATGGAAAACAGCGGCCAAGTCAGTGCTGGTGTACGGTGGAACGCAGCTAACCATCATTGTTACGACCCTCGTCAGCTTCGGTCTCGCCGTCCTGCATACCGTGTTAGTGCGCTAAGCGCTTCCCGCGAAAATGCATGCCCAGCCGCGATATAGCGTGCCGCCGGTTTCAACCAGACGCCAAATCCTCTATAATTCGCGCTTCAGAATGAGTGAAACCACAAATTTGAATCCCGCAGAAGCCCAGGCTCCCGCAGCCCCCTCAGGCGCAATGGACATCAACCAGATCCTGTCAATCCTGCCGCATCGCTACCCCTTTCTGTTGATTGACCGGGTGGTGGAGATGGAGCGCAAGAAGAGGATTGTGGCCATCAAGAACGTGACCATCAATGAGCCGTTCTTCAAGGGGCATTTCCCGGATTTCCCCATCATGCCGGGTGTGCTGATTGTGGAAGCCATGGCCCAGACGGGCGGCGCCCTGTTGCTAACGGAAGTGGAAGATCGTGCCAGCAAATTGATTGTCTTCACCGGCATTGATAGGGCGCGCTTCCGCCGTCCGGTGGTGCCGGGCGACCAGCTTCGGATTGAGGTGGTAATGCTGAGCTGGAAAGAAGGCGCGTCGCGCATTGCCGTGCGCATGGAAGGCAAGGCATTTGTGAATGGCAAAGTGGTGTGTGACGGCACCGTGAGCGCGCAATTGGTATCGCTCAAGCGCGCGCAGGCAGGTCCGGAATCCCCGGCTGAAGCAACGGAATGATCCACCTAGAGCCATGATCCATCCTAAAGTGATGATCCATCCCACAGCATTGATAGATTCCCAGGCGCAGGTGCATTCAACCTGTGCCGTAGGGCCGTATTGCGTGGTGGGCCCGGGCGTGGAACTGGGCGAAGAGTGCGAATTGATGTCGCACGTGGCCATACATGGGCCGGCAAAGATTGGCTCGCACAATCGTTTCTTTCCTTTTTGCGCGATTGGCGGCGAACCTCAGGACATGACCTATAAAGGTGAAGAGACCCGGCTTGAAATCGGCAGCCACAACGTTTTTCGTGAATACGTAACCGTCAATCGAGGTACAACCAAGGGTGGCGGCGTGACCAGGATCGGCAGTCACACGCTGCTGATGGCTTATGCCCACGTGGGACACGACTCTGTGATTGGAGACCGTGCCATGCTGGTAAATGGCGCCACGCTGGCCGGACACGTTACGGTGGAAGAATGGGCGGTGGTGGGCGCGCTGAGCGCGGTCCATCAGTTCACGCGTGTTGGCGCGCACGCTTATATCGGCGGAGGCTGCATTATTACCAAAGATGTTTTGCCCTTTGCCAAGTGCGCCACGCCGCGCGAAGTGAAAACCTACGGCCTGAATTCAGTGGGGCTGCAGCGCCGGGGATTCAGCGAGGAACGCATCTCCAGGATCCACCATGCGTTTCGCGTGCTCCTCAATTCCAAGCTGAACACCGCGCAGGCACTGGAAAAATTGAAATCGGAAACCGACCGCGGCCCAGACGTGGATATGCTGCTGCGGTTCATTGAAGATTCAGAACGAGGAGTTATCAAATAATAAAAGAGAGGGACTTTAGGCCGCCCTTATGGAATCGTCCTTTGTGGCCGGATTTGATGCATCCGTAAGCCCCTTGTCGGGCTTGGTCAGCCGATGCTCCGCCGCCGTTTTTTCCGGCGCAGCAGCTTCGCTCGTCGGTAAAGCATTTTCTTCAACGCCCCGCATTAAAGCATCGGCATAGCCTAAATAATGGCGGACGTAGCTTTGCTCTTCAGGGCTCAAATCGGGGTCAACACGGTCCATCAAGACCTCATTCTCTGACGTCATGCCGGGAATGTTGTAGCGGCCATGGCGCTTTTTAAACGGGACAAGATTCTTGCTTCTGAGTTGGTCTGGAATTATCCGCATGTTTACTCTTTGGTTATGATGCGGATAGCCAGGGTTAGGTGTGCTTACTACCAGGAAATAAAAGGCGGCAAAGACAAATTGATACACTGATCCGAATGGCTGAAGGGCAAAAACTCGGATTAATCGCAGGGAATGGCAGCTTTCCTTTGCTGCTGCTGGATGCGGCCCGCGCACAGGGAGCTCAGGTGGTGGTGGCCGCCATCAAGGAAGAAACTTCCCCTCTGATTGAGAGCCGGGGTGCCGCCACGGTTCACTGGATGTCATTGGGCGAACTGAGCAAGCTGATCGATTTTTTCAAGCGTGAAGGCGTGAGCACCGCGATCATGGCCGGGCAAGTCAAGCACAAGCAGATATTCTCTTCCATAAGGCCGGACTGGCGGCTGGCCAAGGTGCTTTTGTCCCTGGGAACGCGCAACACGGATTCTTTGATCGGCGCGGTAGCCAAGGTGCTGGAAGCCGAAGGCATTCACCTGATCAGTTCCACGTCGTATCTTGAGCCGCTGCTGGCGCGACCCGGAGTACTCACGCGCCGCAGGCCAAGTGAAGCCGAGCAGAAGGACATGGACTATGGCCGACAGGTGGCTCGCCATCTGGCCCAGTACGATATCGGCCAAACGGTCGTAATTGCCCAGGCCGCTTGCGTTGCTCTGGAAGCCATGGAAGGGACCGATGCGACGATTATCCGGGCCGGCGAACTGATGAAGAGCGCAGCTGTGGATGGTGACTCAATGTTGAGCCGAGAGCTGACAGTTGTAAAAGTAGCCAAGCCAAATCAGGATATGCGCTTTGACGTTCCGGTGATTGGACTGAAAACCATTGAGACCATGGCACAGGCTGGAGCGACGTGCTTAGCGATCGATGCGGGGAAGTGTCTGTTTCTGGACGGCGACAAGATTATTCATGCGGCGGATAATGCGGGAATTGCTGTGGTGGCCGAAGCTCCTGATAAAGGCTGAGTTGCTGTTGCCGCATATCGTCGATAAACGTATCATCTTCCGCTATGGAAAGTCTTGACCAGCAAGAACAATGGCATCAGCTTACGGATACCTATCGCCGGATGACTGAGGAAGAACTTGGCCGGGTGGCCGAGGACGCATTTGATCTGGTGCCGACTGCCAGGGAAGCATTGCAGGCAGTGATTTCTGAAAGAGGACTGAAAATTCAACTGGCCGCGGCGCCTCCGGCTCCTGAGCCTTCAAAATCTTCAGGCGGCAATGGCTTTATCGATGATGATGATCCGGAGGACTCCGAGGACCCGGATTACAAACTGGTTTGCGTGCGTACAGTTCGAAATGAGTCTGAAGCGAAGCAGCTAAAGGCCTTGCTTGATACCAACTTTATCGCGTCCTGTGTGGGACCTGAAAATATTGTTGACCTGAAGGATTTCAAAGCGAGCTTTGAGGGTGGAGTTGAGCTCAAGGTCCATGCCTTCAACAGCCGTCGCGCTTTTGATGCGCTGAGGCTGCTTGCGCCGGAGGAGAAAGATCTGGACGAAGAGCCGGACGACGAGACAGAATATGCCGTGCTTTGTCCTAAATGCCATTCTCAGGAAGTATTTTTGAGGGACGACGGGCCTGAAGCACAGGCCACGGCTGCCGAAGCGAAGTTCAAATGGCAATGCGATGGATGTGGACATCAATGGGAGGATGAAGGCATAGAAGAGAAGCTGTAACGGACTTCTTCCTGGCGCGATTCTCCTTGATTCAATCCTGTTCTTTGCGAGCGCCGGCCTTTCCCGCTCGCTGCAACAATTCTTCCACACATTTCTGGACCCGATTGGCCCGCGCCTCAGGAGTGCGGTAATAGAAAATCGCGAACAGGTGTGCGCGGCGATGTGACGGCGACATGCGATTCCATTCCGCACAGGCTTTGGGGTTCCGGCGAAAAGCCAGCTGCATGATTGGAGGAAGCGCAAATTCGGCCTCCATGGTTTCCATCAAGCGCTCGGCAATTTGCTCAGACCTGCGTTTTCGGGCCTCTGAGGTTTTGCACTGCGCAATCCACTTGGCAATTTCATGCCGCCGCGAGGGACTCAACGATTCAAAAAACTTCAGCTGCCGCTTTGACTGTGCTAATTCGCGCAACAGTTCTTTCGGCGGTGAAACAGTGATGCGCGGAGTTGTGTCCGGCTGGAGCCGAAATTTCGCCGTCAATCCTGCTGCGGTCTTTCCGCCGCTTAGCATTTTCTTGTTGACGATGAGAAAGTGATGGCCCTGACCGTCAGGGAACAGAGTGGCCGTAAAAGCGAAGCCGTTGATTTCGCCCTGCACCTTGATTTGTCCACGCTTGCCCCAAAGAGTTGCGGCGTCAAAGGGAACGCGCGCAATCACCCAACGCAGGCGGTCGGGAGTGCGCTCAAGCACTGCTGTAAAGGTCTTGCCTTCAAGAGGCTTTGACGCGGATTTAGAGGCTGGCATCAGCGATAGTCTAGCAAGCGCAACCAACTGGAGCCATCGGCGCGGCGGTAGACGGAACTAAGCGTCTTTGCGCTTGATTTCCTTGACTGGCTTGGCTGGACGGGGCCGTTTGTCCTGGGGATTTTTGGGGCTGACCACATGCTTCTCAAAGTCATGTGCGACTGAAGGATTCAGGTCGCCGCCAATTGTGTTGGGAACTTTGGGAATGTTTTTGCCGGAGGTTTCGTTGCGCTGCTGCGTCCGGACGGGCATTTCCAGGATTTTGCTCTCCCCATGGGGGTTCGGGCTCTTCTCTGACATTTCCTTGCCGGACTGCCGCCCTAGTGGAGAAACGATTCTGGGCCCTTTGCGCTCTGCCATACGCCACCTCTCACATACAGTGAGATGGCGCGGGATGGTTCCGGGTGGCGTCAAAATCGAGAGCTGACGCCAACAAGGCGCAAACCGCATTGATCAGACGCATCAACACGGATGTCACTTTCCAGCTTTGGCTTTGGCCTGTCGCTCTCGCCGGTCGCGGGCCCAACCGTCTTTGGTGATCTGCGGGCTGCGGCCCAGGGCCAGAGCGTCAGCGGGAACGTTTTTTGTGATGGTTGAACCGGCGCCCACGTAAGCGCCCTTGCCAATACGAACTGGCGCCACCAGAGTGGAGTCGCTGCCGATGAAAGCGCCTTCTTCAATCACGGTCATGTGTTTGTTGACGCCATCGTAATTGCAAGTGATGGTGCCCGCGCCCACGTTGACGCCTGCGCCAATGTCCGAGTCACCGAGATAACTGAGGTGGTTGGCTTTGGCGCCGCGTCCCATGCGGGTCTTTTTTGTTTCCACAAAATTGCCCACGTGCGCGCCCTCGCCGATCTCACTTCCCGGGCGAAGATGCGCGTACGGGCCAAGCTGCGCTCCGGCGGCGATGGTGGACCGATCAACGATGCAGCCGGGCCGGAACAATACATTGTCAGCAATTTGAGAATCGCTGATGATGGTGAAAGAGCGTATGCGGCAGCCTGAGCCGATGCGCGTCTGGCCAAGAATCTGGACGAACGGCTCAAGGATTGTGTCCGGGCCTATTTGAACATCGTTATCGATCAAGCATGTTTCAGGGCGATAAATGCTCACGCCCGCCGCCATAAGATCGGAGCACTTGCGGGCCCGCATCGTCGCATCCAGAGACGACAACTCCGCCAGAGTGTTTGCGCCCAGTACTTCCGCAGCGTCAGAGGCCTTTAGAGCGACCACGGTAGCTTTGCTTTTTACCAGCAGCGCAGCCATGTCCGTGAGGTAAAGCTCGTGATGCGCGTTGTCCGTGCTGAGGCGATCGATGTTGGCGAACAGGGGTTTTGTGGCAAAAGCGTAAATGCCGGAATTAATCTCGCGTTCTTTCTGCTGAGCCTTGCTCAGGGCCTTCTGCTCCACGATGGCCTTCACGCGATCACTGGAACCGGCGCGAATCACGCGACCGTAACCAAAGGGGTCGGTAGGCGCGGCGGTAAGAATCGTCATGGCCGCTTTTTTACCGAGATGGAAATCGCGTAAACGAGCAATGGTCTCGGGACGAATAAGAGGCACGTCGCCAGAGAGCACGAGAATGTTCTGGTATGAGGCCACTTGTTCGCGGGCGCACATAATGGCGTGTCCGGTGCCGCGCTGCTCAGCCTGCAATACAAACTCTACGCCCATGGGAGCAACAGCCGCGCGCACATTTTCCGCCTGATGGCCGACGATGACAAAAATATGCCCGGCGGGAACGATCTGCTGGGCAGCCTTGATTACGTGTGCCAGCAGCGGCTGGCCCGCAATCTCATGCAGGACCTTGGCGCGGCTGGATTTAAGACGCGTACCTTTACCCGCGGCCATGATTACTATGGCGAAATCAGGATTGCCGTTACTTTTCTGGTTAGGCATTAAGCCATCATCTTAAAGCCTGCCGGGCCAGTTCAGGGGAGCGACGGGCGGAATATGCCAGCTGCACCAGTTCGTGGCATAGGCGGTCAGTGGCGTGACGGGCAAAATGGCTTTCCATGACAAAGTTGCCGGGAATGCACTTGACGCCGAGCGCCTCAATAGCAGGAATATCGGCTTCCACCTGCTCGGCATGCTCTTCCGCATAGCGCTCTCTCATGCTGGCTGAAACGGGAACGGTATTTACCAGGGCGTAATCAAAAATCCTGCTGGGCGAGTGATCATAAATGGCCCTGATGTGGTCAGAGGCTTTCATATGCAGGCTTTCATTGGCCTCCGTCATCAGATTGCAGATGAAAACTTTTACGGCAGGCGAGGCCGCGATAGCTTCAGGAATGCCGCGCACCAGAAGATTTGTGACCAGGCTGGTGAAGAGGGAGCCCGGCCCCATGGTGATGATATCGGCGGCGGCAATGGCTGCCAACGCCTGCGGTAAAGGCTCAGGATTAGGCGGCACAATCTGCAGTTCAACAATGCGACGCTGGCTGGCGTTGATATTGGTCTCACCCAGGACCTGCGAGCCATCGTCCATAATGGCTTTGAGCTGGACATTGGCTGAGGTGGCCGGGAGGATATGCCCGCGCGTTGCCAGGATTTCCGAAGCCTGCTGGACGGCCACGGCGAAATCACCCGTCATGGCCGTGAGCGCGGCCAGAAACAGGTTGCCAAAGTTGTGGCCTTCAAGGTCGCCGGGACTGGAGAAGCGATACTGAAAAAGCTTGGAGAGAAAGTTCTCGTCTTCAGAGAGCGCGACAAGGCAGTTGCGGACATCGCCCGGCGGCAGCATGCCCAGCTCACGGCGCAGGCGTCCGCTGGAGCCGCCATCGTCACTTACGGTGACAAGCCCGGTGAGATCTGAGATGTAAGGGCCATCGGGAGCAACGTCACCGGTGCGTACCGTGTATTGCTTAAGGCCTTTGAGCAGGGTGGAAAGCCCCGTGCCGCCGCCGATGGCGACAACACGAATCCCGCGAGCTGAGCGGCCGCGATTCTGCTCTGCTGGCGACTGCATGCGCGTTGCGCTAGCGCTTCCTCTGGTCAGCGGTTGAGGGCGGGAGATCGGTAGGCTCGGGATAGAGCAATTCAGTAAACCTGGGATCGTCAGCCATGTTCTGAAAGTCCGAGTCATTGCGGGCCTGGAAGCGGTTCTGCGGATTCAGGCGGATGGATTCTCCCAGGTTCTTGAGCGAGCTTTCAACCTGGCCGGTAAGGCAATCCACCACGGCCATGCCGTAATAAGCAAAGTCCGCCTTGGGATTGCTCTTGAGGATCTTCTCCATATGGGTGCGGGCCTGGTCAAACTGGCCTCCATTCAGGAGAGAAACAGCGTAATCAAAGTGCTCCTCATGGGTCTTAAAGGTCGTGGCGGCGCCGGCCAGTTGCTGATTGCAGAGGTTCAAGTGGACTCGGGCGCGGTCCATCAGTTCGCGGTTACCGGCTGCGAGAATCTTCTCCAGCAAGGTCTTGGCTCTATCGAATTTGTGCTCCTGCATGGCCTTGACGGCAGCTTCATAATTTTGCACAGCCTGTGCAAAACCAGGGTCTTCCCTGAACGTCGGCTTTTGCGGCGGAGCAGGTGGTTTCTTGCCAGCCATGGTCTTTCTATTCCTAATGGGTTTTGCATTCAATGGTTTAGCAGGCAAACGATTAACGCTTCCTGCCAGTTTCTTCTTCATTCTATTGTTTCCTTGCGGCTCAGGTCAGAATAGCAATGAAAACGGGCTGTGGAAATCAGAAGAACCAGCTATCCCACCAGCGACAGAGCCGCTCAGGGGTGCAGCCCTTTATACGCAGAAAAAACGCATGCGTCAACTGCACCAAATACTGTGCAACTAGTTAGTTTACCGGCTCTGGATTTTGAAGATCCAGCAACTTATAGTCGCCGCGCATAATACCATCACGAATCATCTTGGCCGACCAGCCTTTGCGGGACTGGCGATAAGAATAAAGCGATTCCTGCATGCAAGTGCCGCAGTTGGCGCCATGTGTGCTCTCAAAGCAGCTGCGCAGGCTGGTGTGGCCGTGGTTGCGGTCACAATAGCAATAGCAAGGCATCTGATACAGAACGGAACCGGCTTTGGCAGCGGCTTTATACGAAGCCACCTGCGCGGGCGCGATCATGCCCTGGTCCGCGAGTTGCTTTTGCGTGAGCACCGGCGGCAGCGTTGTGCCGGCCTTGGGAGGCGCGGGATGGAACGCCGGAACCTCAGCGGCCTGATTCACAAACTGAGCATGCGTCATGCCAGCGGCAAGAAGGACAGTGAGGACACTCAAAAAATGCTTCATATCCACGCTATTTTACTCCAGAATAGGAGTCACTGAAATAGGGGCTACGGACCCTGGATTCTACGTATAATCAAATTAATCCAGGTAATCAGGAAACGGGAGCTGCTTTAAGTGGAGACGCCACAACAGGAAACAATCCAGGTACAGACGGAGCCGCCGGCGCCCGCGCCGGAATCCAGCGGTCTGCGAACCTTGCGCACCTCAATGCGGGACCTGTTCTTTTCTGTGCTGGTTTCATTCTTCATCATCCTGTTTGTCTATCAACCGGTGAAAGTTGAAGGCGGCAGCATGGAGCCCGGCCTGGAAGACCAGGAGCGCATTGTCATCAACAAGCTGGTGTACCGGCTGGAGAGTATTGAACGCGGCGATATTATCGTGTTCCGCTATCCGCGCGACACGCGCAAGAGCTTTATCAAACGGGTGATTGGGCTTCCCGGCGACCACATCCGCATTGTTTACGGGCACGTTTACGTGAATGATGAACAGCTTTCCGAGCCTTATGTGCCTTCAGACTACCTTGATGCCCGCTCCTACTCAGACATTGTGGTGCCCAGCAATTCATACTTCGTGCTGGGCGACCATCGCTCCATGTCCAACGACAGCCGCGAATTCGGCCCGGTGATGCGCAGCTATATCTACGGCAAAGCCGTCTTGGGTTATTGGCCCATGGAGAAGCTGGGAATGGTGCACTGACCGCCGGGGTGATTACAAGATGTTGGAGAAGTACATGAGTCGTCCCACTAATCCGTTACCTGTAAGAGTGAATGCAATAGAGCCTAAGTGGGGACACGCACTGCGCGTCTGGTGGGCCTGGCAGTGGCGCATAGCCGCGTTCGGGGTGCTGATTGAGTTATTTATTCGGCTTCTCGGTTATGCTCATTGCATCCTGGGTTTAACCGTGCAAACGTTGACCACGGTGCGCATTGGCCTGGCTCTCGTTTTTTCAGGGCTGGTTGGGGTGTATCTTTTCAAACTCATTCTTGATTCGGATTTTGGCAGCTTCCGTGTATGCATCATTTCCAAAGATTTTCCACCACAATGAAATTCCCGGACCATTTGGAAAAGAGAAGTGTTTTCAAGATTTAAAGTAGCTTTGATCCGCAAGTTTGCCCGCAAACGCCTGGGCAAAGACATTGCGCCGCTCGCAACAATCGCCACGCACCCTGACGTGCTGATTCCTTACACCAAGTTCAGCATGGCTCTGGAGAAGACCAACCTTGTCCCGGCCAAGCTGAAAGTTCTGGGACAGATTCGCGCGGCCAAGCTGGTGGAATGTCCTTTTTGAATCGACATTAATTCTGCCGGGGGCAGAATCGCAGGATTAAGTGAAGATCAGATCCGCAACATGAACTGGTACGCGGAAAGCGACCTTTTCTCTCCCGATGAAAAGCTTGTGCTCGAGATGGCGGACGCTATCACGGCGACACCGGCGAAAGTGACACCGGAACTGCGCAAGCGGCTGCAACAGCGATTCTCAACGCCGCAACTGGTGGAACTGGCCGCGGCAATTGCGTGGGAGAATTACCGGGCGCGATCGAATAGAGTGTTTGGCTTTGGGAGCGAGGGGTTTTACAAGGACAAGGGATAGCTGATTGATCGGATAAAACTCTGGATGTCCCGCGGCCCAGAGGGTGCTACCTCACTCTGCTTGGGCAAATCAGGCCGACGAAATCATGAACGCTACCCCCTGGCTGCTTTCTTAGGTCTTCCGCCAAGTTTCCCGTTCGCTCTGGAAGCAGAACGCCTCGCCATGCTCGTGGATTGGCCGCCAGCTTGACCAAGTCTTGATGCCATCCACTTCTTGAAGCCCAAGGGGCCTTCTAAGAGACCTGGAACGTATAGATCTGCATCCAGTTTGGGAAAATGAATTCCAAAATCTGATGGAGTAATCTCAATTTCATCCAGATGAGCGGACTTGGCATTTTGCAGACCCTGAACGTCATTTGGCGAAAAACTCAGAGTCAGTTTTGAGCTTAGCTCGATTACGACACGCCCGCTTTTGCGATCATAGCGGACAGAGATTGCCTTCGGAACGCGAGCTTTATGGAGGATTGGTACGAATTGATTTTATACTTTCCTCTTTTTTTGCGTTTTCTGTTACGGTTACTCTTTAGCAGTTCAAGCAGGTTGTGTTTGTCAGTAATCGCAACCCAATAAAATCCCTGCAAACCTCGAAATTTGTCCTCCTCGCCTGGCAAGGATGTCCTTGCTCCCACACTTGCACAGCATTACGGGAAACATGAGCAACCATGTCGGCTACTTGCAATGGCGGATGATGTTTGTCGTCAAGGTGTGTAATGAACCCATGTACTTTGCCAATTTTTTCTGATTCCTTTTGAGAGCAAAGTAGGCTTCTTCAGCCGCTTTTGATTTTTCGTGTTCATCGCAAACAAAGGCGATCATCTCATTGGAGAAATGTCTTGATAAACGTCGAACAAGGCTGATGAACAGGAGATGGTAAGCCCACTACACAGGATCAGGCGGAAAAGTTTTTCGTGCCTGAGCACTGTGCTTCAATACCCACGCATAGTCTTTCAGGTTAATCCCAGCCGAATAAAACAGCAGGCTCTCTGAATTAGCGATCTGTACAAATTCCTTGCGGATGGCTTCTGTATATGTCCGCATGTCGCCTGGATATTTAATGGCATTCCGAAACTGGTGAAATTGCTTCCGTACCGAAAGGCATTCGGTAGCCCTGAATACTGGAGAAGGTGTTTATCTAAACAACGAGCCCACTTCCGGTTAATCTCTTGCCAAGCCAAAGGCCAGCCTACCGCCGCGCCTACTTGAACGATCTCCTGACTTCGCTGGTCAGAACTGTTATCACAGTAAGTCCAGAGCGCAGACATCATTCCCTCCCTGAAAATGGTCGCGGGAAAAGTATGGGCGAAAGATCGTCCAGACTTATTCTCGCTAAAAGGCATTCCCTATCGTCGGCGAATGATTGGTCACGAATATTGTTTGCCAAAGATTTCACAGGGTGGTCGATATCAGTGACATGCCGGGAAGATGTAATCCTCCAAGCGATCATTGCGTATTTTGACGACTGCGCGAGTCGCTTGGGTACCGTTGCAGCATCGGGAACACAGAATGCGCCGGGGCGTTTTTGTCACGTTGGCGCGAGTACACCTATGAAAATTAGCAATTCCGGAGCACTTGCGTAGAAGATCATTGCTGCTGGAGCCATGAATTTGAATGCCCGGTTCAGTGGTAGTTTCTACCATAGTAATTTCGATGCCACTAGCGAATCTTCTATTCCAAAGCCGAGGCGGAGCAGGTTCCTCGGGTCCTACGAGTCCGCTGAAGAAGGCGCGGCCTCGTGACGGACCTCTCGGGATGGCATGTCGTTGGTTTTTAATTTGTGCTCGTCCGGCGAAAGCTCGCCGAGCTCGACGGTCACAACAGCACCACGGCAAACAACAGCAGCCCTCGAATTCGCGCCAAACCTGCGTTGTCTTTATGAATCCAATTAGTCAAGGATTCACCACATGCGCGCCAGCAATCTTGCATTTGCCCAGCCTCGCCCCAGAGAAATCCATCGAGAACAGATAACGCCTCAAGCCAGGAGGTGCCGCAAAAAGTTTCTGCGCTTCTTTCCGGGCGGCTTCGAGGATGAAACTTACCTTGCCTGGGAACGCGATTACAAATTGAATGCCAATCGCGAATGGGACCGCATGCTGAATCAGTCCGCTTACTCAGCGTTGCTGCGTGAAGGCGATTACGCCGAGATCGCGTTGCGCGCGGTAAGGATTGAAGCGCGGACCAACCTGATTTTTTCATTTGAGAAGATGGCGCTGCGCGACGCGGTGAAACCCGCCGCGGGTGCGCGCATGTTTGCCACGGGTTTGTACGATTTTCTCCACGGCAAGGGAAGGATGCAGGAGCGGTTTGAGCGATGGTGCGATGTGGTGGCGCGCCTGCCACGCAAACAGACGCGCGTCTTAACGTGGCCCATTGTGACGGTGTTCGGCTTTCTGGCGGAGCCCGAAAAGCACATCTTTCTTAAGCCCAACGTCACGAAGACTGCGGCCCGTGAATATGGATTTCCGTTTCATTATCAGTCGCGGCCGGAATGGAAGACCTATGCGAGCTGCCTGGATTTTGCCGAAACAGTGCGTGACAACCTTGGGGACCTTGGCCCGCGCGACATGATCGATTTGCAGTCATTTATCTGGGTACAAGGGTCGAGCGAATACGACGAGTAGCCGCTACTGGAAGCGCAGGCAAACCATGGGATCAATGCGCGCTGCGCGGCGTGCGGGGATATAGCTGGCAATCAGCGCTACAATGCTCAGCAGCACGGCAACTAAAGTGAACGTGAGCGGATCATTAGACTTCACTCCGTAGAGAAGGCCGCTGACGAGGCGCGCGAAAGCAAACGCCGCAACCATGCCGATTGCCACTCCTGTAAAGGCCAGCATCATGCCTTGCTTCACAACCAACTTAAGGACGCTAGGCTGAGTTGCGCCGAGCGCCATGCGGATGCCGATTTCCCGAGTGCCTTGATTCACAAGATAAGCCATCACGCCATAAATGCCGATGGCGGCAAGAATCAGCGCGAAGCCCGCAAACAGCGCCAATAAAACGGCAGTGAACCGGCGTCTGGCAAGAGAGTCTGCAATGCGCTGGTCCATGGTGACGACGCCGTAAAGCGGAAGGTCGCCGTCAACTTCATGTAGTTCATGGTTTACGGCGGACGTGAGAGACGCGGGATCAGTGGTGGTGCGCACCACCAGATTGAACAGCCTGCTGATGTACTGGCTGTGCGGGAAATAAAGCGCCATACGGGAATCCGAATCCAGCCTTTCTTGCTTGATGCGGCCAACCACGCCGACCACCGTGGCCCAGACCGGCGGGGCCTTCAAATCGGAGAAACTGAGGCGCTTGCCGAGCGGATTCTGATTGGGCCAGAGCTGCTTGGCCATGAATTCATCCACGATCACGACTGGTGGCTTGTCCGCGGTATCGTCGTCATTAAAGTAACGTCCCTTGAGCAGCGGAATCTGCATGGTTTCAAAATAATGGCCGGCGACAACGCGCTGATCGGCATTGATAAATTTTTCACCCGGCAGAGGCACCCGTCCTTCCACGATAATAGGCCCCCACGCGAGCATACCGCTGAGAGGCAGTGAAGAGACAGCGCCAACGGAGGTCACGCCTGGCAGACGCTCCAGGTTCTCTAAAAATCGACGACTGGCGGCGCGATTTGCTTTTGGATCTTGATATTTGTCGCCGCTCAGCGCCAGTTCCACGGTTAAGACATTGTTCGGATTGAATCCGGGATCGACGCGTTCCAGAAGGATAAAGCTGCGGAGCAGCAGTCCCGCCGCAATGAGCACAACCACGGAGATGGACAATTCAGCGATGACCAGGAGCCGGCGCAGATTGTTGCCGCGTCCCCACATGGCGCTGGCGCCTGCGGAGCCGCGTTCAGAGTTCTTGAGCCTGGCGAGCATATCAACACGCGCCATACGCAATGCCGGAGCAAGGCCAAAAAGAATACCCGACGCCACGGAGATGAGAAAAGTAAACAACAGCGCGTCACCGCGAATGCCGACCTCCTCCAGTCGCGGCACGCTCCGGGGGCCAAGCACATGCGTCCAATGGATGCCGATAAAGGCAAGCAGCACGCCCAGGGCGCCGCCGCAAAGCGCAAGCAGCACGCTTTCCGTAAGCAACTGGCGGATAACGCGTCCCGTACTCGCGCCCACGGCCGTGCGAATCGCGATCTCTCTTTGTCGTCCTAGCGCGCGTGAAAGCAAAAGGTTGGCAACATTCACGCATGCAATCAGCAGCACGCATCCCACAGCCGCCAGCAACAGCCACAACGTATGGCGAACGTTGCCCACAACCTGTTCCAGCAGCGGCAGAATAATGAACGTCAGGCCGCCATTCGGCGGATAAACGTCCGGATGGGCCTGGCGAAGCCGGGCCGTGATGGTGTTCATCTCAGCGCGGGCTTCTTCAAGAGTCACTCCTGGTTTGAGCTTGCCCACAATGTTGTAATCCTCATTGCCGCGGTCCGTGCCAAAATTGGGAAACTGCGGCATGGGAAGAAGCAGGTCAGACTGCTCCGCGGAATCCAGTGTGGGCAGGACCTCTCGCGGAAGAGAAAAGCTCTTGGGCAGCACCCCGATCACTTCATACTGGTGGGTGTTAATAGTAATGTGCCTGCCTACCATGTGCGGATCTAATCCGTACCGGCGCGCCCATATGCCATAACCCAGAATCGCGACGTTGGGGCCTCCATAGCGGTCATCGTCGGGATTAAAAAGCCGGCCCTGAATGGGATGCACGCCAAACATTGGCAACAGGTTGCTGGTAACCCGGATCACGCCCACGCGTATCGGCTCGCCATCGCCGGTAATGTTGTAATTGCCGCCAATGGCCATGGCCAGCTGCTCAAACCCGTGGTGGTTGTTCTTGATATCAAAATACTGCGCCGTAGAAAACCAGTCCTGTGGGATTCCCAGCCCTGGCGACGAATTCCATAGAATCACCAGGCGGTCAGCATCTTTATACGGCAGGGGATGCAGCAGCAATGCGCTGGTAATGCTGAAAATGGCCGTTGTGGCGCCTATGCCAATGGCCAATGACAGGATTGCAGCCACCAGAAATCCCGGGCTTCTGCCAAAAGCCCTTAAAGCGTATTGAAGATCTCGTGCCAGGATGGACATTGCGGAAAGTTATCGTAACATGACTCCCGCCCTGTCCCCCATCAACCAGGATTCTAAAGTACTTAGGTAATTAAGTGCCCGGGGGAATGCTTGTGTGCTGCCGCCCTCGATCGTGGTCATAGGGTGGCGCCGCCTTTCACGCCTTTGGGCTACGTACAATCTTGGATAGGTAAAATCCGTTCGTTCTTTTCCGCGTCCTCCGCGGCAGCTTTTGTTCCTCGATTGTTCGGCGGTTTTGCGCGATCGACCCCACCCCATTCCCCCTGGGTTTCCCGGTCACGGGCGATTGCGGCGATTCAACCCCACCCCCCCGGGATTCATCCCAGATTGGCGTAGACTTCAGAGGGTTTATCCCAAGTCATCACAGATTGGCGTGCACTTGAGAGATCAGGCTACAATTGGCGCAGGGTTCAGCGGATCCACCGATCCCCCGGATCACTCGATTTAACGGATCACCCGATCTCGATATACCCCTCCCCCGGCTGCCAACTAGGATTTAAAAGGACTTACATGGCGACACCCAAGTCACCGCAATTTGGCGTGTACTTAAGAGACTCGTCCTTTGTGTTCCTTAGTGTCCTTCGTGTTAAAGGTTTGGGTTTTTAGCCAAGAGAGCAAAGGCCCAAAGCCAAGGGCCTCTTTTGTCCAGTTGCCAATTGCCAGCATGCTCAGTTTTCAAAGAGCTTTGTTGCGACGGTTACACCCTGGGGCGCCTGCCGGAGTATAGCTATTTTCTTCGCCCATATCAATTGCGAATAAGGACAATGCTGGATACGCCAATTTCGCAAGGCATTAAGTTATAAGGAGCGCTAACTCGGGTTTTCATCCTGAGTGCTTTCGCATATAAAAAAGAGCGCGGCTCGGAAGCCGCGCTCAGCGCAATTGGATCTCAAACGTGGCCTATTGAGTCATGAGAAATACGTCGTATGCGGTTTTCCCGACATCGGCTGGACCATGAAGTCCTTGATTCACGCGCGCTCTATACCGGAAAAGGTTTCCGTACTGGTCTTTCCGCTCAGACAGCGCATATTCCAGGCTGATAGAGAAAATACCCAGTTCCGGCAATGTGTGCAATTCGCCGAGCTGGCAAATTCCATCGTGGTTGGCGTCCACCCAAAGGCGCAACGCCGAAAAGATTGTGTCGCGCTCGTCAATCACACCATCGCCGTTGCCGCCGTTCATAGGATCGTCATAGACCGCAAGCGCCAGAAAGCCGTTGGGATGCGGGGATGATGGCTGCGCCGTGAAATTGCCAAACATTTCCGCGCCGCTGTTGATCACACCGTTCTGGTTGCGATCAAGGACCAGCCATCCGTTGTTCGCATATGCGGTCCATGCTAACCATCCCGATGCTTATTTGCCGCAAAGCCGGCGCAAGGAGTTTTCCAATGCGAAATTGCATTCTAAAGACATTTTTGTTCGTTTCGCTTTCCCGTTAATCTGTTGGGATCTCAATTCCGGCAAGCCTGGCAATCCCCTTACTCAATCCTCACCACTCTTTCGCTGACCCTGGGGAATTTTTCAAATACAGCGGGATCGTGCCCGGGGACGATCAGCCGGGGCGAAGCGGCGAGTTGTTTCATGCGGTCCTGAGCGCGGAGATTGGATGCGGCGTCGAGCGTCTGGGCGATAGGGACATGCTTTTCCAGGTTTTCATAAAGATACATATTGTCGCTGGCCAGAATCACCGTGCCGGCTTTGGTGTTCACGCCCACGTACTGTGACTGGAAAGTATGCATGCCGCCGATGTAGCACATGATGCCGGGAAAAATTTCCTGGGCGTCGCCATTCACCAGTGTGACGCGGCTCGCCAGGTTGAGTTTCACGGCGGCCAGCACGTCGTCGGGCTCAATGCCGCCATGGGTGCGCGGACTCTGCCATGCTTCTCCAGTGTAATAGGTGTATTCATCTTTTTGCAGCCAGACGCGTGCCTTGGGAAAAAGATCCATGCCGTCCGCATGGTCCCAGTGCATGTGCGTGATCACCACGTCAGTAATGTCTTCCGGCGTGAGCGCGGCCTGCCCTGCGGGCATGATGCCGGGCTGGCCAACAGCTTCAGACGCTTTGATGAAACTCTCCACCTTGAATTGCTTAAAGAATTGCGGACGATAGAACCCTGAATCCACCATGATGTTATGGCCGTTGCCGCGGATGAGCCAGACCGCCATGGCGATGGAAAGTTTGCGCCCCGGATCGGCATCGCCGATGAGCGCGTTGACGGGAAAGTCTGGAATGGAAGCGTAGCGGATGGCAAAAACTTCATACACCGGCGCGGCCACTGTCGCCATGGGAGCTGCGGTTGTGTTCTTAGCTTGGGCAGCCCTCCCGAAGTTGCGGGCAACAGTCGCGGACAAGGCCGTTGTGGAGGAAAAAGCTGTGGCAGAATTTACGGAAGCATTTACGTGGTTTGCTGAAGGAGACTGTGCAATAGTGAACAGAGCTAAGGTAAAAAACAGCGCGACAATCGATTTTGCTATCATTCTGGCTCCATTTTGCGGCATCATCCTTGAATAAAGAAAGCCTAGGAAAATACACTGCATGAATAGCGCTAAAATGTCGAGACTCCCAAAAGTCCCGTCATTGTTGCGTCGTATCAGCTTCAGCTTTCTGCTGGGCTTTGCCCTGTTTGTGCTGGGCGCGGGATTGCAAGGCGTGCTGCAGCAGCGCGGCATTACCCGCATAAACACTTATGTGGATGATCTGGTCCTGGGAGTGCTGGCGGGTTTGCTGGTGTTTGCCTATGAGCATCGGCGATCTCGTGAGCTGCGCCAGAAGCTGGCGGTGATTTCCGCCATGAACCATCACGTCCGCAACGCGCTGCAAACCATTGCTTATGTGCCCTACACTGAGCAGGCCAAACAGGTGCTGCTGATCCAGCAGTCAGTCACCCGGATCCAGTGGGCGCTCAATGAAATTTTGCCCGGAGAAGGGCCGG
Source organism: Acidobacteriaceae bacterium (assembly GCA_027307045.1). Classification (GTDB taxonomy): domain Bacteria; phylum Acidobacteriota; class Terriglobia; order Terriglobales; family Acidobacteriaceae; genus Angelobacter. The sequence goes on from DAHUXR010000041.1 coordinate 28,243, forward strand.
AAACCCGGAGTTTCCCTCCGACAATGCCTGTCAGCAAAAAGACGATGGAGCCAGAACCGCGCACAGGAACGTCAGGCAAAGCTTGAGTTGGAATTTACGCCGGCGCTGAGAGAATCTTTTGTGCGATTGAAAGACATCTACTCTCTCAATCACGCGCCATTTTCACCAGCCGATCTCTTTGCCGACATGCCCAGCAGCCGGTCAAACTCTCGCTTGCTCACGGCATAGCATTCGCAGGAGCGCTTCATCAGCCCCGCGTGGTCAAGGATTGTTACGTGGCCCCGCGTATAACGGATCAGCCCGGAGCGCTGCAACTCGCCGGCGGCAAGCGTGACGCCCGGCCTTTGCACGCCCAGCATCATGGCCAGGAACTCCTGCGTGAGCTGAAACTCATTCGACTGCATGCGGTCCTGCGTCATCAAAAGCCAGCGGCAACAGCGCCGCTCCAGCACATGAAACGTATTGCATGCAGCCGATTGCGCCACCTGGTTAAAGAATGCATGGGCGTAATGCAGCATGGCCGTGCGCAGGGAAGCGCTGCGCTGCATCTCTTGCCAGAAGGTTTTTGCCTTCATCCGCAGCCCGTGGCCCGCCACCTGCATATAAACGCTGGTGGGCGCCTGGGTTGTCGCCAAAGATCACCGGCAATCCCACCATGCCTTCATTGCCAATCGTGCCGACCTCCGCCGCATTGCCGTTCTTCATGGTGTTCACCAGTGAAGCCACGCCGGTCTCAATGAAATAGACAAATTCAATTTGCTCATCGGCCCGATAGAGCGAGAGTTTGCATTTGAACTCCACCGGCAGAAGATGCCGGCGCAGCCGCTCATAGTCTTCAGGCGGCAGAAGTTTCAGCAGCCGATTCTGTGGTTCGGCCTGCGCGGTCTCAGGTGCTGCGGCACTGCGCTGGTTTCTCACCCGTTGTGTGGAAGCAGTAGGCATGGTGCTCCCAGATAGCAGCCCCCGCGCTCGATTTCAAGGCCTGATCTAAGTTTACTCCTAAAATTCGGCTGGATTTGCCGGGCTCTGTTGCGCTGAATCCGACTGTGTTAATTGCGGACGGCGGCGGCAGTCTTCTACCTGCAATTCATGGAAACAAAAGCGCTCAGCCAGCTTGTCCCGCTCCAGAGAGATCAAACCAGGGGACACCGGGCAGCGGCTGCTGTAATGCGCTCATCTGAGAGAAGTAGAGCTGGGGGCCCAGGCCCAAGCTGCTGGCCCGCGGCTTCAGAAGTGTCCCACCAGGGCTGCATTTTTCCTTAGTTCTACAACCTCCAGGCTGGGCCTTAGTTCTAACTATTTAAGGCGGGGTTCTTCCCTGGGGTTAATGTAGGGGTTAACGTCCACTTTTTTTTGACCATCAAAATTTTGGCGATGCTGAACGAAAAAATGACTCGTTTTTTTCTGACTTTCGTGTTGATCTTTAGCTGTGCTCTTGCGTCCGCGCAGGCGCCGCCGCCCGACGCGACAGAATCTTCCAGCGTCATGGCCACGCCTTCCAGCGACTCTTCTTCCAGCATTATTCTTATAGCCGAAGCGCCATTGCTGCCTCAGCCCACCCGCCTTCAGCAGATGAAGAGCATGATCAAGCTGCAGGTGAACCGCGCCATCGACGGCAAGCCGTATCCTTCTCTTACTGAATGGCAGCCGCTCACCGCAAGGCAGAAGTTCGACGTATTTCTGCATAGCACTTATTCGCCTCGCACCTTCGCCAACGCCGCTATTGACGAAGCCGCCGACCGCGCCCGCGGCCATCGCCTGAATATGGAATATGAAACTGGAATTCGCGGCGCCGGCCAGGCCTACGGAATCAACCTGGCCACCAATGAGACTGACGTCTTCTTTCAGCGCTTTCTTTTTCCCACTTTGTTGAGACAGGACCCGCGCTACTTCCGCAATCCTGACCTGCCGTTCTTCCGCCGCGCGCTGTATGCCATGAGCCGCGTGCTGATCACGCGGACCGATAGCGGGGGCCAGACTTTCAATTCATCGCGAATTTTGAGTCTTGCTGCCGCGCAAGAGGTGGCGGATCTTTATGTTCCCGGCGAACGGCAGGGTTTGCATCCGATCGCGGGTTGCGTCACCTTTACGCTGCTGCGCGATGCCGGCGAGAACCTGCTGCATGAGTTCTGGCCGGACGTTCGCCGCAAATTCCTGCATCGATAAAAATTATCGCCGGCGATCAAGCCTTGCCTTCTGGCCCGAACAATGACAGCAGATGCCCGTCCACGTCCCTGAAGTGGACAGCCCAATCCGTCGGCGTCACCGCTCGCGGCTCACTTAGAAACACCACGCCTTTTGCTTCCAGCGCTGTGTGCGTGCCCCGCAAATTGTCCACCCCGAACGAGACTTCCACGGCTTCTGCCAGCGGCGCGGCATTCATGTGCCGTGGACTCAGGCCCAGCATGATATTTCCGCATTGCAGCAGAGCAAGAGCCGGCTCCTGCATGATTACCCTGAGCCCCAGCTTGTCTCTGTAAAACCCAATCGACGCCGGAAGGTCGCGCACCCCCAGCATAATGGCCGCGATCCGCGAAAGTTGCGCTGCTCCTGCCATCAACAGCCTCCTGCTTAATTTGATATAGTTAGCAAGGCTAATTAAACGGTTTGCCGTGGCCGTGTGTCAAGAAAAATAGTTAGCCTAGCTAATAAATGCCAAGGTTGACCAAAATTGAAGATCTGGCGGACCGCCTGCACAGCACCGCCATCCACCTGCTGCGCCAGGCCCGCGTGCAGGATTCAGCCAGCGGTCTTGCCCCGGCACGGCTCTCGGCGCTCTCCGTATTGGTCTTTGGCGGCAACATGTCACTGAATGACCTGGCCCGGGCAGAGCAGGTGCGCCCGCCCACCATGAGCCGCATCGTCGATGCCCTGGAGTCAGAAGGCCTGGCGCGCCGCACGGTGAATGCTCAAGACCGCCGTGCCGTAGTGATTGAGGCCACGGAAAAAGGGACGGCCATTCTGTGGCAGGGAAGAAAGCGCCGCGTCAAGTTTCTGGCCCAACATCTCTCCCGGCTGAGTGAAGAGGAACGCAGGAAAATTGGCGATGCCATCATCGCAATCCACAAAGCCATGCCCCGTCAACCTTGATAAGATAGCCATTTCCTTTGAGGGCCTTCATGCTGACTCTTTCATCTTTTCTCGCGCGGCTCACGTTATCAACATTTCTCTTTCTCACGATTGCGGCAACGGACCTCACGGCGCAACGCCTGCCCACCACCATTATTCCCGGCCATTACAAGCTGCTGCTGGACCCTGACATTGGCCAACAGAAGTTCACTGGCGAAGAGACCATCACGGTGCAGGTGCAGCAGGCGACAAGTGAGATTGTGCTGAATTCGCTGGGACTCGATATCTCCCTTGCGGAAGCGACCGCAGCGGACAAGACCGTGATGGCCCAAGTGACCTATGACCAGCCAAATGAAACCGCGCGGCTTTCCCTTGCACAGCCTCTCCCAGCCGGCGCAGCAAGTCTGCATTTAAAGTTTTCCGGCAAGCTTACGGCTGGTTTGCGCGGGCTGTATCTGAGCAAGTCGCGGAAGCGGCAATATGCGGTCACGCAGTTTGAAGGCACCTATGCCCGCATGATGTTTCCTGGCTTTGATGAGCCTGCCTTCAAAGCCACGTTCGATCTTTCTGTCATCGCGGACAAGGGCGACACAGCCATCTCCAACGGCCGAATCGTAAAAGACGGTCCCCTGCCCGGCTCCACGCGGCACAAGATCGCGTTTTCAACCTCGCCCCGGATGTCCACGTATCTTGTTGCTCTCGCAATCGGCGACTGGCAATGCCTGGAGCGCACTGTTGATGGCACCCCAATCCGCGTCTGCGCCGAGCCCGACAAAAAGCAGTACGGCCAGTTCGCGCTGGAAGCCGCCGCGCAGTCTGTCCATTTCTATAACCAGTGGTATGGCATCAAATATCCGTTTGAAAAGCTCGATATGCTGGCCATCCCCGACTACGAGTGGGGCGGCATGGAGAACACCGCTTCCATTTTCTATCGCGATACCGCGCTGCTCATGGACGAAAAGACCGCATCCGTGTTCGCCAAACAAAGCCATGCCACGGTAGTAGCGCATGAGATCGCGCACCAGTGGTTCGGCGATCTCGTAACCGCTGCGTGGTGGGATGATATTTGGCTCAATGAAGGCTTTGCCACATGGATGGAGCGCAAGCCCATTCGCGCGTGGCATCCGGAGTGGCATCTTGAAGACGATGAAGCCGCCACGGCGCAACGTATCATCGGGCTCGATTCGTTAAGCGCGGCGCGGGCCATCCATGGCGATCCGCGCACTTCAGCCGAGATCAAGGAAATGTTTGACGGCATCACCTATCAAAAAGGCGGGGCAGTCCTCGGCATGTTGGAGTCTTACGTCGGGCCGGAGGTTTTCCGCAACGGCGTGAACGCTTACCTGAAAGCGCACGCCAACGGTAACGCCACCTCGGCGGATTTCTGGCGGGCTGTGGCAAAAGTCTCCGGTAAGCCCGTCGATAAGATCATGCCGACATTCGTCATGCAGCCCGGCGTACCGCTGGTGACGGTGAGCGGAAGTTGCTCAAGCGGCAAGCAGACGGTGGAACTTTCGCAGCAGCGATTTCTTTTATCGTCATCGGGCGATAGCGAAAACCAGGGCCAGCTCTGGTCAATTCCTGTTTGCACCAAAGCTGCTCAAAATTTGAGCTCGTCATGTTACCTCGTCAATAAGAAGACAGAAGAAGTTGCCGCCGTGAAGGCATGTCCGGACTGGATATTCGCCAACCGCGACGCCAAAGGCTATTACCGCGTGTTCTACCAGGATCCCAAAAATCTGCTGAACGCATCTGCGGCGGCGGAGAAAAATCTGACCGTCCCGGAGCGCATCGCATTTGTTGAAGACCTTTGGGCGATGACACGTGCGGGCAAAGAGCCGGTAGGGATTTTCCTGAATGTAGCTCGCGACGTGCAGCCTGAGCGCAATCGGCTGGTGGTTGAGATCGTCGCTGATCACATGAATACCATCGGGCGCTCGCTCGTGCCTGAGCAAAAGCAGAAAGAATATCGCGAGTTGGTGAGGCGGCAGTTTATGCCATTGGCCAAAGAAGTCGGCTGGAGCGGCGGACGCAGTGATAGTGACGAGCAGAAAGCTTTGCGCGCCAGCCTGCTGGGGATCCTGGGGAGTGCCGGTGATCCTGGCGCCGTGGCGGCAGCTCAAAAAATTGCGCAAGCGTACATAAAGGATTCGACTTCAGTGGAAGGCACCATCATTGGCCCGGCGCTTGCCGTTGCGGCACAAAATGGCGATGCCGCGCTCTATGAGCAGTTCACGCAAGCCATGGGCAGCGCGCGCAACACTGAAGATTATTACCACTTTCTTTTCGCGCTTACGTCTTTCCGCCAGCCTGAACTGGCGCAGCGGACACTAGCGCTCATCGACCAGGGCAAAATCCGCCAGCAGGACTATGTACGGCTGTTCCCGGCGTTGCTGGCTGAGTCTCCAGGGCGCGAGATTGCGTGGGACTACCTGAAGGCCCACTGGGATTCGCTGGCTGAAAAGGTCACGTCTTTCGGCGGGAGCGGCGCTGTTTCCGCGCTGGGCGGGTTCTGTTCCATCGAGAAGCGCGACGAGATCAAGCAGTTTTTTGCCACGCATCGCGCTCCGGGCGCCGAGCGCGCTCTGCAACAGGGCCTGCAACGGATCACCAGCTGCGTTGAGTTCAAGCAGTTCCAAACCCGCAATATGCAGAAGTTTTTACGCTCAATCCCGTAAAGAATTGGGTCCATCAACAGGCCAGTACCTTGGTCTTGGCGTAATGCTCGTCTGGTCTGTTAGCTTCCAAGCAAGAAGCAACCAAGATAATGATGTTGACGCAAGATCTAGCTAAAGCTCCTTTCATCGAAAAGTAACATTCCCTTCACCGTACTTCCATACAGCCCTGCTATCCCTTGAACCGTGGCGCGATGGTCCCCCCGATCGCACTCAACTGATCGCCAGCCAGCGCTCGCCGCCAATCCTAAATATCTGGAGCTATCAATGTCGCACGTCAGACGTCTCGGCATGCTGGGCGTATTTGCCCTGTTATTCACCGTCGGCCACTTGGCCGCCGTCGCGGAAGATGGCAAAGACGGAATCAAAACGGTTTTCGTGATCGCCATGGAAAACCACAATTGGACCCAGCCAGCCAACCAGTTTTCCGGCCCTATCCAGCAGATTTTCCAAAATCCCAACGCTCCATTCATCAACAGCCTTGTGAACGGAAATGCGACTGCCGTCATTAATGGCCGTCAGGTCAACATCAGCCGGCAGGTGGCTTTTGCCACGAATTATCGCAACGTTCTGGCTACAGCGGGCGGAAACAATTCCCACATTCACCCGTCTGAGCCCAACTATCTCTGGGCGGAAGCCGGCACGAACTTTGGCGTTTTCAATGACAACGATCCCTTTTCCCCCGCGAGCGGCACGGGACAGATCAGCAACCAGGACAATCAACTGCACCTTACGCGTCTCTTTGACCAGTGTGGGGTGAGCTGGAAGTCGTATCAGGAAGATATCGATCTGGTCCCGGACGGCGCCTCCTTTGACAACATCGTTCTGCCCCAGAGTCAATGGACGTCGCCGATCAGGGGCCTCTCCGGAAATTTTGTCGTTGGCGTCAACCAATTCAACGGCTCGACGCAGTTCAATTACGCGGTCAAGCACAATCCCATGGCCTTCTTTACTGACAGCAGCGGCGGCAACGATACCACCACCGCCAATCCGAAGCGTCTGAACTTTGCTCCGCTGCAGCAGCTGTTCACCGATCTGGCCAACAACAACGTGGCCCAATACAACTTCATCAGCCCGGACCAGTTCAATGACCAGCACACCACCCTTGCCGCTGGCTTCAAAGGGCTGACCGGCGATCCGGCCAAGATCCTGCAGGGCGACTTTTTCCTGCAGCAGGTCATTCCCGTCATCATGGCTTCAAAGGCCTACCAGGACCATGGCGCCATCATCCTGTGGTGGGACGAGTCCGAGCAGGATGGCGTCCCCGGCGACAACCCGGACGACCTGACGCACACAGTGCCCGAGATCGTCATTTCCCCTGACGCTCACCCCAATGTGGGCGGCTCTCCCTTTGCCAGTGACGTGTTCCTCACTCACTCGTCCGATCTGCGCAGCATGCAGGAAATCTTTCACGTGACCAACCCGTTCTTCCTGGGCGATGCCATACGCGCTAATGATCTTTCCAGCCTGTTTGCAGAAGGCGCGATCCCACAGCGTGGCGGCAATGATGGCGACAGAGGTAACGGCACTTGCGGAAGAGACTAGTTCTTTAATCTCGAAGCGAAGCGAGAGGTCCCTATCGGAAATTTTTCAGCCGGTAGGGGTTTTTGCTTTACCGACATTGGCTCTTCTCCGTGACTCCGTTGTGAGTTTTTTGGTTCTTCCGATCCCGGCGATTCCGTGCGATGTCGGCGATCTCGGCGATTTTCGCCCCCTCCCCCGGCCTTTTTCCAGCTTTTGTTGAAAACAAAGGCCGGACCGCAAATCGACGCTTGGGTGGCCCTTGCGTGACGCTTGGGTGACCCTTGGGTCTCGCTTGGGTCACCCAAGGGTCACCCAATCCCAATCCCAATCCCAGTCGGCAGAGGGTCGCAAGACTTCCCGATTTGGCTGACTGCTGACTGCTAAATTTTCAAAGACCATGCGCACTTCGGCGCTGCCGTACTGTAGCGCAATTCATCTCGGAAATCACGAGCGAACTAGTTCATCTGCACCGGTCACTGCCCTTTGCGACCCACTGCTTAACATGGTTCATTGTCCAATCGGCCAGCCCTTGTGCAAACTCTATTTCAGATGCCTGAGTGATTTTTGGGAATTCAGTAGCACGTCGATGTGTGAAGTGGCCTCGCAATCCCGCCTCGCACTGACGAACTGCCTAGGTCGATGACTCCGTAAATACAACGACTTGCTGTTCCGAGGGGCCGAACCGTCATCGCTGCTGAACTCTCCGGCACTGCTTCTGTGAGGACCGAGGAATCGGCTCCGCTGATCTGAAGGATCACAATCTGTACGGACTCATGAAGCTTGCCGCATCAGATCGAATCAATCGCATCAGCTGATCTGGATTTACCGGCAAGTTGCCGATGTAGGTGATCAGTAAAAGAACAGCCCATACATATAGCGGCTTTGGTTGAGGCGTGAACGCGACGGCGGGAGCCTTGCGTCCTGGAAGAGGAGTGTCTATGTTGAGCGCCAGCCATGTTTGCCTGCCCCGTGACAGGTGAACTGCGGTTAGGGCGCATTCGGTGTTTCAGCACCGGGCGTTGCCCGTTAAGTTAAGCAATTGGCAAATAACAATTGCTAATGAGCGTTCTTGGTTAGCTTCTTGTTTTTCCTTTGCTAGGTTTAACGTGGCGCAGGCGCTCTTTGCCTGCGTCTTTCGTTTTGGTTTGACTGCCAAACTGCTAACGGCTCTCACACATATAGCTCATTTGGCTGATGCGGGTAAAGAGAGTTTTATTCGCTTTTTAAGTTCACGTTTGGCACAAACGGCCTAACAAAATTAAGCGCTGGATTTTTGCTTTTCTGATCGTCCGATGTCTCGATGTCCCGATTCTTTGATCCGTGTCATCCGTGTTAATCCATGGCTGAGGTTTTGACTTGTTCTGATCCGCGGCCATCCGCGTAGATCCGCGGTAAGCCCTCCTGGTTTTGCGATCACCAGATCACCGGATCACCCGATTTCCGATCAGTGTCATCCGTGTTAATCAGTGGTGAGTTTTTGGGTTTTCGGTAGTGGGCTAATCTTGCGTTGCTTTCGCTTTCCGATTGCTTCCATTCTGATTATCGCCTAAAAGTGAGTCGGGCAGCGTTCGTGCGAGAACACGGAAGCTGCCCTAACCAAAGCACCTGATAAGAGGCGACAATGGCTGATCTTGATGTTATCCAAAAGACCAAGATTTATCACACCCTTTACCTGCTCAATCTCTCGTTTGCCCGAATCGTTGCACACTGCCAAACCCTACATGATGCCGGAGTCTTTAAATCCAAATTCTCCCGCCTTTACCAAGCCTACGCGCAAGAGCTACAGGCCGAAATCAATGACGAAGCCTTGGAAACCGTAACCAGCATCGAAGCCGATGATATGCACCGCTTCGGTAAGGTCAGAGACGCTAGGGACAAAGAACTCCGCGATCCTGATGATGGTGCGCCACGAGCGCGAAAATGCCGAAAGGCTGAGTAGTGCGTAACTGCTTAACTGATGAGGGGAGGCCCCTCGGAACCGGCCTGCAGGGGCAGGTTCCAAACCACCTTCAGGCGGCTGTGGTCAAAAGCCATGGTCGTGAGCACGGAAGGAAAAGGCCTGGCGAGGACCAGGTCAGGTGACAGGCAAGAAGAGGACCGCAAGGGAACCACTGTAGAAGTGTCGAAAGGGTCGAAAGATGATGTCAAAAACCGTGGTGTCGTCGTTACTGCGGGAACAAAGCTCCGACGAAACCTGTTTACGGGCGGAGCGGCATCCGGCATGAAAGGTGGCCTGAGCTTGCCAAGGAGGCAGTTGAGCGGAACGTGGGAACCTG
>DAHUXR010000042.1 GCA_027307045.1 Acidobacteriaceae bacterium
AGCAGCAATCCCCCAGCCAGCGGCTGGAAGGCGTGAGCTGGACTACCCGCCTTCCCGAGCCGGATCCCAAAGTGATGGGCGCTTTGATGCACACGGTGCGTTTTGATAGCAATGTGGACGTGCGGCTGGCTGCCCTGGATGCGGTGAGCCGCTATGATGACCGTCCTGAAGTGCGCCGCGAATTAGTGGACGTGCTGCAAACCACGCAGTCTCCCATGGTACAGATGGCATTGATTGATTTGCTTGTAGACCTGCATGACAAAAGCGCAGTGCCGCAGTTCAGAAAATTTCAGCAAGACCCGAATATCAATCCCACGGTAAAAAAGCGCGTGGATTGGGGAATCCAGCAGTTGAACTAGCTTTTGTCCCAAGAGTTGCGAGGGATCGCTATTTCTGAAAAGAACTGGAGGGAACCGTGATTCAACAAAAGTTTCGTGCATTCATTCTGATGTGTTCCGTGGGTTTGGTGTTCTTGCCCACATTCGCCGGCCCGCTTCATGCAGTCGGCGATGACGATGATTCGGATTCAAGCATGCGGTTGCAGGAGAAAGAAACGATTCGCAAGACATTCAATCTCACCGCCGCCCACAAGATCCTGGAGATCGACAACATCTTTGGCTCAATCGAAGTCACAGGCGGCCAGGGAGATCAGGTTCAACTGGTGGTCAATAAGACGATCTCCGCAGAGTCCAAAGACCGCATGGAAGCCGCCAAAAAAGAAGTGACGCTCGACATCACCGATCAGCCGGATTTCCTAAAGCTTTACGTGAACGGCCCCTTCCGCTGCAAGTGTGAGAACGGCAATGATGGATGCACGAACTGGCATGGTGATCGCGGTTACAAGGTGAAGATGGATTTCCAGCTTCAGGTGCCGCGGAACATTGAAGTCAAGCTCAAGACCGTCAACTCAGGCCACGTGAGCGTACAGGATGTGACCGGCGACTTTTCCGTCCACAACGTGAATGGCGGCATTGATATGAAGAGTATCGCCGGCTCAGGAGTGGCTAAAACCGTCAACGGTCCTGTGACGGTTTCATTCCGCGAAAACCCGCGCGAAAAATCTGACTTCGCCACCATCAACGGCAACGTGGAGCTGTATTTTGTACGTGGGCTGGCCGGCGATTTCCGCTTTAAGACGATGAACGGCGCGGTGTATAGCGATTTTGAAATGACTTCACTGCCGGCCCAGCCTGTGAGCAGCGAGCGGCACGGCACAAAGTTTGTGTTCAGGTCAGACCGATTTACCGGAGGCCGCGTAGGCCCCGGCGGCCCGGAAATCAAAGCGGAAAATTTAAATGGCGACATACGCGTTCTGGAACGCCATGAGTAAACCAAGGAAAACTACACATATGAACTATTATTTTAAGTTTCATAGATACATTATTTCGATTGCAGCAGCAGCGTTGCTTACATTAGCGCAGCCCCTGTGCGCGCAGTCCGACAATAAAGTCACCGTCCCACTTACTGATCCTTCGCGTCCGGTGACGCTACGCGCTCACCTGGTGAGTGGCAGCATCACCGTGAAGGGCGCGGACGTAAAAGAGGTGGTGGTGGAAGCACGAGCACGAGGCGATGAGGCCCATACCGGCGGTCGGGCTGAAGGCATGAAGCGTATTCCCATGACTTCCACTGGCCTGAACATTGAAGCGGAAAACAACAATGTGCGGGTGAGCACAGATTCCTACCAGCGGACCGTGGATCTTACAATCACGGTTCCAATCCATACCTCGGTCTCTTTGCATACCGTGAATGACGGCAACATTCTGGTGAGCGGAGTTGACGGCGAATTGGATATCAACGATGTGAATGGCGAAGTAGACTTAAAAAATATTGGCGGCAGTGTAGTAGCTCATGCGTTGAACGGCCATGTTGTGGCGACGTTTAATCGCATCGATCCGCAGAAGCCCATGGCTTTCAGTTCGCTCAATGGCGATATCGACGTGACCTTCCCGGCCGACCTGAAAGCCAATGTAAGCATGCGTACGGACAATGGCGAAGTTTACAGCGATTTTGATGTGAAAGTGCAACCGACCGCGCCGCAACAGACCGTGGAAGATAATCGCGGCAAAGGCGGGAAATACAAAGTGAAGATCGATAAGAATGTCCGCGGGACAATCAATGGCGGCGGCCAGGAAATCCAGTTCAAGAATTTCAACGGCAACATCTACATCAGGAAGGCCGGGGCAAAGCAGTAAAACAATCTGAGCATGTCCGTGATCCGGTTATAACTTTGGCGGAGTTGTAACCGGATTCATCTTTAGCATAGGATAACTGCCATGGCTAGCCGGATTGTTACCGTCTCTCCGGAGATACTCGGGGGAACCCCCAGTGTTCGCAGGGACGCGTGTTCCGGTGCAAGCCTTCATCGAATATATAAAGGCGGGAGAGTCCATCGAAGCCTTTTTGGAGGGCTTTCCTTCAGTAACCAGGGAACAGTTGCTCGAGTTTTTGGATGAAGCTAAGGACCTTGTCGTCGCGAGTGTTCACTGACAGTGAAAATCCTGTTTGATGAGTGTGTTGATCAACGTTTTCGTAGGGACCTTGTTGGCCACGATGTTGCGACTGTTCAGGAATCTGGGTGGGCAGGCAAGAAAAATGGTGAGATCCTGGCCTTAGCGGCGAAGACCTACCAGGTCTTCATCACTGTTGACCGCAATCTTTATTTTCAGCAGAATTTCTCAGATTTCAATATTGCGGTGCTTGTGTTGGTAGCGAGCACAAACAGGCCCGCCGACTTAAAACCGTTGGCTAAGGAAGTATCGTCGGAGTTTCCACTGTTGAAACCTGGGCAAGTTCCGCTAATTCCCAAGAAGTCGAGCTGAAATCTATTTCTTCTTTGTCTTCACCATCGCATCCAGCACTGACTCATCCACCTTTTCAGCTTTAAGCTGCGTCCGTCGCTCTGGCGTCAATTCAAAATTTACGCCGTGCTGCCTGATGCGGACCATCAATTGCGATGAGCTCACGCGGTTTCCAATCATCAGTTCAATATCCTCAAAGCTCAGCGCATCAGATTCTTTGCGCTCGGCCTGGAGCCGTTTGGCTGTGGCCTCAACTTCACGCATCACGCGCATAAAGTTTCCGCCTAAAATTTTGAGGATCTGCTCGCGCGTATAGCCGCGCTGATATAAAGCCTGCGTGATCTTGGGTAAATCCGCCACGGAATCAATGCCTTCAGGCAGGGAAGTAACGCCATCAAAATCCGATCCCAGTCCCACGTGGTCTATCCCCGCCACTTTGGCGACGTGATCTATGTGATCGATTAACGACTTCAGCGGCGGACGCGGAAGTTGCGCTGCCCACCTCTTCTCGATGCCCGCGGTTTCATCGTACGTTACCGGACTTCCATCAGGATGCGGATGGGCTTTCTTGTAGGCCTCCACTTCGGCATCGCGCTGCTTGACCTTCTCGGGATCGGAAGACGCTTTGCGGTAATTTTCGTCGATAAATGCAGAATAGAAATTCACCATCACCACGCCGCCATTGTTTGTCATGGCGCGGAGCATGTCATCGGTCATGTTGCGGGGCTGGTTGGTCAGCTCACGCGATGAAGAATGCGATGCGATCACCGGCGCCTGGCTAACCAGCAGCGCCTGGTAATACGTAGCGTCAGAAACGTGAGAAATGTCCACGATCATGCCCAGCCGGTTCATCTCGCGGACCACATCATTGCCAAAGTCCGTCATGCCATTGTGGTGTTTGACGTTCGGATCCTGAATATCGCCGGAAGAGTCTGCCCATTCATTAGTGTTGGACCATGTGAGAGTCATGTAGCGGACACCGACGCGGTAGAAATCGCGCAGCAGCCGCATGTCATTTTCAATGGCATGGCCGCCTTCAATACCCATCAGCGCGGCGAATTTATGTTGATCGTGCGCGTGGGCGATATCGTCGGCTGAGAACGCCATCGTCATTTTGTCAGGATGCCGGGCCGCCTGCTGGTACACGCTGTCAATCAGTTCCATGGCGCGTTGGGCATAATGGCCCTTGAATTCCGGCTCGACCCAAATGGAGAAAAACTCCGCTCCCAGGTTGCCCTGCTTGATCTTGTCCAGATCGATATGGCCTTCTGTTACAGGCGTGTTTGAGCCCAGGTCGAAGTTTTCGTCCAGGAAGCGTTGTGGCGTGTCAGCGTGGGTGTCCACGATGAGGGCAGACTGATGAATGGCCAAAACTGGATCAGCCTTAGGCCGCGTTGCAGGCGCGGCCCTGTCAGGTTTCTTATGTGGAGCTGGATGTTGTGCGAGCGTTAAACCTGAAAGCAGGAAAAAGCATGCCAGCGAATGTTTTAGGATCATTCTCTGGCAATTTTATCAGCCAGTTGATTCGCTTCACGCCATTCGGTATATCGATCTGAAACCATAACGTGGAAGCAAGCCTGACGGCGCTCTTCCGCGGCTTCCACCAGTCCCTGATCACGCAGGTTTTTGAGGTATTCTTCAATCCATGCATGCTGGGCGCGCGTCAGTCCGCGCTTGGCCAGATCAACAGTGATGCCGGCCAGGTGGGAAGAAGCATGTTCGCCCACTTCCGGCGCCGCATTGCCATTGTGGCGGCGGAGCTTCTGCTGCTGTTCCATGGTGCGCACCGCGGAATTTACCTGTAGCGGCGTGCGGAATTCTTTGAAGTACGCTTCGCTCATGTCCTGCAGAAACTGATTGCACCAGGGGCGGCAATATTTCTTGTCAGCCTGAAGGGACGGGCTCACGTGCAACGCGCGAGTCTCCTGAATCGGCACCAGTTCCTGCGTGCGTTCCAGTTCCAAAAGCTGGTCATTGTCCGCGATGCGCGGAAGCTGCAGGCGGTCAATTTCTTCATTCTGGCGGACCATGGAATCCATGGACCCTTTTAGAACGGGGTTCCACGCAACGCGACGAATGTGTCCGCGATGGTGACGGGTGCTGGTATAGCGGCTGGCGGCAGTAGCCGGCACTGTGGCGCCTAGCGCCATCAGGAAAATCGACGAAGTGATTAAAATCTTCTTAGCGCTCATCGGGTCCTGTTTCGGTGCAGATGTCAGACACATACAACATCGGCATTAGATGACAAAGTTTAAACCAGAGCTGCCGCATCTGTACCCAGCTATTTACCTGAATTTTCATAAATTTACGGAACCCTTGGCCATTTGCATGCAGAGACTTTGGTAATCAACAGTTTAGGGTGTCTGACAAAATTTGCTAGTTTCCAACCCTGTTCGCCTAAATTTTTTTCGACCGATGATCGTTCCCTCCCAATAGCCCAAATTGCGTCTCTCTTTGAGACAAAAACGCGCATTTTACCGACCGATCCTATCTGTCGCCCCACGGGGAACCGCATGCTTGTTGATGAATTTGCGCATGCCCTTAGCGCCCATTCCGGATGCGGAAATAGATCATCGAAACGATGGCGCTCAGCACCGACGCAAATACTTCCAGCCGATAAGCGTAAGCTGGTCCGACACAGGTCGCCAGATTTGCAGGCGGGCTTGACCATGTCAGCCATCAAGCGCGACCGCGCGTTAAGGATTTTGGAAGCACCATTGAAGGCCACGGCGGAATTTAGGACCGCATGGACTCGATCTGCTTCTCCGCGCCTCTTTATCTTTCATCTCGCGCGATGGATATTTGCATCTCCGCGTTCCATCTGGTTTCATTGATGACGAGCTCTCTGCGCCAAGGTGAAACGATGTGTTATTCTCCGGCACTATCCTGATGATCGATGTCCGGCACATTCCAAGTCTCGCCACAGAAAGGCTGCTACGACCATGACGCTTAGATTCCCGATTTTGCTTTTGCTGGCCATTCCAGGACCGGTGGCCCTGGCCATGCAAGCGGCTCCGGCTTTGCACCTGCACACAATCCGCGTAAATCCTGAAGCACAGGCGGCGCAGAACCAGGCTGTGGATGCCCGCAAGCGTCTCTTGCTTGTCAATGAAAACGTGCAGCAGGCAATTGCAAAAGCGGAGACGGACAAAAGCCCGGCGGCCCAGGCAGATGCTGCCAAGGCACAGCAGCAGGTTGCCTCCGCGCAAAATGCCGCTGACGATGCACAGAAAAAGGCAAGTTCAGTGCAGTCACAACCTGTGACGGACCAGGACTGGAAGCAGATACAAAGTGTATTGCAGACTTACAAAAACCGTTATGAGAGCAGCATGAACCATTACGGCGCCCTTGCCACAACGCTGCTTCTGGCCGGCATACTACTGGCCGCGGCTTCTGCTATTGCCGGATTCATGCGCAAAAGCATCGCTGCCGGTATCGTCTCTATTATTGTTACATGTGTGGTCGGGGTTCCCAAGGTCATTCCGATCAACCAGCGCGCTGACTATTACCGTGCCCTGTTCGGTCAGAGCTCCACCCTGCTTGTTCGAGCACAATTGCGGCTGCATCCCACCACCACCGACTATAACGAATTTGTAGATGATATTAACGTGCTCTCTGATTATGAGACGAATAAATTTCCATCCGGCGGAGATGTGGCGGCAAACACAGAGAGCCTGATCAAAGACATTGCAGCAACATCAGTCACGCAATAATAAATTCGTTATTTTGACAGTTAGCCGCGGAAGAAATCTTTAATCGCTTGCTTCATGACCTCGCGGCCCGTGTCCGCGATGGCCTTGGTGAGCGGAATGTCCTTGGGGCAGACCTCAACGCAGTTCTGGGCAAAACCGCACTCCTGAATGCCACCGTCACCCATTAATGCCTGCAGGCGCTCATGCTTCAGGGCTTTACCCGTGGGATGTTGGTTGAAGAGCCGGACTTGCGCGATGGTCGCCGCGCCAACAAAGCCCGTGCTCTCGTTAAACTGCGGACAAGCTTCCATACAGCAGCAGCAGGAGATGCAGCGCGAGACCGGGTAAGCCTCTTCCTGCTCGGTAGGAGAGATACGCAGACCTGCCCCGAGATCATAGGTGCCATCAATCGGTACCCAGGCTTTGACGGCTTTCAGGTTCTCAAAGATCACGCTGCGGTCAACGGCTAGATCGCGGACGACAGGAAACTTGCTGAAGGGCTCCAAGCGGATCGGCTGCTCCAGTTTATCAACCAGCGCGGAGCATGCCATGCGGGCCCTGCCATTGATCAGCATGGCGCAGGAGCCACAGACCTCTTCCAGGCAATTGGAATCGTAAGTGATGGGAGTTGTTGTCTTGCCGTCGCGCGTCACGGGATTGGCGGCGATTTCCATCATGGCCGAAATCACGTTCATTCCCGGCTTCCAGGTGAGATCGAATTCCTCCCAGCGCGGGCTGGATTTGGGATTCTCCTGGCGTTTGATCTTGAGAATGACGGTCTTTGTGCCGGATGGGGCCATTATTGTTTTGTCTCCCGTAACGAAATAAGCTTCAACGTGGTCATCAGGGCATTCAGGAACGTGATTCCCGCAAACGCGCCTAAGACCCAATCATGGCGCGCAAATGCCTGCCAGACCAGAATGCAGCCGATTACAAAGAACAGAATCGCGGCGTTCTTGTAAAACTTCGGCGATGTGCCTTTCTGTTGCTGATCCATTACAAAACCCTTAACCACAAAGGACACGAAGTATCACAAAGGTTTTGGCTTTTAGTGATTTCATATTTATTGTGGCTATTTTTTAAACTTCGTGTTCCTTTGTGTCCTTTGTCATCTAGGGCCTTCGGCCCGCGCAAGCTCGTGAAAATCGGTTTTTCGACCTTGTGTTTAACCTATTTAGCCATGTCATACCGTCTCGGCCTCGGCGGCAACAGAGAAATATCCACCGGCTCAAATTCAAACCGCGGCTCGTCGGCGTCCGGAGCGAAATAAGCTTTGGTGGTCTTTAAGAAGTTCTTGTCATCGCGATCAGGAAAATCCGGCTTGTAGTGCGCGCCGCGTGATTCGTTCCTCATGGCCGCGCCCTGGGCAATCACACGCGAGAGCTGCAGCATGTTGTAAAGCTGCCGCGTAAAGACGAAGGACGTATTGGCCCACTGGCTCTTGTCGCTCAGGTTGATGTGATTGAAGCGTTCCAGGAACTCGACCAGTTTGGCGTCCGTCTGCTGCAGGTTCTTGTTGTAACGGATAACGGTGCAGTTGCGCGTCATTAGTTCGCCCAGTTCGCGCCACAAGCGGAATGGGTTCTCCGTGCCATTGGAGTTAATCAAGCTCGCATTGGCCTCTTCCTGCCGCTTGCGCTCGGAATCAAACACCGTGCTGCTCACGCCATCGGTGGATTTGCTGTTGTTCTTGGCGTAAAGCATTGCCTGCGGGCCCGCCACAAAGCCGCCATAGATACACGAAACCAGAGAGTTCGCTCCCAGCCGATTTGCGCCGTGATAGCCGTACTCGCATTCACCGGCGGCAAAGATGCCTTTGATGTTCGTGGCCTGATTGAAGTCAACCCAGAGTCCGCCCATGGTGTAATGCATGCCGGGGAAAATCTTCATCGGGACGTCGCGCGGATCGTCGCCAACGAACTTTTCGTAAATCTCCAGAATGCCTTCCAGCTTGCGGTTCAGAGTCTCGCGATCGATGTGGGTCAGATCGAGGTAGACCATCGGCTGGCCGTCAATGCCCAAGTCATATTCGTAGACCACTTTGTGAATAGCGCGTGTGGCAACGTCGCGCGGAACCAGGTTGCCGTATTTCGGATACCACTCTTCCAGAAAGTACCAGCGCTCGGACTCGGGAATACTTTTCCATTCGCGCTTGTCGCCTTTGGTCCTGGGCACCCAGACGCGACCGCCTTCACCGCGCGCCGACTCCGACATCAGCCGCAGCTTGTCTTCGCCGGGGATCGATGTGGGATGGACCTGGATGAATTCGCCGTTGGCGTAATAGCAGCCCTGCTGGTAGAGCGCGGACTGTGCCGATCCGGTGCAGACAACGGAGTTGGTCGACTTGCCAAAGATTGCGCCGATACCGCCGGTGGCCATGATAATGGCGTCAGCCGGGAAGGTGCGGACTTCCATGCTGCGCAGATCCATGGCGCATATGCCGCGGCACACGCGATTTGTGTCCAAGACCCCGCTCAGGAACTCCCAATGCTCATATTTGGTGACCCGGCCTTCAGCTTCATACCGGCGAACCTGCTCGTCCAGCGCGTAAAGAAGCTGTTGACCAGTGGTAGCGCCGGCAAATGCGGTGCGATTGAAAAGGGTGCCGCCAAATCGCCGGAAATCGAGCAGACCCTCTGGCGTCCGATTAAAGGTAACGCCCATACGGTCCAGCAGATCGATAATGCCCGGCGCAGCTTCGCACATGGCTTTAACCGGAGGCTGGTTGGCGAGGAAGTCGCCGCCGTAGATCGTATCGTCAAAGTGCTGCCAGGGCGTATCGCCTTCACCCTTGAGATTTTTGGCTGCGTTAATGCCTCCCTGAGCGCAGACTGAATGCGATCGTTTGACCGGGACGATCGAGAAAAGATCAACGTGACCGCCGGCTTCTGCAATCTTGATGGTGGCTGCCAGCCCCGCCAGCCCGCCGCCTACCACGATAATTTTTGGATTCGTTGCCATGATGTCTGATTTGGTAATTGGGTAATTTGGTAATCGGGTAATTTGGCAGGCCGGAAACGATTCGCCGAGCGCGAAAGAAATTTTCGCACTTCCAATTACCAAATTGCCAAATTACTCATTTACCAAATTCCGCGAATCCTTCATTTCGCGTTGTCGTTCATCGTATGCTGTTCCGTCGCCGGTGGATTTTTCCAGTGGTCTCTCCACTGCGGACGGAAGAACGCCGCCATCGTTAGCCATCCAACCAGGATCAAAGTAAGCGCCAACACCGTGCACGCGCGTCCAGACCACTTGCGTGACCTCTCACTTACGGTGATGCCCCACTTGGCGCAGAAAAGATATATGCCGTAAGAGAAGTGCCACGACGCGGCAATGATCCCGACCAGATAAAACACCCCGGCCCACCAGTGCTGAAGCTCCGTCTGCACCTTGTCAAAGGCCGCATCAGGATGTGTGAGCAGGTGTGTGCCGGTGAAGCGCATCGTATACGTATGCCAGATGATGTAGACAAAGGCGATGGCGCCGGTCCAGCGCTGCGCGGCATACATGAAGTTTCCCGCCCAGGGATAGTCGCTTACGTTCGATTCGCCACGAAACCAGATGTAAAAGCCGTAGAGCGCGTGATACAGCAGCGGAATATAGATGCCGACAATTTCAAGGACCAACACAAAGGGCAGTCCGGTAAGAAACTTTACCTGCGCGCCATACGCATTGGGGCCGTTGGTGGCAAAGGCGTTGGAGATGAAATGTTCAAGCAGGAAAGCGCCAACAGGGATGATCCCGCTTAACGAATGCAGGCGACGAAGGAGGAACGAGTGGCCTTTACCGGCACGAATCGGGGGGACTCCGCGCTCGACAGGCGAGGCAACGCTAGCCATGTACTGCTATGCTCCGATCAGATTTGCTAGGCAAACTCTATATTATGAAACCTGAATTTCGCCCCGTCAAACTGTGAGCGTGATCACAGATGAAAGAATGCGCGTGCGCGCCCGGGCTAAATCGCGTGAAAAACAATTCGCGGCACCCAAAAAGTGCCGCGAACAACTTCGCCCAAGATTCCATGATCAGCTTTTGCGACCTCTGATCACTTCGGCAAATCGGTGACCTCATCCTATCGGCACGCCGAAGGTGCAAGGCATGTTTGTTGGCTGCGTTGGAGGAGAGGGCGGCGTGGCCCAGGGCCCTGTGTCTGTAGTGAAATCGAAAAACTCAGTCATGTCGGGCATGGCCTTGTCCCTCTGTGTGAGAGCCGGCAAATTGAAGCGGGTTTCAATCAGTTTGAGCGCGGCGGTGTAATCCATTGGGGTGTGAGATACAAAATTCTTCTTGGAAAATGGCGAGATCACCATCAGCGGCACCCGGAATCCGGTCAGGGTAAAGTCGCCCTGCTGGTTCGTGGATGGCATGATCGGCGCTATTCCGTCCGGACTGGGAACGGGGATTGGCGGGACGTGATCATAAAGTCCGCCTCCTTCGTCAAATGTCTCGATCATCGCGGTATCTTTCCACGAGGGGCTGTTCATGAGCGCGTTGACAAGTTTCGCGGCGAATTGCGCGCCCAATTGAATATTGCTCTTCGGGTGCTCATCGACGCCGCTGCTGCTGGTGTCGTTCACCTCAATTCCAGTTTCTATGTAGGCGACTTGGGGCAGCGTGCCGTTTTGCACGTCAGTAAAGTATTGGCTCAACGGGACCACATTTGCGTGATGCGCGTTGAAGTAAGTGAAATAAGAGAAGTACGTGTGCCCATCCGTCGTATAGATCTTCCACGAGATATGGTTGTTGTCCATCACCTCAAAGATCGTCTTGGCCGTTATTTGCTGGGGTGGAGGTACGACAAAGCCTTGCGAGGTGGCCGCCATCCAGTAAAAGCGGTTCGGATGCGTGCGCGTGGGAGCTGGAGAAAACCAGCGGTCAGAGGTCGCGAAATTCGATGCGATGAAGTAGTAAAAAGGCAAATTGCTGTCGTCGTAAAAACCCATGGCGCGCTTGCCCGTAAAATCGGTAAAGTTGGGGACGCCATTCATGAATTCGTCATGGGCAAACTTTCCCTCAATGAATGCAAAACCATCCATGGTGAAAACGCCGCTTCCGGTATGAAACAGGTTCCAGATGCGGTGGGTCTCATTCCAGGAAGGTGTCAGGTTCTCTGAGCATGCGCTTTGCATGTGGAACGCCTTAATCGGCGGTCCCGCCTGCCCGGTATTCGGATCATAGCCCGGAGTTGAAACATTTGCCGGTGTCTTGTCCGTTCCGGAAGTCCATGTGTCGACGTCTTGGGGCAGCGGAGGGGTCTGTTTTGCCCGATATGCATTCAATTGACCGAAATAGGAATCGAAGGAACGGTTTTCCTGCATGAAAAGGACAATGTGGTTGATCGAATTCAAACTCCCTGCCGGTGTAGGCGTGGGAGTAGGCGCGGAATTGCCGCCGCCAAGACCCTGGCATGCGCACATCAACAAGGAAAGAAAAACTACAGAGCAACATCCCGCAGTACGACGATACGACATGGACAACTCCTGGGCACCGAAGCCTACGCGCAGGCACACGGAAGGCCTTATCTGAGGAATGTGATAGCTGCTGCTGAAAGCAGGTTGCCCCAGCTATTCTGATTCAGCAGTTTCCCTCTGAAATCAAGGCATTGCAAATATTTGCCGGGCAACGCAGAAGGCCTTAGTACGGAGCTGGATTAAACTTGGATAGTCCTGTTTTGAATCGGAACGCAGGAAGATGGAGTAAGACCGCTTATGTCCACGTTGCTTCATGAAATCAACTATGCCGTGCGCAAGCTACAGAATGCCCCGGCTTTTGCTGCGCTCGCGGTATTGACGTTGGCAATGGGAATCGGGGCGAACACCGCTATGTTCACCGTGATTGAATTTCGCGCTCCGCTGCGCTGCGCGCGGGCCTTCGGCAGAGCGGAAGAAACTCAATTTCGTGCTTAACGGCACGGATAAATCCGTGCCCTGACACTTGTGTCGCATGGCGGACGGGCAAAGGCTAAAAGCACAGGATGTTCCGTTCTAGAGGCGGCACGTGGCGGGTGCCGTTCAACTTTTGGCCATGGCCGAATTCGCGAGGGCGCTTGTGCAAGCGCACGCGACATTGCGGCGGATGGAAAGACAAGATCGGCGAAAACGGACGGCGCGGCGGGAAATTGTTCAATGTCCTTATTCGCTCTTTCTTTCCTGCAGCAGGCACTCCACGGACTCTTCATAGCTTAGTTCGAAGGCGTAAAATTGCTTCTGTTTGGCAAAGCAGCGAATCGCGCGATGAGTTCCGTCCAGCAGGATGGGAGCGCCAAAACGGCGGGTGAAAATTCCCGGACGGGAGAGGTCGACATGCAGCATATGATCGAGATCGAATTCGTTCATCCCGGCAAAAGCGCGGAGCATTTCTTGTGATACCTGCTGCGGGGCCCTTCCATCGGCCACGATTTTCTTGGCCGTATCGATTTTAAAAATATAGGTATCGACTTCGTCGGAAAATTGAAAGATTTCCACAGTGGCCTGCTGGCGGCGGGCTTCACAAATGGCGCAGCGCTCTCCGCGTGACTGCTGTTCGCCTGTTCGCCGCGCCAATTCGTTCTCTCCTGCGTTCGGGAATCTGACACATGGTACACACCGCCATGTCACCCTGGCAAGGCCGTGGTTGCCAATACGACTAAGCTCCCCCCAGGGAATAAAGCCACGATTCCTTAAATGGTTACCGAAAATTTTCCGTTTGAAGACAAACCATTTCCACTGTCATGGTGAGCGAAGCCCGAACGACCCTGAGCGTGCGAAGGGGAGCAAGGGCGAGTCGAACCATCCCGAGGATGTGTCCTTTGCGATGCTGCTTCAGGGAGTTCTCTTTGAGAATCGTTGTGCTACCACCCTTGCCCATGCGTGATGGCTCTTATTACGAGTTCTGGGTTTATATCCTCACCAGCCGCACCGGCACGCTTTACGTCGGGGTGACCGGTTACTTAGGCCCGCGCATCATGCAGCACAAAATCGATTCCATCGAAGGCTTTACCAAAAAGTACAAGGTCCATCGGCTTGTTTATTATGAGAGTTATGAGCATGTGATGACCGCCATCCGCCGCGAAAAGCAGTTGAAGGGCTGGCGTCGGGAGAAGAAGATCGTACTGATCGAGAAGATGAATCCACGCTGGCAGGACTTGGCCGAGAACTGGGGCCGGGAAATGCGCTTCCGGGGACAATCTCTCAAGAGAACGCCTTGAATCAGCATGGCAAGGAAACATTCTCGGGATCCTTCGACTCGCCCTTAGCTCCCTTCGCCGGCTCAGGGGCTTGCGGGCGGCCCAGGATGACAAGGTAGAAACAGTTTTTACCAAACTGACACTCCGGACGCTTCGGAGCATCTGTCATTGCGAGGGTTTCTGGTAAAATAAAAACTTACTCGCAAGCAGCAGTCACCACAAAGCGCCGGGGCGCTTAACTCAGCGGTAGAGTGCCATCTTCACACGGTGGAAGTCATAGGTTCGAATCCTATAGCGCCCACCACTCATCAGAATCCAGGGGCAGTCAAAAAAGGTTGTGGAATTCTGTTGGGTGGAAATTTACAAGTTTTTGCTTGCGTCAGGACACGTTCGTGGTAACATCACGGAGTCTTCAGTAGCCGCCCGTTCCGGTGCGACGTTTCGCGCAAAGTGATTTTAAGAATAGCGCAGATAGAACGAAGATTTTCCGAAACTTAGCCGACTGACTTCCAGCCAGACCCTGAGGATTTCGCTTACAGCGGGTCACCACATTTGGAAGTCCGGCAGATAGATCAAAGCTCACAGGTATACGAATGAATGAAGGATTGAACCAACCGCAGAATCCGCAGAACCCGCGCAATCGCAAGTCGCGGCGGCGGAGACGGAACTTTGGCTCGCAGAACCCGGGCCAGAACAGCCAGAATAGCCAAAACAGCCAAAATGGGTCCAGCAACCAGGGACGCCCCGGCGGGCAGAACCGCCAAAACCGCAACAATCGTGGCGGCGGACAGCGTCGCGGCGGGCCGGGCTTTGTGGGACCAATGGACCATAGCTATCGCAACCAGGGCAACGGCAACAGCATGCAGGGAGCGCGTTTCCACAATGGCGCGCAGGCCGCGCCCAACATGGAGCCGCTTACCCAGCGCGTGGACGCTCCGACAAAGATTTTTGCCTTTGTCGACGATCTTTTCTTCGTGGCCAAGATCCAGGAAGTTTCGCGCAAGCTCAACGTTAAGGTCGAGTTCGTTAAGACGGACAAGGACATCGCGGAAAAAACCGAGGGTTCAGAAGAAAAGCCGTCTCTGATTATCGTTGACCTCAACAGCAATGGCATCAAGACGTTGCCGGTCATCACCAAGATGCGCTCCAAGTACAAAAAAGCCACATCGATTGTTGGCTTTGTCTCCCATGTTCAGGGTGATCTCAAGGTCAAGGCCGTGGAAGCCGGCTGTGATGTGGTTATGCCACGCTCGGCATTCTCGCAGAATCTGGTGAGCATTCTCCGCCGCCACGGCGCCGATGACGATACGGACGACAACTTCAATCGCGTTTAGATCAGCGGTTAGGACTGTGAATCATCAGTGGTACCAGCCTGCCCGCAATTCCTGGATCATTGAATCCAGCGAAAATCCGTTCTAATTATTCACGCAGAGCTCGAATGCGGACACCATCCGGGCTATTGAAATTTAGCTTGCCACAAGTTTCTAAATTGCTCAGACATGGGCCTTTTAAATTTGGGTTCTTTGGCAATTCCGGCGATTTTGGCAATCTTATTTCTTCTTCTTGTCCATCACAATGTCATGCTTGGCCTGGCATTCCGTGGCGGGATCCATGGTGGCCACGCCGACGAGGTCATCTTTTTTGGCGTTGAACTCGACCGGCGGCTTGCGGACTTTGATGGGGATACCAATAAATTTAGCTTTGCCCCGATCGTTGGTGTAAACGCCCATATCGAGCTTGTGCGCGCCAAATGCGCCATATGCCAGATGAACGTCGATTCGCGCCGCGTAGACCGGCTTGCCGTCTGAGTCAGTGACGGAGAACTCAATGGAGCAAGGCCCGGAGGTTCCGTCGGTTACGGGAATATCATCAGACTTCGGTGACGGCGCGGGTTGCTGTGATTGCGCGGCAAGCGCGAGAGACATACCGATCATCGGGAATGTGCAGGCAAGAATGACGTGAAAAGCTCTTTTCATAAGCTGCTCTGATTATAAGGGCATCGCCCTGCGAGTCCCCCAAACTATCAAGTCAAACAGGAGAGCTTGATGCCCGACGAATCAGTGGGCCGCGACGCTCTTAGCGCTATGCAATAATTCCTGCATCGCGGCAGTCACCGCGTCCGGCGTTTCCAGACAGCTGCTGTGGCCTGCGCCGGGAATATTGACCAGCCGAGCGCCGCGAATGCCGGCGGCCATGCTTTTTGAGTTGGCTGGCGGCTGCGCCGTGTCATCCTCACCGGTGATGATCAGCGTGGGACAGCGGATGGCGGCCAGTTCGTCGGCACGGAACTCACGGCGATTCATTACAGCCAGCAATGATGGAGCGATGTTGCGTGGACGCGCCCGCAGTTTTCCTGTCCATTGTTCCAGCATCGCTCGACGTTCCGCGCTCCTGCGTGTGGTCTGGCCGAAAAGTTCTTTGACGGCAATCGAAGTAAAGGGCGCGGGACTGAAAATCTTTACCATCTGGGCCAGAAAAGCATACTTAGCGCGGTTCAGCGGCTTTTCTTTGGTCGCGGTGGTATTCATCAGCGTGAGCGTGCGGACCAGTTCGGGATGGTGCGCGGCCAGGCGCATGCCCACAAAGCCTCCCATGGAAAGGCCGGCGAAGTGGCAGGGAGCGGCATGCAAGGCCTTGATGAGCGCTGCCGCGTCATCGGCGAGCGTGTCCATATCATAGCCAAACTGCAAATCTGGCGAATGACTTCCGGCGGAGCCGTAGCCTGGATCGTCGGATAGGCCCTGCGCGCGATGGTCATAGGCGATCACGCGATATTGCTTTTCAAAGACGGCGCGTTGCGGCTCAAACATGGTGTGGTCCATCAGCAGGCCGTGCGAGAAGACGATTGTTTCCGGGCCGCTGCCGGACTCTTTGTAGAAGAGGTTGACGCCGTTGACCTGGATTGTGGGCATTTTGTTTTAAATCTCGAGCGGAGCGAGAGATCGCTATTGTAACGAATAATTCTTTGGACACCATAGCCGCTTTTCGTTAGCGGTTCAGAATCTCAACTTGTCGAAGTGGGAGATCCCTATCATCGTTCGGACTTTTCAGGTTTATCGATGATCGCTTCTGCACAAGCCTTCCCGCTATCGTTACAATAGGGTTCTCTCGCTACGCTCGAGATGTTACTTCATGGACAACAAAGCCATCGCCAATATCTTTTATGAAACCGCTGACCTGATGAAGGTCGCCAATGAAGACGGGTTTCGCATCCGCTCGTATGAGCGCGCGGCGGAGGCGCTGGAAGGCTGGCCGCAACAGGTTTCGACGATGGCGGAGAAGGAGTTGCTGGAGATTCCCGGGATCGGGAAAAGCATGGCGGCGAACATCCGCCAGCTGAACACGACCGGCAAACTCGACTTCCACCAGCAGATGCTCGAGAAATTCCACCCGTCGATGCTGGACCTGCTCAAGATTTCTGGCCTGGGCCCGAAGACCATTGCGCTGATCTGGGATGCATTTCAAATTTGCGACGTGGAAGGCGTGGCCAAGCTGGCCAGCGAAGGCAAACTGCGCACCTTGCCGCGCCTGAGCGAAAAGTCAGAACAGAAGATACTGAAGTCGATTGAGAACTACCGCCAGCTCACCGGGCGATTTCTGCTCAATACCGCAGACGAAATTGCCACCAAGATGACAGAGTTCCTGGCGGGATTGCCGGGCGTGGAAAAAGTTACGCCTGCGGGATCGCTGCGTCGCGGCCGTGAAACCGTGGGCGATCTGGATCTGCTCGTCACGGGCAAATGCTGCGATACGGATTCGCAGCGCAATGCCGTCATCGAGCGCATTGTCAGCTTTCCGGGAATTCTTGAGGTTCTGGCCAAGGGCGAGAACAAAGTCAGCTTTAAGCTGCGCAGCGGCATGCAGGTGGATGTGCGCCTGCTTCCGCCGGATTCTTTTGGCGCTGCGATGCAATACTTTACCGGTTCCAAAAACCATAACGTGCAGCTGCGCCAGCGCGCAATCAAGCAGGGCTACACGCTCAATGAATACGGGCTGGTGCGCGTGGAAGACAACAAGCGCGTGGCGGGAAAAACGGAAGAAGAAATTTACAGGAAGCTGGGCCTGAAATTTATTCCACCGGAGCTGCGCGAAGATTGCGGCGAAATACAGGCCGCGGCAGAGGACAAGCTGCCGGAGTTGATAACACAGGCTGATATCCAGGGCGACGTGCACATGCATACCGTGGAGACGGACGGCAAATGCACCATTGAAGAGATGGCGCTGGCGGCGCGGGAGCGCGGCTATAAATACATGGCCATTACCGACCACTCGAAGAACCTGGCGTTCGCCAACGGGCTGGATGACAAGCGCGCCGAAGCCCACATCAAGAAGATACGCGCGGCGTCGAAGCAGATCGAAGGCATCACAATTTTTGCCGGCATTGAAGTTGACATACTGGCCGATGGCGAACTTGATCTTTCCGACCCGGTGCTCGAGCAGATGGATATCGTGATCGCCAGCGTGCATTCACACTTCAACCAGGAGCCGGCGCAGATGACCGACCGCCTGCTGCGCGTGATTGCGAACCCCAACACATCGTTGATGGGACATCCCACAGGACGAATGCTGCTGCGGCGTGAAGGCTTCAGCTTTGATTACGACAAAGTGTTCACCGCCGCTGCCAAAGCGGGCGTGGCCATGGAGCAGAATGCGTATCCTGACCGGCTCGACCTGCGTGACCAGCATCTGCGCATGGCCAAAGCCAAGGGCGTGAAATTCATCATTAATACTGACGCGCATCACACCTCGCACATGGAGAAAATCCGCTATGGTGTTTTGCAGCTTCGCCGCGCGTGGCTGACGAAGCAGGACGTGCTGAATACGCTGCCGTCGGCAGAGTTCGCAAAGATCGTGCGCAGGGGCAGGCCGGTACTGGCGGAAATTGCTTAGTGCAGCGCCTTCTCTATGTTGCGTTGGCCGTGATTTCAGCATCTCACAAGAGTATGCTGTTCCCGGAGCAACTCTATGCCTGACGAGACTAAGCCCACACCGCCGCCGCCCAGCAATCCACCCAATGCCAAGGCACCCGCGAAGGCCAAGCCCGCCGAAGCACCCGACCTGGGACACATCCCCATTACAGAAGAGATGGACAGCGCCAAGTGGACGCTCCCGCCCATTGTGCCGCTGCTCATAGCCGCGGTCGTCGTGGGAATTCTGGTGGCGGTGGTGGCGCTCTCAAACCGGACGAAGCCGAGCGCAGCGCTGGCCATTACCAAGGTGGTTTCAGCCGCGCAGGAAAGCAATACCATGGTGGCCATCCAGATCAAGCTGGATAACCAGGTTGAAGGCCCACTGTGGATCAAGCAAATCCAGGCCGAGGTAGAGACGCCGGACGGCAGGAAATATAGCGACAACGCGGCCCCGGCAGTGGATGCACCGCGCTACGTCGAGGCGTTCCCCGCGCTGGGCGAGGCAAAGGCCGATTGGCTGAAGGAAGAGCTGAAGATTCCCACCAAAACCTCTTTCAATGGCGTGGGGATTTTTTCTTTTCCCGTGGACAAGGCGGCGTTTGACAAGCGCAAACAGGTAACGATCCGCATACAACTTTATGACCGGCCAACGCTGGTAGCGACGAACACGCCCACCCCGGCGCCCTGAGGTTCCCCCAAAGGCCCACGAGCCTGCGGGTCCAATCGCAGCGGCGTGCTTAACTCTGGCATGGCAAGCAGCACCAACTGGATTTAAGCCTGCGCGCTTTGAAGTTGCCGGTTTTCAATTTGGATTTCTGGGGGCAATTTTGGCATTTCTGGCAATCTTTTCCACATTCTTACCTGAAATCCACAGCACAAAATAAGCGACTATAATTGTGTATAACGCTTCCCATGTCTGAATTCGTCCATCTCCATCTACATACCGATTACTCCTTGCTGGACGGGGCCTGCGGTGTCGATGGCCTGATCAAACGTGTCGCCGATATCGGCCAGACGGCCGTGGCCATGACCGACCATGGGAATATTTACGGCACAGTGGAATTTGTGGAGGCGGCGCAGAAGAAGAACATCAAGCCGATCGTCGGCTGCGAACTTTACGTCTGCAAAAAAGACGACCACCGCGCTCCGCCTGAAGGCGATACCTATAACCATCTGCTGGTGCTGGCCGAAAATGAAGAAGGCTATCGCAACCTGATCAAGATCACCTCGGAAGCCAGCATGCACGGCTTCTATTACAAGCCGCGTATCAGCAAAAAGTTTCTGGCGGAACATTCTTCCGGTCTTATCGGCCTGAGTGGCTGCCTGGCCGGCGAGGTCTGCGAAAATCTGCTGGAAGGGAAGTACGACGCCGCTCGCGGCGCTGCCAGCTTTTATCGTGAGATATTCGGCAAAGACAACTTCTTCATCGAGATACAGGACCAGGGCCTGCCGGAAGAGCACCGCATCCATGCCGACCTGATGCGAATAGAAAAAGAGCTCGGTATTCCCATGGTGGCCACCAATGACAGCCACTATCTCTGTGAAGATGACGCCCACGCGCAGGACGTGCTGGTCTGCGTGCAGACGGGCAAGTCCGTCAATGACACGAACCGCCTTAAGTTCCACGGCAACCAGTTTTTTGTGAAGACCGCGGACGAAATGAAGCAGCTCTTCAATGGCCGTGAAGATGTGCTGAAGCAATCGCTGGCCATTGCCGAACGCTGCAATTTCAAGCTGAACAAGGTCAAGAATCCTTTTCCGGAATTCACGGTCCCTGACGGTTTCACCCTGGACAGCTACTTTGAGCACGTGGCGCGTGAAGGTTTTGCCCGGAGATGGGAAAGCCTGGGGTTGATTGAAGCTGCGGGCCGTTTGAAGAAGTCGCGTACCGATTATGACCAGCGACTGGCGCGCGAGATCGCCATCATCCAGCAAATGAAGTTCTCAGGATATTTTCTGATCGTCTGGGACTTCATCCGCTACGCGCGTGAGCATTCCATTCCTGTTGGCCCAGGCCGCGGATCGGCCGCCGGAGCTCTAGTCGCTTACGCCATGGGCATCACGGACATTGATCCTCTGCAGCATGAGCTGCTGTTTGAGCGCTTCCTGAATCCTGAGCGCGTGTCTTTGCCTGATATCGATATCGATTTCTGCATGAACCGACGCGGAGAGGTCATCAACTACGTCACGCAGAAATACGGGCGTGAGAACGTGGCGCAGATCATCACCTTTGGCACCATGGCGGCCAAAGCGGCTATTAAAGACGTGGGTCGCGCCATGGACATTCCTTATGCCGACGTTGACCGCATTGCCAAGATGGTGCCCAACACCATTGGGATCACGCTGCCGCAGGTGCTTGATGACCCCGGCCCGCTTCAGGAAGCCTACGAAAAAGAAATTCAGGTGCGTGAGCTGATTGACACCGCGCTCAAGCTGGAAGGTCTGGTGCGAAACTCCGGCGTGCACGCCGCGGGCGTGGTGATCTCTCCCAAGCCGCTCACTGAACTGGTTCCGCTGCACAAGACCAAGAACGACGAAATCGTGACCGCCTATGACATGAAGGCGATCGAGAAAATGGGCCTGCTCAAGATGGACTTTTTGGGGCTCACCACGCTCACTATCGTCGATGATGCATTGAAGCTGATTGCGCAGCGCGGCACGGCCATTGATCTGGAAAAGATTCCGCTAGACGATCCCAAGACCTACGAAAGCGTTTTTCACACCGGACTTACCTCCGGCATCTTTCAGTTTGAATCCGGCGGCATGACGGACGTGCTGCGGCGTTACAAGCCCAGTTCGATTGATGACCTTACGGCGCTCAACGCGCTCTATCGCCCCGGCCCAATTCAGGGCGGCATGATTGACGACTTTATTGATCGCAAGTGGGGACGAAAAAAAGTCGAGTACGAGCTGCCGCAGTTGGAACAGCTGCTGAAAGAGACGCTCGGCGTCATTGTCTACCAGGAACAGGTCATGCAGATCGCCAACGTGCTGGCCGGCTATTCACTGGGTGAAGCCGACCTGCTGCGGCGGGCGATGGGAAAGAAAAACCCTGAAGAAATGGCGGCGCAGCGCCAGCGCTTTGTACAAGGCGCGGTGGAGCGCGGCTTCCCGGAAAAGAAGATCGTCAAGATCTTTGATCTCATGGAGCAGTTCGCCGGATACGGTTTCAACAAGTCGCACTCCGCGGCCTATGCGCTGCTGGCTTACCAGACCGCCTATCTCAAAACGCATTATCCGGTGGAATTCATGGCTGCCTTGCTGACCTCGCAGATGGGCAACACGGACAACGTGGTCAAGTACATCAACGAATGCCGTGAGATGGAAATTCCAGTTGAGCCGCCCAACATCAACGTGAGCGACGCCTATTTCACGCCGCACGACAATGCTATCCGTTTTGGACTTGCGGCAGTCAAGAACGTTGGACGCAACGCTATTGAATCGATCACCACAGCGCGCAAAGAGCTTGGCCGGTTCAGCTCGATCTTTGAATTTTGCGAGAAGGTCGATCTTCGTCTGCTGAACAAGCGCGTACTGGAATCTTTGAACAAAGCCGGCGCGCTCGATGATTTTGGCTATCGCGCCCAGATCATGGCCGTATTGGACAAAGCCATGGAGCGCGCGCAGAAGACGCAGCACGACGCAGCAATGGGTCAGCACGGACTCTTTGGCGTCTTTCAGGAAGAAGAATCGAACGGTTCCGGCGAAAAGCTCCCCAACGTTCCTGAATGGGACGAACACCAGCGCCTTGCCAACGAAAAAGAAGTGCTGGGCTTCTTTATTACCGGCCATCCGCTGGAAAAGTATAAGGACAAGCTGGAAGACTTCAGGGCGTTGTCGGTCGAAACCATCAGCGCCATGACCAAGGGCACTGACCGCGATGAGATCAACACCGCCGGCATGGTTTCCAATGTGCGCGTGCTGAAGTCGCGCAAGGGCGATCTGTACGCCCAAGCGGTGCTGGAAGATATGACTGGCACCATTGAAGCCGTCGTCTTCCCCGACGCCTACAAACGGCTGGCGACGATCCTTAAGCAGGAGATTCCCATGCTGGTGCGCGCCAGCGTGCGGGTGGAAGAAGGCTCGAATCCCAAGGTTATCATCACCGGGCTGACGCCGCTGGAAGAAGCCAAGCCCAAACTACCTCGCTCCATCCGCATCCGCGTGCCGCTGGATACCGCTACGGAAGCCACGGTTGACGCCCTGCACGCCATTTGTGACGAGCGCAAAGGCGAGGCCAAGGTGTTGTTTGACGTGGAACGTACCGGCGACTTCATGGTAGTGATGGAAGCGGAAAGATATAATATTTGTCCAGACCGCAGTTTTATTGCCCGGGTCGAAGAATTGATGGGGCGCGGAGCGGTCAGGGTCATAGATTGAGCAGGAGCTTTTTTTGGATCCAGCAGTGAAAGCGCAGCGCCAGTTAGAGGTCATTGAAGGGCAGGTTGCCCAGCTAGAAACGCGCGCCGGCGCTGACCATGAAGCTCGCCTGCAATTGAAGCACCTGCAACACCAGATCAATTTTCTTCGCGAACAGATTCGCCTCCACATCAATGCCTGGCAAAAGACTGAGCTGGCGCGGCACTCCCAGCGCCCGTTCACCATGGACTACGTGGAGCGCCTTTTCACCGACTGGAGTGAGATCCACGGCGATCGCGGCTTTGGCGACGACGTGGCCATCATGTGCGGCATGGCACGTTATCGCGGCGAAAACGTAATGGTCATTGGCCACCAGAAAGGCCGTGATACCAAGCAGCGCGTTTACCGTAACTTTGGCCAGGCCAATCCGGAAGGCTATCGCAAGGCGCTGCGCTGCATGAAGATGGCGGAAAAATTTGGCCGTCCTATCTTCACCTTCGTCGATACTCCGGGCGCGTATCCCGGTTTAGGCGCGGAAGAGCGCGGCCAGGCGGAAGCCATTGCGCGCAACCTGCGGGAGATGGCGCGGATTGAAGTGCCGATCATCACCACTATCACGGGCGAAGGCGGCAGCGGCGGCGCGCTGGCCATTGCCGTGGCTGATCGCGTGTTCATGATGGAGAATTCGGTGTATTCCGTCATTTCGCCCGAAGGCTGCGCTTCCATCATGTGGCGCGACGCGTCCAAGAAAGAGATCGCGGCGCAGGCATTGCGCATTACGGCCCCCGATCTGAAGGAAATGGCAATCATCGACGAGATCATTCCCGAGCCTGACGGCGGCGCGCACCTTGACCATGACGCCGCGGCAGCCATGGTGGATGAAGTCCTTCTCAAGCACTTTAACGAGCTGAAACACCAGCCGGTGCGGCAGCTCCTTGACGGCCGTTACAACAAGTTCCGCCAGATGGCCCAGTTTTATACGGAATAAATTTGCCTCCTCCCGGTACGATCGTTGCGCACGCGCCCTGCCGGGTTGACCTGGCAGGCGGCACGCTCGACCTGTGGCCGCTTTACCTCTTTCATCCCGGCGCGGTCACCGTAAATTTTGCCGTCAACATACTCACCCGCTGCAAAGTCACTCGCCTCACTGACGACAAAATCCGCTTAAAGTCGCTGGACACAAAGGTAGAAGAAGAATTCCGCAATTTTGGCGAGCTGTGCGCCGCACATAGGTTCAAACATCCTCTCGCCGGATACCTGGCGCGCTTCTTTGCCCCCGACGGCGGCTTTGAAATCGAGACACACTCTGAATCTCCGGCGGGAGCGGGTATTTCCGGCTCGTCCGCGCTGATGATCGCCACCACGGCCGCGCTGGCCAAGTACACCGGCAAAAAGCTGGACCGGGAACAGATTCGCGTGATCGCGCAAAACATTGAAGCCCAACTCATCAAAGTCCCCACCGGATGCCAGGATTACTATCCGGCCTTGTATGGCGGCGTGAGCGCCATCCATCTCGATCCCGACGGGATACATCATGCGGCGGTGCGCGTTGCCCCGGAAGAGCTGGACCGCCGTTTTGTGCTGGTCTATACGGGAGCGCCGCGCAAATCGGGCATCAACAATTGGGAAGTATTCAAGGCGCACATCAACGGCGACAAGAAAATCTTCCACAACTTTGAACGGATCGGCGAAATTGCGCGGGCGATGCATCATGCGCTTTCCATGGCCGACTGGAAACAGGTGGCCAAGCTGATCCGAGAAGAATGGAAGCTGCGCAAGACCAACGCCCCCAGGATCAGTACGCCGATGATCGAAAAGCTCATTGCCGTGGCCCTGCGGCAGGGCGCGCTGGCAGCCAAGGTGTGCGGCGCTGGCGGCGGCGGCTGCGTGGTTTTTCTTACGGAACCGGAGAACCGCGAGCATATCTCGGCGGCCATCCGCAGCTATGGCGGCCATGTTCTGCCCGCCATGGTAGCCAGGGACGGATTGACCGTGAGCGGCCGGTCTTTGGGGGCGGAGTAGGAAGTCCTGGTTCCGATCAGCGTCATCAGCGTCATCAGCGTTAATCAGCGGTATGGTTTTGACTCTTCCGATCACCGGATTCCCCGATCACCCACGTCCTCTGTCACAAAGCTCCACCCCGTGGGGGACACGGCAATCTTCTAAGACGGCGTAGAAGCGAGGGGTCCCTGACGATTTCGTCGCGAAGGAGCGAGAAATCCGCTCCGGTAGTGGGTTGTTTGAAAATTACAGCATCCGCTTGTCATGGGGAGCGAGTCGAATCATCCCGAGAATGCATCCCTTGCTAATGCCGCGTCAAGAAATTCTCTCCGGCTTTTTCCCGGTTATGTCCGTGCTACCGCGGGACAATAAGTTGCGGAGAAAAATGTTATTAAGAGAACTCCCTGCCACGGCATGGGCAGGAATACATTCTCGGGATGCTTCGACTTGCGCTCATACCGGCTTCGCCGGAACGCGCGCGACGCTCAGCACGACAGTTCAGAAGGAGCTTCGTCAAACTGAGACACAATCATAATCTGGCTTTTTTCATTGACTCTAGGGCGAATAAATGGTAGAGTTAGATATTCGGCTCTAGGTTGAAGTGTGTCCTGGGCTCGATCTTTGACAATTTAATCTACTAGCTCCTAGCTGCTGGCTACCAGCAAAGGCTGGGACTAACGACCAAGTCAGTTGCATGGGCTTGCGACCCTCTGCCGACCGAACAGTAAAAACGGAAAAGAAGGCTGAAATTGGGCCGGATTCGACCGCTGAAAAACGCGAAAAAAGGCTTTCGACCGGTCGGTCACCGTTCGGTCGAAGTGAGGTTTGACCTTTATTTTCAATAAAAGTGTCTATGGGGGGTGGGGGTCTGGCTGAGGGACGCAGGCAGAGGGCTGCAAAATCGGGTGATCCGGTGATCGGGAAATCGGGTGATCGGAAAAACACAAGCCTGTCAACTCCACACTGAGGGGCGCGGGAGGCGCGCCTTATCGCCGTGATCGCCGCGATCGCCGACATCGCGCGTGATCGGAAAAACAAAAGCTCACCACTGATTAACACTGATAACACTGATCGGAAGATGTTGCTCAAGACCACGCCAATCTCTGCCCGTCCACGCGAAAGGCGTGCGTGGCCATTTGAACGTTTTGGATCCGTGTAAATCAGTGTGATCAGCGTCATCCGTGGTAAGGGTTGGTTCTTGCCCGCTCTGGGACGAAATGCACGGGAAAATTGCACGGTTCCGCTCGGTTTGGCATCTAATCCAAGTGGCTGCTAAATAGGTTGAAAATTCGCGCAAATTAGCGAATCATAGAAGGAGACAGCAGCCATAGGTGCTCTCATGCTACGCAGTGCCTCATCCGCTTTTTTCCTGGTTTTAATTGCCTGCAGCGTTGCTGTGTGCCAGTCCCCGATTACCGTTAACCCCGGCAGCCCATTGGATCCACGGACCCCAAAGCCTGACGCCCAAACGCCACAGGCGGCGGATACCACCCCACACTTGAAGCCACTTGACCTGGACGGCCGGCAAAACCTGAGCGACCTCACCAAAATGCAGCTGATTCGGGTGATGGACGCCGAGTTTGTTCACGTGCGCAAGAATTTTCCTCTGGGCGAAAAGAACATGGTCATAGCGCCTGATGGACTGGTAAAGCCCGGCGACGCGCAGCTCTACAGGATGGCCCAGACTTACGGCGCCGCCGCCAAGGTCGGTGATCGCGTCCAGATTACCAACATCGTTTTCAAAGAGAAGTCAATTTACTTTGAAATCAACGGCGGGCCAAAAAAGAAAACCAAGTGGTACCAGCACATTGAGGTTTCCGGGATGGGTGGCAGCACGGGTGGCGTCGATCCTAACCAGGCCCAGCCCACCGGCGCAGCCGTGACCCTGGAATTCAAAAAGCACGTTCCGGAGATGACTGGCGCGGAATTGAAGCAGATGCTCACTCCCGTGCTGGACTTTTCCGTGAAGACCGCCGCGGAAGTCTTTGTCGATACGCTACCGCCCAAGATCAGGGAAGCCGTGAAGCGGCATGAAGTTCTGGTCGGCATGAATCATGACATGGTAGTCATGGCCAAAGACCGTCCGGAACAAAAGGTCCGCGAGAAAGACGATAAGGGCAAAGAGTACGAAGAATGGATTTACGGCGCTCCTCCAAAGGACGTGGTGTTTGTCCGCTTTTCCGGCGATGAAGTGGTCCAGGTAAAGACCGCGAAAATTGGCGGTCAGATCACGGTGAAAACCGAGAAAGAAGTTGACGTAAAAGACGGGGTGCCAACGCTGGCCGCGCTGAAGTCAAGCGACAATCCGCAAGACGTGAGCGGTGCGCCACAGCAGGAGCAGCCTACTCATAAGCCGACATTGAAACGCCCGGACGAGCAGCCTGATCCCATGACCCAGCAGGCCGGGGGCGCTTCACCCGCCAAACCGTTGCCCACGCCCCAGGATGAGCCGCAGTGGGGCACCAATGGCAAACAAACAAGCTCCAGCGGCACTGAGCAGCAGCCGGCGGAGGGCCCGGAGAAGCCTCCGCAGGACCCAGTGAAGACGCCTCCGCTGTGAGAGGGCTGACGCAAATCAAAGCAGCGGTTTAAACTAGAAGAGTGAAGATTGCTCTCGGGCAGATCAACCCAACAATTGGTGATTTCACCGGTAATTCCAAAAAGATCATAGAGTCTTCCCGCCAGGCCCTTGCGCTGGGCGCGGAGATGGTTCTCTTTCCTGAACTGGCTGTCTGTGGCTATCCCCCGCGCGACCTGCTGGAGAAACCCGCGTTTGTCGAGCGCAACCAGCAGGTGATAAAGGAGATTGCCCAGGCCGTACCGCAAATCACCATCGTCTGCGGCTTTGTATCGCCGGCAAAGGTGGAAACCGGCAAGTCTGTGATGAATTCCGCCGCGGTGCTGCGGCAGGGTGCGGTGCAATTTGTGCAGTCGAAAATGCTGCTGCCCACCTACGATGTTTTTGACGAGATGCGTTACTTTGATCCCGCTGAATCGCAAAAGCTGCTTCCGCTCGCAGATAAGAAATTCGCACTCACCATTTGTGAAGACGCGTGGAATGATAAGCATTTCTGGCATCGCCGCCTTTACCGCGTGGATCCCGTGGACGAACTTCTGCATGCGGGCGGCAATATGGTGTTGAACATTTCCGCCTCGCCTTTCCATCTGGGGAAACGCGAGCTGCGCCGCCAGATGCTGGCCACCATCGCCCGCGACAACAAAGTGCCGGTCCTTTTCGTGAATCAGGTTGGAGGGAATGACAGCCTAATCTTTGATGGGTCCAGCATGGTCATTGCGCCGAGCGGCGAGATTGTGGCCCAGGCAAAATCCTTTGAGGAAGATCTGGTCATTTTCGATTCTGAAACCATGCAGGGGCAGATGCATGAGCAGGTCCCTGTGGGCATGCCAAGCGCCTACGCCGGTCTTGCGCTGGGGACTCGGGATTATGTCCGCAAGTGCGGCTTCAGTAAAGTTGTGATCGGCCTGAGCGGAGGCATTGATTCAGCCCTTACGGCCGCGATCGCCGTGGAGGCGCTGGGCAAAGAGAACGTTACCGGAATCGCCATGCCCAGCCAGTACTCTTCCGAGCACAGCATTAAGGATGCGCGTGAGCTGGCGTGCAAACTGGGAATCCGCTTTGAGGTGATTGCCATCGGTGACATTTTTGACGGTTACCGCAAGGCCCTGGCGCCGTTGTTTGCCGGCAAACCGGAAGATGTTGCGGAAGAGAACATTCAGTCGCGCATTCGCGGCAACATCCTCATGGCGTTTTCCAACAAGTTCGGCGCGCTGGTGCTGACCACCGGAAATAAGTCTGAAGTGGGAGTCGGCTACTGCACGCTTTATGGCGATATGGTGGGCGGACTTGGCGTGATTTCGGATGTCCCCAAGACCATGGTTTACGAACTGAGCCGTTACGTGAACTCGCTGAAGCCGGTCATTCCGCAATCGACCATTGACAAAGCTCCGTCCGCCGAACTGCGTCCCGGCCAGAAGGACTCTGATACACTGCCGCCGTACGAAGTTCTGGACAACATTCTTGAGGATTACGTTGAGGATTACCACACCGCTGA
The DNA here is from genome assembly GCA_027307045.1 of Acidobacteriaceae bacterium. Taxonomy (GTDB): domain Bacteria; phylum Acidobacteriota; class Terriglobia; order Terriglobales; family Acidobacteriaceae; genus Angelobacter. Next base: position 29,002 of record DAHUXR010000042.1, read on the forward strand.
ACAGATTGCAGCCGATCGCGGCTACGACGTTCGAGAGGTGCGCGACGTGATTCGCATGATCGAGCGCAGTGAATACAAGCGCCAGCAGGCCGCCCCAGGATTAAAAATTACTCCAAAGGCCTTTGGCCTTGGCCGCCGTTTTCCAATCGCACAAAAATCGGAAGTCTAAAAAAAATACGATGAAATCCATGATTGAAATAACGCCCAAATTAATGACCACAGCTCTCTTAACCTTGATTCTTTTCTCTTTCGGCATCGTGAACGCGCAAACCGCTCCCGCAAAGAAGCAAACCGCTTCGCCGAAAAAGCCCGCACCCCAAACCGCTGGCGCCTCTGCCTCTCCGCAAAGCGCGCAACAGAAAGCCGCCCTGCCCACCGTTGAGGAAGTCGAGACCTCAATGAAAAGGAGCTTCGGCTACGATCCGGGCGTTACGTGGCAGGTCCTCGATATCCGCGAATCCAGTATTCCAGGGCTTGCGGAAATTCTGGTGTCCATGAACAAGCAGCAGCCGGTGCATCTCTATCTGGCTTCCGGAACCCAGACCGCCATCGCGGGTCAGATGATTCCTTTTGGCCCCGATCCGTTTGCCGCTGCGCGCGCCAACCTGAAAGGCGCGTTTGGCCCCAGCCGTGGAGGCCAAAATCCACCAATCGAGATTATAGAGTTCAGTGATCTGGAATGTCCGCATTGCAAAGTGGCACAGCCCGTGCTGGCAAAGCTTTTCGCGGATTTTCCCCAGGCCCGCTTCATCTTCCAGGAGTTTCCTCTGCCTGCCAGCCTGCATCCGTGGGCGTTGAAGGCAGCGCAGTACGCCGACTGCGCAGGACAAATGGACAAAGATGCGTTTTGGAAATATGTTGACTCAATATTCGAAAATCAGGGCGGGATTGCGTTGGCCACAGCCGACGACAAATTGAAAGAACTCGCTACTGCCGCCGGCTACGATGCGCAAAAAATTTCTACCTGCGCTGCTTCACCGGAGACGGATGCTCGCATCAAGAAATCACAAGCGCTGGGCGCGACCCTGGACGTCAACGAGACGCCAACGGTTTTCATCAATGGCCGCAGGGTTCCGGGTATCGCCAACATTCCGTATGACAATCTGAAACAGCTGGTGCAGTTTGAGATCGATCACGCCGGAAGGTAGCGCGCGGCCAGGTCGGAACCTATAGCCATGGAGCCGGTAACCCGTTAGGTTGAAAGTTTTTCCAGCAGTGTCATCAGTGAAAATCGTGGTAAGGCCGTTCGTTCTTTTACGGCCCCACGTTCCAGAAAACGCTGCTGCCTCGATCATGGAAAGGTTTGCGCACCACGTGCGGCGTAACCACGATCAGTATTTCATTGTGGATGCGCTCTTTCGAGGTCGAGCTCAGCACATTTTTCAAGCCCGGCAGATTGCCAAGTATGGGAAGTCCCTCAACGGACCGCAACTCCTGCTCACTCAGCAATCCCGTGATCACGGATTGTTCGCCATCGTGCACCGTGATTGTCCCAACGTAAGACCGGCTGGTAATGTCCGGAATGCTGTTGATCTGCTGCGTGCCCAGTCCTTCGATTTTAAGGTCCATGGCCAGGGTTATGTCGCCATTGGCGTGGTAATGCGGCGTCGCCTTCAAGGTGATTCCCAGGTCTTCATAGGTGAACTGCGGTGTATTTCCCACTTGCACCTGGCCGCGTGTACTGAGCGCCACATTGCTGAAAGTGCTGCTAACGATAGGAAATTTTGTGCCGATACGAAACGTGGCCGCCTCACCGTCAATGGCGCGTAGCGTCATCGCTTCCAGATTGGTAGCGATAGATGAATTAAATGCCAGCTTGGCGGTGATTGGAGGTGCGGTGATTCCCGTCAATCCATTGCCTTTGCCGAAAATCAGAAACGGCCCCAGCAGTGGAGATCCAGCGAGGTTGGCAAGCGACGACGGTGAGATGGTGCTGGGATCAATCGTTCCTGTGCGATTTAGCTGGTCAATCACGCTTTGAGCGTCCGGCCCCAGCACCCGCCTGATTTCTGAAGGGATGTTGAATACCTGAAAGCTGGTAGGCAAGTTCAAGCCCATGTCACGCAGGCGGTCGGTATCGATTTCGTATTCCGTCACCTCAAGCGACATCTCAGGTTTCGCATCCATCAGGTTATCAAGCAGGCTCGCCGCTTCTTCCACTTGCTCCCGGGGGGCGCGCACGGTGATCGTATTTTGGCCCGGCTGAATGCTGACAAACTTTATGTCCAGGATAGTGCGCATCACGTTGACAAGATCATTCAGGTCAGTCTGCGCTGACAGATTGCCAATATAAAAAGTACGCAATGCCAGCCGCTCATATTGCTTTCTTGTTTCCACGGTATCACTGGCCACCATGGCGTCATGACTGGAAACGGGCGACCAGAAAGACTTCGTCATCATGCCCGCAATGTCAGTTGCAGTGTAGAAATCAACGTTATCCAGGTCAAAGCGAATGACCCGGCTGGCCAGGCTCTGGTCAAATTGCATGGAGATGCCAAAAGCGGCGCCAATCTGCGTATAGAGCTGCCGGGTATCGCCCTGAAGGTGAAAACTCTTCCTTCCCGGTGCGGGTTGCAGGTTGATCTGGTCCACTGAGGCCAGCAATTGCAATACGTGTTTGTGCTCGGCGTCTCCGTCCAGCGGCTCCACGTCACGCAGGCGCTGGGAGGCATAAGCATTCTGCGGATCAACAGCCAGCGCCATGCGAAAGCGCTGTGCGGCGCCCACAGGATCGCCCGCCGCGGCCAGATGGTTGCCTGCCTCCATGTGGTCGCCCACGATCTGCTGCCGCAGCATCTCGCCCATGGTCATAAATTCAACGTTGCCGGGCATGAGTTCCTGAGCTTTAAGTATTGCTATGAGCGCTTCGTCCGGCTTGCCTGCCCGCTGCAGGTCCTGCGCATTCTTGAATTCTTTTTCCGCGTTTTTTTTATCTTCTTTGGAGACCAGGGGAGTCGCAACGGACGTGGGTTTATCCGCGGCCATGCAGGCCACGCAGAAGAACAAAGACAAGATGGCGAACCAGATTTTCATGCGGGAAACATCATTGTACCGTTATTAAGAACGATTCTTGGCAGGAATATTGCACCCAATTACTGAAGTTTGTGAAGCATCAACCGCTAAACGCCAGCAAATCAGTGCCGCAGGCAAAACATGCGTCTGGATCATGGGCCTGAAGCTGCTCAAAAGAGTAGATTCCAGTCGCCAGCGCAATCACCGGCGCGCCCACCGTGCGTGCTGCGTCAATATCGGACGGTGTGTCTCCGACAACAGTCACAGAAGCATTTCCGCCCAGGCGTTGGCGCGCGAGGTCAATTCCGTGCTGAAAGATCTCAGCACGCAATTCTCGCGGAAAAGAAAATGACGCGAAAGCGAACATCGGCCTTAAGCCGGCTTTTTCCAGCTTAAGCCAACCTACGGTTTCAAGATTCCCTGAAGCCGCTCCCAGCAGCTTGCCCCGGCCTTGAAGATAGTTGATCAGTTCCAGAATCGATGGGCAAAGCTCAGGATTCAGCTGCGTCCGGTTCTGCTGTACCTCGGCGCACATCCGGGCCACGATCTGTGGCATATGCTTGTCAATGGCACGGTCACGCAGGCCTGCGCGTTGCAGTACGGCCCGCAGGATTCCTACGTCAGTATTGCCGTGAACGGGCACGCCTTCAATACTGGCTTCAATCCCAAGGACGTCGCGTATGGCCGTGCGGAAGGCAAAATAGTGGACCGCGTCGCGGCTGTTGAGCAGCGTGCCGTCAATATCGAAGAGAAAAGCGTCGGCGCTGTCCCAGTGGAATCCGGGACGCACAAACGCTCTTTCTCCCTCGGGATCTGGAGCCAGGTTTGACACGTTAAGTTGGATTCAATTGCAGGGAGAGCCGCGTGCTAGCGGACCAGCTTTTGTTTGTCCAATAGCGGGGGCTTTTCGCTTCGTACAGGCCGCCGCCCGCCGTCGCGCAGCTGGCGGACATCCAGCTTCAACTCAGCGATCGTCCGGCTGAGCGTGTTACGGTGCATGCCCAATTCACGGGCAGCTTTGCACTGGTTTCCCCGGTTCTGCTGCAGGACGTTCACGATGAAGCGCTTCTTAAATTCACGCACGGCTTCAGAGTAGAGAATGCCGCTGCTATACATTTGCGCTACGAGTGCTTCGAGCTGGTCCTTCACAGAGTCTCCTCACTTTCCAGATGCGCCAATCTTTTGTTTTTGTCGCTTTGCTCCAAACCGCCACGCAGCTTGCTCCGGCCGCAGATGTCTTGCACCTGCTGCAGGACGCTTGGCGCGTGTTCGGCCTCGCGGCTTATTCACTTATGTGTCGCTCCCGGACTGGGCCCTCCGCGGAGTTTGATGATCCCGGCGCGAAACTTCTCGCGGACATCGGAAGGCGCCAGCCAGCTTGCGCCACGTCCCGCCACCAGAAAGTAACTTGCCAGTTGTGAGCCAGACAGCTCTGTTGACTCAGGTACAAAGGCCGTGATCGCCATTAACCCGGCGGTCACAATCACCATGCCGCGAACAAAACCAAACGCTGCTCCCAGCGCGCGATCAACCGATCGGAGCCCTGCTTCGTGCACCATCCAACGGGCTATCCTTGCAAGAGCGCCCGCCAGCAGGACCACTGACACAAAAATCGTAAGAAAGCCCGCCAAGTCGGCAAACGCCGGCAACTTGACGTACTGCAAATACCACGGGGAAAGCTTGCCGTACCCCCACGCTGCCAGCAAATACCCCACCACCGCGCCTGCCAGGCAAATAACTTCAAAAAAGAATCCCTGGGCCGCCGCCAGAAGCGCCGATAAGAGCATGATCACGAGGATGATCCAATCAAGCGCGTTCATGCCATCGGCTTCTCAACCTGCGGGCAACTCGCGTCCCGCCAGAATCCTGTATGCCTCTATGTACTTCTCGCTGGTCTTGCGTGCAACATCTTCCGGCAATGAAGGCGCAGGAGGTTGCTTGTTCCACTTGATCGCTTCCAGATAGTCGCGAACAAACTGTTTGTCGAATGATTCCTGCGCTTTGCCCGGCTGATATTTATCCGCAGGCCAGAAACGCGACGAATCCGGCGTAAGGACTTCATCAGCCAGGATGAGGCCCTGCGATGTCTGGCCGAACTCAAATTTGGTATCGGCAATTATGATGCCGCGTCCGGCTGCGTAGTCGGCTGCCGTCTTATAAATCTTTAACGTTAAATCGCGCAGTTTCTCTGCCAGCTCTTTTCCCGTGCGCTTGGCCATTTCTTCGATCGAAATATTTTCGTCGTGGCCGGTCAGTGCTTTCGTGGCCGGCGTAAAGATAGGTTCGGGCAGCTTGTCGGATTCTCTAAGTCCCGCCGGGAGTTTGATGCCGCAAACCGCGCCGGTCTGCTGGTACTCTTTCCATCCCGATCCGGAAAGATATCCGCGCGCGACGCATTCAATGTCAATCATCTGCGCTTTCGTCACCAGCATGGAGCGGCCGCGCAGATCGTCAGCATACTTTTTTAGAGGAGCAGGGTACTGGTCCACGTCGGCCGTGATCAGATGGTTCTTGACCACGTCTTTCAGGAAATCAAACCAGAAAAGCGAGAGCTGCGTAAGCACGCGGCCCTTTTCCGGGATTCCAGTGGCAAGAACATAATCGAAAGCTGAGATGCGGTCTGTGGCGACGAACAGAAGTTGTTCGTTCAGGCTGTATAAATCGCGTACCTTGCCGCGAGCATGGAGTGTGAGCTCCGGGAAATCAGTTTGCAGAAGAATTCGGCTTTGGGCGCTTTGACTTGTCATGGCAGAAATACGTAGGCGAGGACGTATTCTAGCCTCTCAACTATTTTTGTCAACCATGGAAATTGAAAATTTAAGACGTGCAAACAAATGCATCGTATGAAAAAGCCCCGGGAATTTCACAAGCCATGGAACCCGCATGAATCAAGGATTTTCTCGCATTGATTTTCACGGGACTTTGTAGTACCGGTTACTAAAACTTAAACCTCGCCCGAAAAATATTTTTTCAAAACTGCAAAAATATCGGCGTCCGGAATTTCGCAACGCATCCGGAGGCGGACTGCAACTGAATGCCGGTTCAGGGAATGCGCTTGACGAAGAAAAAAATCTTTGAATGAGATCTAAAGAAAACTACGGGCGGATCTCAACCCTTGTTCCCACCGGAACCAGCTTCCAGATTTCTTCAATCTCAGCGTTGGTTACGGCGATGCAGCCATCGGTCCAGTCGGTTTGGCGGTGCAGAGGTCCCAGATAAGCAAAAGGCCTGGCCAGTCCATGAATCATGATTGCGCCGCCGGGCCGTGCACCGAGGCTGCGCGCTCTTTGTTGATCTGCCGCGCTGGGATAGGAGATGTGCAGCGACAAATGGAATTGGCTATGCTGATTTTTTGAGTCGATTACGTACTCGCCCTCGGGCGTCTTGTGATCGCCTTCAACCTGCTTCGGGCCCACAGGGACTGATCCAAGAGCCACTTTATAGGTCTTGAGAACCTTGCTGCCGCTGAACAGCGTCATGCTGTGAGCAGATTTCAAGATGACTATCTTATCCGCCTGAATCGGGGCAGCAGCCGCTCCGCAGCTTAGTGCCAGGATGAGGACAACCGTGAGTTGAATGCGGCCATCGCGCATATCGCCTGGACGTTTAAGCTGAAGCTGCCCGCGGCATTCCGCTTTCCGCGCCAAACTTCACGGAGACGATCTTCGATACACCCGGCTCCTGCATGGTCACGCCATACATGACCGGCGCAATCGACATCGTCTTTTTGCTGTGCGTGATGATGATGAACTGCGTTTGCACGGCCATTTCCCTGATTAGTTCTGTAAAGCGCCCGATGTTGGCTTCGTCCAGCGGCGCGTCCACTTCGTCCAGGATGCAGAACGGGCTGGGCTGATACTGGAAGATGCCGACCAGCAATGACAGCGCCGTGAGGGCCTTTTCTCCGCCGGAAAGCAGAAGCACGTTTTGTAGCTTTTTGCCCGGAGGCGAAGCCACCACGTCGATGCCGCTTTCTGCCGTGTTCTGCTCGTCTGTCAGGCGCATGAAGGCCTGGCCGCCGCCAAACAACTTGCGGAAGGTGAACTGGAAATTCTCATTGATTCGGTCAAACGCTTCCTGGAACTTCTGCCGTGAGAATTCGTCGATCTCCTTGATTGTGGCCTGCGTGTTTTCGATGGACTCCAGCAGGTCCTTGCGCTGCGTTTCCAGAAACTGGTGGCGCGTCTCAGTCTCCTTGAATTCCTCCAGGGCCATCATGTTGACCGGGCCCATGTTGTCCAGCTTCGTGCGCATCTCGCGGTAAGCGTTTTCATCCAGCGCCAGCTGCTCACCTTCAACCAACGGAATTTCTGTGTTCGCGCGCAGGTCATCGGCGCTGATTCCTAGCTCGTTCAAGCAGGATTCAGCCATGTGCGCCAGGTCAGACTGCAACTTCGCCAGCAGCGTGCCAATCTCGCTCTTGCGCTCGCGCGCGGCATCCAACTCAAGGCGCGCGCCTTTCAGTTCCTGATCGATTTCCGCAATGCGGGCGCGGACCTGATCAGACTCGTGTTGTAGCTGTACTCCGGTGGCTTCGGCCGCGGATTTCTCGGCGCTCAGTGCTTCCAGCCGGTCAGCGATCTGCATGTTCTCCGCTTCGCGCTGGACTTTTTCTGCTGCCGCAGAATGGATCTGCGTTTGCAACGACTCCACTCGCTGCTTGGCTTCTGCCGCAAGCGCCTCGATCCGTTCCAGTGCAGATGCCGCTGTGCGGCGACGCTCTTCCACCACGGCCAAATGCGCCGCAGCCTGGGAAGCTGTCTGCGCCGCTTCGTCGCGCGCAGTCTTCAGCGAGACTACGCGCTGCTGCGCTACTTTCATCTCGTCTTCCAGCGCCTGCCGCTTCTGTTCCAGCCCTTCCGCCTGCTCGCGCTTTTCCGCAACAACAAGTTCTTTTTCGTTGCGGGCAGAGCGTGTACGCTCAATCTCCAAACGATACGTATTCAGGCGCTGCTCCGTGCGTGCCAGATCGGACTCCATCTGCTTGAGCGCATGCCCTGAGGTAAGTGCCTGCTTTTCCGCTTCACGGCGTTCTTCTTCCAGCGTGCTGAGCAGCTTGCTCAATTCTGTAAGTTCACGGCCCAGCGTCTGCACGCGCGCCTGCTCGTTCCGGATGGCTGCTTCCAGGTCAGAAGCAATCTTGCCAATCTCGCGCAGTTCGCGCTTCAGTGAAAGAGGGCCTTCTTTGCGCTGCTTGCCGCCGGTAACGGTCACGTTGTGGAAACACTCGCCGGTGGCGGAGAGGAAATAGGCATCAGGATTTTCCAGCGCCAGATTGCGGGCGATGCTGGCGTCTGCCGTAATGTAACCATCCCGCAGCTTGGGCAGCACAACTTCAAGCGAACGGCCAAAGCCATCGAGAACGCGAATGCAGTTCTTCAGCGAGACCAGCTCTTCGTGCCGCTCTGAAGTCGGCGCCGGAGCGTCACTGGCGACAAACGAAAACCGCGCCTGCGCGTCTTCAGGATGGACAAGGAAAGTCGCGCGGCCATCAACATCGGACTGCAGCAGCCGCATGCCTTCATTGGCCGAATCCCATGACTTGACCACGACGTAATTCAACTCATCGCGAAGGAATTCTTCCACCACGCCTTCATAGCGCGTCTCGACCTCAAGAAAATCTGCCAGCACTCCAGCCGGCGTGAAGCCGTGGCCCATGGCGTTCGACTGGAACAGCCGCTTCACTGACTCAGTGGAGTAGCCGTGTTCATTAATGACAGACTCCAGCGAAC
>DAHUXR010000043.1 GCA_027307045.1 Acidobacteriaceae bacterium
CCTAAATTGTAACGGAGGCGCGCGAAGCTACGCTCAGGCTGTTTGGAAATCAGCCGACGAGTGCAAAAGCATAAGCGTGGTTGACTGCGAGACCGACAAGTCGAGCAGGTACGAAAGTAGGCTTTAGTGATCCGGTGGTTCTGCATGGAAGGGCCATCGCTCAACGGATAAAAGGTACGCCGGGGATAACAGGCTGATCGGAGCCAAGAGTTCATATCGACGCTCCGGTTTGGCACCTCGATGTCGGTTCATCGCATCCTGGAGCTGTAGAAGGTTCCAAGGGTTAGGCTGTTCGCCTATTAAAGCGGTACGTGAACTGGGTTCAGAACGTCGCGAGACAGTTCGGTCCCTATCTGGTGTGGGCGTAGGAGATTTGAGAGGGCCTGTCCTTAGTACGAGAGGACCGGGATGGACGAACCTCTTGTGTTCCAGCTGTCATGTCAATGGCACGGCTGGGTAGCGAAGTTCGGTTGTAATAAACGCTGAATGCATATAAGCGTGAAGTACTCCTCAAGATTAGATCTCCCAACCCTCAAGGGTAATGAAGGGCACAGAAAGACCATCTGTTTGATAGGCACGGAGTGTAAGGTCAGCAATGGCTTCAGCTTACGTGTACTAATCGCCCGTTCGGCTTGACCATAAAATTTACTCAGGGCACCGGCGGAAGCCAATGGCTGAATCAAATGGTGAAAACCAGATGATGCAAGCCAATGGTGGAAGCCTTAACGGTGGAAGCCCCGGACTTCAGTCCGGGGAACACGCCACGCCCGAGAGCATTGGGGCTTCAGCCCCTGGTCTCGCGCCAATGTAGTTAGTTTCAAAAAAATCAATCTATTCAGTTGTGAGGCATCGCCCTCACGATCTTTGAAATTCAAGAGAAGTATTTGGTGCCTAGTATTTAGTATTTGGCCAGAAAGCCCAGGGCGATCCGGCTAAATACCAATTACTAAGTACTAAATACCGATCAGATCTTTGGTCTTTCCTTACGTGAAATGACCCTTTGCGCGGACTAACACGACGTAGAACCTGACTCGCGCCGCGCAATGACAAATTCAGCAGTTGGTAATTAGTCATTGGTCCTTGGCTCTGTTTCAATGGGTTTGAGAGAAATCCGTCCCTCTGAAGGATCAGCCAAATACCAAGAGCCAACTACCAATTGCCCGCGCGCGAAGCGCGGATCAATTTGCGGTGATCTTACCGCGGGGGTTCCACCCGTTCCCATCCCGAACACGGAAGTTAAGCCCCGCAGGGCCGATTGTACTGTACGCGAAAGTGTGTGGGAGAGTAGGTCGTCGCCGCATTAAATCTAAAAGGCTCCATCAGAAATGATGGAGCCTTTTGTGCTTTGGGCTGAAAATCAAAGGCCTACCGCTGATAAACACTGATCGCACGGATTTTCACTGATCAAAATCAAATTGTCGTGGACCGCAGGCGCCCTCGCCTGCGCAGAAGAAAACAGAAAGATTTTTGTGGCACAGGCACTCCTGCCTGTGCTTCTTACACTCACGAAACTCGTGTGGCACAGCCGCCCCGGCTGTGCTGGTGGAAGAGCGGCCCCAAGCCCTCACCTTTTAGGTGAGGGTGAGCGCAGCGAATAGCGCCGCCTAAGCGATACCCTCACCCGCTGTCTTCCTGAGCGAGCATGAAGGACCGTGAGCGCAAGCGAAGCGGACTGAAGGCGAGTCGAAGGATCCCGAGAATATGTCGCGCACAATTGCAGATTCAAGGAGTTCTCACCAGGTTCTTGGATCGCAGCCTCAGGTCGATAGAACAATGCATCCCCCTGAACGTGCCATCCCGAGCGCCGCTGTTGCGCGAGGGATCTGCTCCGCTGCTCTGAAGGAGAATGTAAAATCTGATGCAGCAGTTCCGCGTGCACGAGGTCGCACCAAGCACTCCATCCGCGATTCCTGCTGGCAAGGTTCTAATTGTTATTGATGTGGGTGATAGCACTCTAGCGCCGCACCAGGCAGAGCAGTCAAAAACCTACTACTTTCGTCAGGCCGGTCGTTCGTTGCCAGCCCCGCACTTTTACTTGGAAACCTTACGCAATCGCTTAATACCCCCTTACTCGATGTAGAACTTACAGAGGTGCACTCGCAAAATGCGAGGCGAGTTGATGACAGTATCTTTGTTGAATTTGATCTGCATTTCACAATTAAAAACGTAGGAGGAGTTGCCGCTTACAAATGGCAGTTGATAATCGACCAACTCAAAGCACCCGCTGAAGGTCGACATAGCGATTATTTGTTTGATCGCGCGAAGTTCCCGCCCTATTCGGGAGTACGTCACGGCGGAATTTCGCTTGATCCGACAATCCTTCCGAGTCTTTCAACCAAAGAGACAAAGCATCTTGGCGTTTTTCTTCAGCCAAGTGCGAAACAAGTGGCTCTTGAAACAGATCTGCTGCGCTTATTCTCAAATGAAACCGAACTCTGGTATCGGATTGTGAGTGAATTCTCGCGAGGTGAGAGCAAAAAGACCAAAATTGCAGATTATCTTGACGTCGCCAAGGTAGCTCGCTGGATTATCTCTGAAATAGAAGGTGCACAGAAATGAAGATCTCGGGATGGCTAAATCCCAAATCAGTGCAGAAACGCGTCCAGGAATTGGACTCTCTGCCCGAATCCCCATGCCACCAGATCGACCGCCCCCGGCTGCGCAATAAGATTTTGTGGCACAGGCCGGGGCCCCCACCGAAGCCCGATTTTGGCTTGGTGGGGTGGAGGCACTCCTGCCTGTGCGAAAGGGGTACACTCTCGGTCTTTCCCTATCTGCTTGATTTATTAAGTGTTGACCCGGGAAACATAACGATGGGCTCCTTGCTGGTGCTCTTCTCTGTTTCTCCAGATTGTATTTTGTGGAGCAGTCCCGGATGTACGTTCCAATGTTGCCCGCTATCGGTGATTACCGTGACGCTCTTCTTGTTGTAACGCGTCAGCGTGCCGATGACCTCCGGTTGCCCTGCCGGATAGAACCTTACTCGCTCCCCAATGCGGTAATCGAGCATCTGCGCGTGCGACTGCATCTGCCGCAAGAAGCGCAGGCGTGCCACGATCTTGTGGTTCAACTCAATCAATTCTTCTTCTGACAACTGATCGATATCTACCTTTATCATGCCTGAATTTAATAACACATTCACTCCATTCGCCCAAAGAAAAAATGAGCTTCGCTTTACGCTCTTCGCGTCCGCTGCCGTGCATCCGCGAAAATCCGTGCAATCCCTATCATCCGTGGTAAGGTTTCCCTTCCCATGCCCATCCACCCAGTCCTCGCCCGCGAACTCCGCCAGTCCAAACGCCTCCAGAAATTCTTCAACTCCCTGCCCGAATCCTCGCGCGACCAGATCGACCGCGAGGTCCGCCAAGTCAAAAAAGAAGAGACGCGCCTGCGCCGCGCCCAGCACACCGCTGAATATCTGATGGAAGCCATGGAAGCCGCCGCCTGATGAAAGCTATCCCGAGCGCCCGCTTTTGCGCGAGGGATCTGCTCCGCTGCTCTCACGGAGCTGATTAGCTCAATCGCGAAATTCCGAGTCCGGAATCTCCAAGCCAACTTTTACCTTGCCAAGCTCGAAAATCAAGTCGCCAACATCGCGGCTGACGGCTATCAGTCCGGGAAGTTTCAGCGCGCCAAATTGCCGGTATTCCCGAAAGTAAGTCGTAACTGCGTATGCCACTTCCGGAATGCCCTTGGCGGCCTGGTAGCGCTGCACCTGGTCCATCCGCAGCAGCAGAAAGTTCTCCATGTCGTAGTAGCGGACTTGAGGATCGCCCTTCTTGGGCGTAAATCGCAGCGCAAAAGCCCATCTCTTTTCCACCTGCGCCCGGCCTATCAACTCGATCTTGTTGTAATCTCGAACGTCCCATTCCAGGATGCTCCACAGGCATTGCTCCACGATCTCCATGCTGGCGCCATTGATCATTTCCGCGCCTTCCACCGTAGACCGCCGGATGAGATGGCCGTCCCGCCGGCCGGTCCAGCTGCTTCCATGGCTGATCATTTGCACTTTCAGCACATCCGTTGCGGGCGCCCTGTATGAGAACATGAAATCGCCCAGCGGATGCCGCAACGAGAAGCCAAAATCACCTGTTGCCTTGAGCGTCAATACTGCCTTGTGTGCATCAAGTCCACCCGTAGCCACTAGGTTGCCCTCAAGTATCTTTGCTGGGCTGATGCTGCCTGTGGGCGCCGCGCTTTTTTGCGCAGAAATATTCGGTCTGAGGCAGAGAAGGACCAGCGCCAGAAAAATTGCAGTTTGTTTCATTCTCGCTGAGTATGCCAGAAATTACATCGGAACACGATCCGCGAAAATCCGTTCTATCCCTCCCATCCGTGGTAAGGTTTTCTTCCCCATGCCCATCCACCCGATCCTCGCCCGCGAACTCCGCCAGTCCAAACGTCTCCAGAAATTCTTCAACTCCCTTCCCGAATCCTCGCGCCAACCGATTGACCGCGAGGTCCGCGAAGTCAAAAAGGAAGAGACGCGCCTGCGCCGCGCCCAGCACGCTGCCGAATATCTGATGGAAGCCATGGAAGCCGAACTCGACCCGCCGCCGCTGATGAAAGCTGCATTCCGCCGCAACGCCCGAGCCCGCCAGGGATGGGAACTCATGCCGCAATCGCTCCGCCGCCAATATCTGATCTTTATTTTTCGTACCCGCTATCCTGAAACCCGCGCCCTCTACATCGAGCGGACTGTCCTGGATGCCGCCGAATACGCCGGCAGACACACTGGAAACACCACGGACCCGGACGTAGAGACGTAGCGCCGCCACGTCTCAGGTTCCATAAAAAGCACACGTGGACCGCAGCTTGGGGCCCCATGCAAGCCCGATTTTGGCTTGCATGGGTAGAGGCGCCCCCGGCTGCGCAATAGAATTTTATGGCCCAGGTATTCTTGCCTGTGCGCTCAAACCCGTGTTCTTCTCTGCGCCCTTTGCGTCCTCTGCGGTGAGAGCATTTCCCGAACCTATCGGTGAAAATCCGTGTCATCCGTTGGTAACGTTTTATTCACCCGCCGGCACGTGTCCCGCCACCCACGCTGTCCACTCCCACCCACAAGTTCTGCAAACGCCTTCCCCGAACAATACCCATTAAATCAATCACTTACCGTTGGCTTCACACCTGCTTTTACCCATAGCGCTGCAACCGCAGCAGGGGACAAACGCCATGACGACCATCGACTCACGAATGAATCAGAACCAAATCCAGAGAAGCCTCGTTCCCATGCTCCGCACATGGACGCACAGCATCGGCTGGACTGTCCTGCTCTCTGCCTTGCTGGCCATTCTTTTCGCGCTCGCGGTCGACGGCTGCGCGTAAACTGCTCCTGACGGAGTTGCGGAAGCGCATGGAAGCCAACACTCGGGTGGGCCGTGGCTCGGCAGTGCTACATTCTTTTCTCGGAAGGGCGGCCAAGTGCGATGTGTGTTGCTCAAAATCGCATTCCCAACGCAGGAACAATGAAGACGTAGTGTGGAAAAAAGCGGAGTGAACGCCAGGAGGGCTCTGTGGACACAAAAGAGAAAATGAGCGCGATTGGCCGGCCAGTGCCGGAGTTGCCGGTGGCGGATGTGGAACGCGCACAACAGCATTACAGAGATACACTCGGCTTTGACATTGGATGGCTTTACCCAGGCAAAGAGATTGGGGCCGTGTCACGCGGCGATGTGGGCCCAATATTCTTTCGGAAGAGGAAGCCGCCGTTTGAACCTGCCATTCACTGGGTGTTCGCTGAAGATATTGATGCGACGTACCAGGAGTTGAAGTCGTCAGGCGCGAACATCGTGGATCCTCTGGAAACAAAGCCCTGGGGATTACGGCAGTTTACCGTGCAGGACCTGGACGGAAACCTCTTCTATTTTCACCATGACTAAGCGCAAGCGACGCATGCCGTTTTTGCGTGAAGCGTTCAATCTGGCCGTAGGTCAAAAGTCATTAATCTTCTTATTCATCACCTGCATTCCAGAGGTCGATTTCCGGCAAGGGCCAGCTCGTTGATCAGCCTTGTTCACCGTGAAGCCCAGCAAGAGTGTGTCACGCGGCACACAGCGTGTTTTTGACCGCACGCGGCGCGCAACGCGCGCGTGCAGCTAACCCGCATGGAATCAAGGGATCTGTGAATGGCCGCCTCCGTGCCATAGAGAAGAGTGCTGCCTGAGGGCGGCGGAGGTGAAACAAACATGGCAGACCTGAAATCTTTCAACGCAACTCCAGTCAATAGCAGTTCAACCAGGCGGGCACGGATGATTGGCGGCGCAGCAACCGCAGCGGCAACCGCGGTGCTGGCGCTGATGGTGGTGCTCGACTTTAACGGCTGTTCCAAAGCCAGCAACAAGAGCGCGCAAATGAGCCCCGCAAACCAGAACGTTTCTGGTCCGAGCACGGCAAGCCCAGTGGCGTCGACAAGCCAGCCGATAGACCAGCTGGAGAAGAAAGTGGAAGCGGTGATCGCGAAGAAAAAGGCGGTCAAGCGCGCCTCAACCGCAACCTACAAGAACAGCACCTACGGGATTTCATTCCGCTATCCCAAGACCTACACCATGCTGACGCCGGACGCAGACACCAAAGACTCGGCGTGGCCTGATCCAGTGGCAATGAATTTCGCCGAGCCGGGCGGCGAGACGCTGAACACGCTGGTGCTGCCGGGAACGCGCGCTTCCTCTTACTTTAAGACGAGCGTGAACAAGGGCCTGACGGCGGAGCAGTGCAGCAAGTTTGCCTCTGGGCCGGAACCGACAGAAGCCGCAGTCAATCCGCCAGTGGATGGCACGGAAGCTTCCATCAATCCGCCGGTTGACGCCGATGATGACTCGATTGTGCCGGTGAAAACGAACGTGCTGGGTGTGGAGTTTGCCAAGACGGAAAGCTTTACCGACCAGAGCGAGGCACGTTACTACCATCACTTTGAAAACGGCGCATGCTATGAATTTGCGCTGGGTGTGGAGGACGCTCCGGGAACAACCAAGCCGATAGACCATCTGCAGGTCTTTGACAAACTGGAACGGATCATGACAACGGTGAAGATCAAGACTGAACCAACTCCAGTGGTGGCCACCAGCGAGCCGGCGACGCCGACAGCGCCAGCCAGCAATCCTCAGCAGTAAGAGGGAGTGAAATGGCAAAAAATAGCGGTGACACGCAGGCCAGGTTCTTGGCAAAGAGCCTGGCCATTTTTTGTTCGGCAATAGAAAAGGCTAGAGATGAAGACCAGCGGAAGCGCAGTCAAGCAAAAATGCTTAAGCGATCTTGCGGCGCACAACCGTCCGGCGCTTGGTTTTAGGGTGAGATTTCTCCGAGACAACTGTATCGACTACCGCACCGGGGACAAGGCGTTTGATTCGACGCTTGGTTGAAGTAGAGGACCCACCAAGGGTTTCCGGGTTATCACCGAACAAGGCAGTCATGTAAGTGGCGCGGCATTCGTTGGAACAGAAATGAACAGCTAATGATTCCACAGCGCGAGGGCGGTCCCAGGAACTGGCAATCGAGATTTCCCTGCGCGCGGAAGTCACGCCAATATTTTCGGCGGCAAAACCGAGAATCCAAGTTTCGCCTTCGCCTTTCAAACGTCCGCAACTCTCACACTGAAAGCGAATCATAGCGCACCTCTCAATCTTTAGATGGAGAGGGAGAACCGTGGTTTGCTCAAGAAAGCAGCAGCGCTGGAAAACTTTCATGTTTCATGCGGAAGGGGAAAGATGAGCTGCGAATGACGCGAGTGGACATGAACCAAGAAAAACATTTCGCCGCAAATTTGCGCGGATGGCCGCTGATGGCGGAAAGCTGATGGATGCTTTCATTTTCTCGGGAGTAATGAATCTATTCTCGTCATGCGCCACTCCGTTCCGGAGCAGCTTACGTTTTTAGATCGGTCTAACCGATTTGGTGAAACGGCCGGGCTGCTACTGCCACTATTCCTACAGTGACCTTCCGGGACAAGCCCCGCTCTTTTGTGCTGCTCTGCAAATTTATTGCACCCTGCATAACGTCTGTCGTGTCTAAACCGTCAGATAACTGAGCCCGAATTAAAACCGTTCTCTACCTCTTTTACGTACTTTGACCAGGATGAGGGAGTTTTTAGATGTTCCGCCGTAGAAACAAACAGAAAACCATTGAACGGGCCACCGAATACGCCAGCTGCAAAGATTTCAAGCAGATTTTTACTGAAGATATGGTCGGGCTGCATCGTCTCGCCTTTTTGCTGACTGCGGACCACGCCAAAGCCGAGCAATGCTTTGTGGCCGGCCTGGAAGATAGCATCCACGGCAACCCTGTTTTCCGGCAATGGGCGCGCGCGTGGAGCAAACGCGCCATTATTCAGAGTGCTATCAAAGCCATTGCACCCGCTCCAAAACGCCATGGTGCTCTCCTGGATGGTGCGCTGCCGGAAACGGCGGAAGCGCAGTGGCAGAATAGGAATGACGTTGAGAGCATTGCCGCTGTTGTTGCGTCATGGGAGCCATTTGAGCGGTTTGTATTTGTTATGGCGGTACTGGAAGGCTATGGGCTGCGCGAGTGTGCGGCTCTTCTGGCTTGCCCCGTGCAGGATGTGGTAACGGCAAAATCATTCGCGCTGCAGCGCCTGGCGGGCCAATCGGTCACGGAGGTTGTTTCTCCAGATCGCGAGTACGTTCTCCGAAACAAAAGCTTTGCCCAGGCCCAGGTGGCGTAAGACCCTTTATTGACGTCATTTTAAGGGTTGGCGATGACGGAAATCATTCCATGTCGTGGCCGCACCAGTTAATCCTGCGTGATGGTGGTCCATCAGCCACCCACCGCGACGGCTGATGTGCTGCTGGTAACACGGCAACAAAGAACTTGAGTTTCATTGACACCCAGCTCATTCGCTTGGGATCTGCCGGCACAGTTCATTTTTTTGCCAGAGCGTTCTTCACCACTTCGCCGCCCTTCATCACAAATTGCACTCGCTCGAGTTCCGTCACGTCAGCCAGCGGATCGCCTGAGACCGCAATGATGTCGGCAAATTTTCCAGGTTCCAGCACGCCAATGCGGTCCTGCCAGCCCATCGCTTCAGCAGCGTTTACGGTGGCGGCGCGCACAACATCCGCGGGCGACATCCCCAGTTCCTTCAACGCCCCAAACATGAGCGCCGTTGCCTCGCCCCGCGTTTTGCCCGGATAGTCAAACCACATGTCTGAACCGGTAGTGAATTTCACTCCAGATTTCAGAATGCGAGCTATGCGGGCCGGTGTCTGTTTCGCTTCCATTTGCTCATATGCCTTCAGCTCTTGTTGTAGTTGTGGAGAAAGAACTTGCCGTTTCTCGATCATCGCGCGAAAGCGTCCACCAAAGAGTAGCTCGGTAATATCCAGGAAAATACCCTTCTCGTGCATCGTCTTCAGTTGTTCGTCGGTTATGTCGTTCCCATGCTCGATTGAATCTACGCCGGCATCAATGGCGGTCTGAATGCCTGTCACCGTGGTTGCGTGTACCGCGACTTTTACTTTTGCCCGGCGCGCCTCTTCCACAATCGCTTTCATTTCCTCCAGACTGATGAATCTGTTCTCATCATCCGCTACCACCTTGATCAGGTCTGCACCGTACCACAGGTTTTCTCGGACAGCTTTGCGCGCACTGTCCGCGCTGCCTACCTGCAAGAATTCCTGATCTACAATCTGGTCTGCGACGGCGGGATTCAAGTGCAGTGCTTGTCCGCCCGGCGGAGTAAGTTTGCGGGCCGCCGCCTGGATTCGTGGCCCAGGCAGCCATCTCTGATTGACCGCCTCGCGCAATGACACATCTCCGTCAATGCCGGAATGACCAACCACACGCACCGTTGTAAATCCTGCTTCCAGATCCTCACGCGCATTCTGTGCGCCCATCAGTACGCGCATCGTCGGGCTCATACCGGCAGCCGCGTTGAGAATGATTTCCTGGGACGAGATGCTGGTGCCGGATGTGAGCAAATGTGCGTGGCAATCGACCAATCCGGGCAAGAGCGTCGCGGTCCCCAGGTCAATGATGGCAGCATCTTTCGGAGCATGAGCTTGCACCTGCGCCAACGGCCCGGCTTCCTTGATCTTGTCTTGCTCAATCAGCACGCCGGCGCTTGGGATGTATCTTCCCGTTCGGACATCGAGCAGTCGCGCGGCTTTCAGCAAAATGGTCTTGGTCTGCGGGGTCGCAGCCTGCGCCGATGCAAATGCGCAGCTTAGTAGCAGCAGGATGAAAGCAGAAATCCGTTTAAGCATCCGGCGTCTCCCGTCGAGAATGAATATACCATGCTGCATGACAGCTCGGCGTGAATGGGATGAAATGCTACGGAAGGGAATGCGGTATTTCGAAGGAAATCTAAATGGGGAAGGCTTTCTAACGATGTTGTTGCGGGTGCCCGTGCAATCGTCGCGTGAAAGCTAATGAGACCGGACACTGCGCGACATCCTGCCCTTAACTCTAACGTTGCACCGGCGCCCTCAACGCCGTAAACCCTGCGGCCGGTCACCCCTTTTATGAAGTCACTGGGCGGCATTGCCCGTTGGCTGGTTGACCACTTCGTTCAATGCCCTGTGGCGAGCCGTCCGACAACCGTGCCTGAACGGCCCTTTTATGAATGTGAAATCCCGGCCGCAACAAATATCAATGTAGGCTTGTTTCCTTACCCTTGAACAGGTGACAAATCACCCGTTCTTTATGCCAGAGAAAGCAGTAGGTATCCCGCGCCAGTCCACGCCGCGAACACCGCTGCTGTCAGCGCAAGCCGGAATGAAAAGCTATCAAGAATGCGATTATTTTTGCCGTCAAACATATAAGCTCCTGGTCCTTCAAGTTTCAATTTTAGGAACTCAGCCGTTGTGCTGTTGTTTCCTGCCATAAGTAATCGCACCTGCCATGCCAAACTCCGCGTGCCGCGTAAATCACTGAATTCACAGAGCCATGGGACAACCATCCTGATTCGCTGGATTCAGCCGGTGTTCGCTTTCGGCATCGTACTGTTCGCAAGTGAACACCAGCTTCCAGTCCGCATAGTTATTGGCGATTTCACTGCTGACCTTTTGCCGTCATCACCGTCTAACCATAACGGCGCGCAGAATTGCGCCTTTATTCCTGCCTGCCCTGCACTCGGTTAGAATTGAGAGTGTTGAATCGTTTCCGCCAGTCCAGTTACGCGCCCGGTCCTCACACCCTTCAGTTTTTTCTGGACTTACCGCAATTCCGCAAGGACCCGCTTGGCGGTTTCTTTCGCGCGGCCCTTACCTATGGAGACGTGGTTCGCTATCGCGGCGTTTGGGTCACGCACCAGCTCAGTCATCCTGACCACATTCAGCAGGTCCTGCAAAGCAATTTTGCCAATTACCGCAAAGGCCGCGGTTACAGGATCCTTAAACTCTCGCTGGGTGAAGGCCTGCTCACCAGTGAAGGCGCTCTGTGGCAGCGCCAGCGCAAGATGACGCAGCCCTCATTTCAGGGGCAGCAGGTGGCATCGTTTGTCGGCACCATGGCGGAAAATACCTTGGCCATGTTGCGGCGATGGGAGACCAATGCCAAAGACAATCAGACCTTTGACGTGGTGCCGGACTTCATGCGGCTCACGCTGAACATCGCCGCGCAGGTGCTTTTCACCACCAACCTTGAGGCCGATGCAGAATCCATTCGTCGCACGCTCGATATTGGCCGCGACTATTCCGTGGACCGTGCATGGTCAATCTTTCCGCCGCCGCTCAGCATTCCCACGCGGCGCAACCGTGAATATCGCGCCGCTCTGGCCAACATTCACGGGATCATTGACCGTATTATCACCGATCGTCGCCGTCAGTCGGATCGCATCTCTGACCTTCTTACCATGTTGATGGAAGCCCGCGACGAGAGCGGCGCGCCCATGTCTGACAAGCAGCTTCGCGACGAAGTCATCACACTGCTCACCGCCGGCCACGAAACAACTACGTTGGCACTCGGCTGGACCTGTTATCTGATCGGCACGCGGCCGGACGTTGTTGAGCGCATGCAGGCCGAAGCGGCGTTCCTTAACGGTCGCACTCCGGCCTATGAAGACCTGATGAAGCTGCGCTATTCGCGCATGGTGCTGGAAGAAAGCTTGCGCCTGTATCCGCCGGTATGGACTCTGGCGCGCACTGCGGTGAATGAAGATGACATCGGCGGCTATCGCATCAGCGCCGGATCGGAAATCCTGATCTTTCCCTACATCACGCAGCGCCATCCCAAGTGGTGGCAGGACCCGGATGTTTTTCGTCCGGAACGCTTTGCCCCTGAAAACTCCGCAGCCCGCCCACGTTATGCCTATCTCCCATTCGGCGCTGGGCCGCGCACATGCATCGGCTTGAACTTTGCCATGACGGAACTTCTTGTCGCGCTCACCTTGATCCTGCAGCGCTTCCGCATCACTCTGGCGATTGATCCATCACAGGTTCGCCCAGAGCCCTCGGTTACGCTGCAGCCCAAGCCAGGGATTCCGGTGCGTCTGGAAAAAATGTCGCCGCGCAGCTAGATCGCATCCGCCTTGTTCCACTGCCAATTAGCAAACCGTTTGCGCAACTCCAGCTTGGATAACTTGCCGGTCGACGTATGTGGCAGTTCGCCGAGGAAGACGAACGCATCCGGCAGTTGCCACCGCGCAAAGCGTAAAGCCAGAAACTCGCGCAGCTCGTCTGGCGTGGCAGTCGCGTCGGCACGCAGCACCACAGCAGCTACGGGACGCTCGTCCCATTTAGGATGCGGCACAGCGATCACGCCTGCTTCACGCACTGCGGGATGCGCCACCAAAGCGTTCTCCAGGTCGACTGAGCTGATCCATTCTCCACCGGACTTGATCAGGTCTTTGGCGCGGTCAGCAATCTGCACATAACCTTCTGCGTCGATCGTGGCTATGTCACCGGTGCGCAGCCATCCGTCGGCCGTCCAGCGGTCTTCCGTGCCGGGAGCGTTGAAATAGCTGGCCGCGGCCCACGGCCCGCGCACATGCAGCTCGCCCAGCGTTGTACCGTCCCATGGAGCTTCGCCATGGTCGTGCACCACGCGCACTTCCATGAACGGCAGCGCGCGCCCTTGCCGGACCCGCACCCGGTATCGCTCGTCTTCGCTCCATTCCAGCATGTGCGATTTCAGCGTGGAACAAACCGCAACGGGCGTTGTTTCTGTCATGCCCCAGACCTGGATCAGCGGCAGGCCGCGCGCGTCAAGCTTGCGAACCAGCGCTTCCGGTACTGCCGTTCCGCCTACAAAGCCGCGAAATTTTGGCGCTATCGTCCAGCGCGCGGGACCTTTTTCCAATGCTGCTTTTTCCAGAGCTTCCAGAATTCCCGCCCAGACCGTGGGGACGGCTGTCGCCAGGGTGACTTGCTCTGAACTGAACAGGTCAAGGATTGACGGCGCATCAAGCTGCCGTCCCGGCATTACCAGCTTGCAGCCCAGCATAATGGCCACGTGCGGAAGTCCATGAGCGTTGGCGTGGAACATGGGCGCCAGCGCCATGGCAACGTCATGTTGTGAAACGCAGAATGCATCCGGAAGTGAAAAAGCCAGCGCATGCAGAATGAGCGCCCGGTGCGAGTAGAGCACGCCTTTGGAGTTGCCGGTTGTGCCGGAAGTAAAGCACATGGCGGCTGCATCGTTTTCTTCAGAGCGCGGAAATTCGTAGTTGCCTTTGGCCGATGAGAGCAACTCTTCGTAGCTTTCCATTGCGGGTGGCAGCTGCCTCCCTTGTGCAACAACGAAGACGCGTTCCAGCTTTACCTTGTCCTTGAATTGTTCAAACAGCGGCAGCAGAACGTCATCTACAATCAGAAAGCGGTCCTGCGCATGATTTACGATGAATGCCAACTCCTGCGGATGCAGCCGCAGATTCAGCGTGTGCACCACGCCGCCAGCGCTGGGGACTCCAAAATAAGCTTCCAGATGAGCGCTGTGGTTCCAACAAAGCGTCGCCACGCGATCGCCCGGTTGAAGTCCCGCGCGGTGTAATGCCTCCGCCAGCGCCTTGGCCCGGCGATAAAAATCCAGGTAGCTGTAGCGGTGCAATCCGCCATCCGGAAGCCGCGAGACAATTTCAACATCAGGATAAGTCTTGGGAATGCGCTCCAGGATAGCTTGCAGCGTGAGCGGGTAATCCATCATGGATCCCTTCATTGCGAAAAGCCCTCCGGAACGTGGATGATTGACTCTGATGCCAACGAAACGCGCCTATACTAGCACGATTCTTCAGCGCGCTCTGTCACGGCTGGCTTATACTGCTCCCGCCATGAAACTCACTCGCACCTCCTGCTTGTTGTCTCTTGTCGCTTTCTGCTCCATCGCCATGCTGGCGCAAAACAGCTTTACTGTTGGCACCGCCACGGCCGCTCCCGGACAAAAAGCTACTGGCACGCTGGAAATTCCCGCAGGAGTTGACGCAGCAGCGTCAATTCCCGTCGTCGTGGTTCGAGGGAGCAAGCCCGGGCCAGTACTGGCGCTGGTTTCTGGCGCGCACGGCACCGAATATGCATCGATCATTGCCCTGGAAAAAGTTATCCAGTCTCTCGATCCCGCGCAGGTTTCCGGCACAGTCATCATTCTGCCGCTGGTCAACATCGCGTCTTTCGAGCAAAAGGTCCCGCACGTGAATCCCGTGGACGGCAAGAGCATGAACCGCTTTTATCCCGGCAAGCAGGATGGCACACAGACCGAGCGCGTTTCTTATGTGATAACCAAACAGGTCGTCGAGCGCTGCGACTATCTTGTCGATTACCACGGCGGCGATATCGATGAAAATCTTCGTCCTTACTCCTACTGGCCAAAATCCGGCGACGCCAAACATGACGCCATTACGCGAGACATGGTGCTCGCCTTCGGCCTGGATCACGTCATTGTCTGGAGTGATCGTCCGAAAGATCCAGCGGCGTCACGCTATCTGGATAACACCGCCAACACGCGCGGCAAGCCGGCCATTGCCGTGGAAGCAGGATACTCCGGCACTGTCCAGACTGATGATGTGGCGCTGCTGGCCAATGGCACTTTGAGCCTCATGCGTTATCTAAAAATGCTGCCCGGATCTCCCGCAATGGTGGAGCATCCTGTGTGGCTGGGAAAAGTTGATACCGTGGCCAGCGACCAGCCCGGAATTTTCTATCCATTGGTGCAGCGCGGGACTTATGTTGAGACGGGGATGAAGATTGGCTACGTGACCGATTACTTCGGCAAGACGATTTATGAAGCTCACGCGCCCACTGCCGGAGTGGTGCTTTATATCTGCGGTGTGCCATCCATGAAGAAAGGCGATACCGTAGCCAATATCGGCGAGATCACCACAAATCCCTAAGACATACTCATTTGTTCGTTCGTTTGAATTGCCACCGCTGGATAAAGTAAATACCCCACAGAGCGGCAGCAAACGCCACGATGAAAATCCCTGCGCTCGGGTCACCCTGAAAGAGAATCCAGACGATCCTATGGTTCTCGATTTTGAATATGCCGGCCAGGAAACTATAAAACGTTGCCATCCACAAAAATTTTGTATGAGCCGGCAGCGGAGTAGTACGGCTGCGGGCATATAAATAGAAGAGCCAGAAGAATACCGCCATTGCTATGAATAATGGCCCCCGGCTACCGCCTCCGGAAGCCGAACCGCTCCAGACAATCCAGATGACCTTGCCATTTTGAATGCGGAAGAGAAACAGCATCAGGGTACTGATCACGGCCAGCCAGAAAAACGAGCTCCGCGTTTCTGTCACCATGCGTGCGCGCTCCAGCGCCAGCTTTTCTTTTTCCGGATCAAGTCCAGCACCCAGTCTGGACGGAGCAGCCTTCAGGCTCTCCAGCGGGCCGGCAGCGGAGCGGGCGGATTTTTCAAAATCCGGGTTCTCGCGAAAAAAATCCTCCACCAACATCCGTGTAGCCGCACTGGCCTCGCCGGAAAAATAAGCCGGCAGCAGATCAACAATGACTTCGCGCTCCAGCTTCATGGGCGCACCTCCTGGAAATTTTCTCTGGCATGCATCAGCTTCAATCGCGCGCGATGGACCTTGACCTTCACCGTGGTCACCGGCAGCTTGAGCGCGTGCGCAATCTCTTCATATGGCATTTCTTCCTGCACACGCATCAGCAGCGCGGCACGGTCAACTTCAGAGAGCTGGCGCAACGCCGCCAGCACCGCGGAAAGCTCGGCTTTATGTTCAGTCCGCGTTGCCAGCCCCACGGATGGGTCCGGCATGGACTCTTCCAACTCAGTCAGCCGGTTGTTGCGGCGCAGGTGGTCGCGGTACAGGTTGCGCGCAATCGTAAACAGGTAGGCTTTGACCGTTGCTTCCCTGATCTTGCCGCGTGAGGTCCACGCGCGCACGAAGGTCTCTGAAGTAATGTCGTCAGCCAGGGCCGCGTCGCCGCAAAGGAACAGCACAAAGCGATGCACCTGCGGCGCATAGCTTTGGTAGAGGCTATGGAAATCCATCATCGGCGGCCTTGGACGGTAATGATACGCAGAAATGCCGCGGAAGTTACGCTGCGGGATAAATCCGTGGGAATGAGGGCAGGCGATGGGCAAAATCGTAGCGCATCCCCGCATGGAGGAGGCCGTTTTAAACGGCTGCAAAACCAAAAGCCGGACTCGCGAAGAGCCCGGCCTTTGTTTATGCTATTTCCTCCCCCAGGAAACAGCAGCAGCTATCCACTACCAGAGAGGTTTCCCTGACTGGTCGCGGAAGTTGTATGTGTCGTTCCCGATCTCTACTGACTTCGCTATGAGTGCGATCTTGCCTTCATACGTAATCTTAGAACCTACGACTGTCACCTTGTCGCCTTTGTGGATATTGATCTCATATTGCTTCATGAAGGAGGCAGGAGCCAGATGTACCTCAATGCTTCCGGTCTCACTCTTCACAGTGATGTGTGAACCCACGGTGCCGCTCACAGGACATTCAAAATCTTTCGTCTCCACCACCACGCCATGCATTGTCTGCTCGCTGGTTGGGGCGTAAGTGTAGTTGACGGGTTTCGGGGAGTTCTTTTCCTGGGAAACAAGAGTAATTGCCGCTCCTGACAGAAGCAGTGCGAATACCCCTAAGAGAATTCTGGTAAATTTCATCGCAGCCTCCACGAAGCATAAGTATCCGCGAAGGACGATTTTCCGGCTGTGACCGCGGTCACAGTTCCTGAAATCTGTGCTGGCGCCTGTTTCGTCAGATGATACCCGGCTGCTTCACGGAAAGTTGCATTCCTGCAGGCTTTTCAGTGGGCTATTTCACCCACAGCCCTGGGTTTACCAGCCACCTCCGCCCCCGCCGCCGCCACCGCCGCCGGACGACCCCCCTCCGCCCGATCCTGAAGATGATCCTGCAGCAGTGGAAGATGAGGAGATCGCGCTGGAAAACGAACTGCTGAAGCTTGAGGTAAAAGTCGTTGCGGAAAACGATCCAAAGGACGCGCCGGAATACCACGAAGGCGAATAATTCGCGTCTCCTGCGGAGCCGCCGACCGTAGCTGCCTGGGCCAGAACCTGGGAGAACTGCTGGGCCCATGCGTGCTCAACGCCCATGGCAAAAGCGTAAGGAAGGAAGCGTTCAAAGAGCTGAGGCGTCTTATCCGGGCGCGCGATGGTTTGCAGGCGATCGCCATCGACAGCCGTCAGAAACATTTTGAAGCCTTCCACGCGGTCCATCAGTGCGCGTCCGGCAAGAGTGGGAGCTTTCAATAGATGGTGAAAAAGCACGTTGATCCCGATGGCGGCGGCAATTAAACCAGAAGCAGCCACACCGCAAGCCCAGATCAGCATACCCAGCCCAAGGCATTCCCCAATGACAAAAGGGATACTGAAGAGGGTAAGGAATGTGGCCTGCCCAGCACCCAGCACGCCCGCCGTTCGCACGCTCTTCCACGCACGAATTACGCCGCTCACCAGCGCATAAACGCCAAAGCTCCATCCCGTAAGCCAGACCGACATAAAGAGCGCTACGGGCATGCGCGAACCCCCGCTCAGACAAACCATTATCACGATTGTAAGCAGAGACAGGACAATCCCAGGCCAGAGATAACGCGCGTTGGTGCGAAAACTGGTGGCCTCTATGGTGGCGTGGAGATTCGTTTCCAGACCTTTGCGCGCTCGCAACAGCACTTCATGGTTCTTGTTCTCCAGCACCAAAGGACTATCATCTTCAAACAACGTTCGCGCCAGACTCTTTTCGTCCCCGGAAAGTCTGCTGTCTTTGTCTGTGGCGTTCTTTCTGCGCACAAGCTTATAGGTCTTGGATTCATCCTGCTCAATCGTGAGATAGCCCTTGGCAGCCAGGCCCATGATTGCGGCCGTAAACCCTTTTTCGTCACCGCCCATGCGCTCCAGAAAACGTATGGCCGCGGGGGACATGTTGTCCGGCGGTTCGTAAAGAGGAACAATCGTCCCGCTCGTGGGGTCCCTGCCCACCATTCCCCAGATCATCACGTAATAAAGAAGGGCAACGATCAAGCCGGCGAGTCCGACGAAGGTTGATTTATTGTCGGCCATGAACCATGCGCGCTTTTGTTCCGCAGTGGGCTCGGCGATCAGCCCTTTGGGCCAGCTCACCGCAATCGTAAACCCTTGCTCGGGTGCAAGATTTTCAGCGCGAAACGTGGGATTACCGTCTTCATCCTTGTGCGCCGTGGCATGGCCCTTATCGCCCTGATACCCCGAATAACCGCTCAGGTCTGTTATCTGGCTTCGTACATTTGACGGCAGCAATACCGTGGCGGTGGCCACGTCAATGGGAAACTTCCACGCGTTGCCGGTTACGTTCCAGTAAAGCTCATCGTGGTCGTGGAAAAAACCAAGCTGGCGATTGGTGCGATATGCAAACTGGTAGGTGTGGTTGCCGGGCGGCAGGTCATAGCTGGAACTGCCAAAGTAGACTCGAATACCGTTGCTCAAATCCTCAGTGTGGTAGGGCTCTGAATTGCCGTCACGGCGCACGCTGGTGACATCAAAAAGCACAGAATAGCGGTTGCCGGTGCGGTCACTGTAGCGCGTTGGCAAATCGCGATAGATACCGTGGACAATCTCGACGCCCGCAGACTCAACCATAATGGTCTCAACCACCTGCATGCTGCCGTCTGTATTCACGGTAATGCGGGAATCAAACGAGGTGATTCGTTCCGTTTGTGCGGCAGCGGGAGCTATTGCAAGCAAGGCAAGGAAACAAGCCGTCAGGAAATTTTTCATGGAAGTCAGCTTGACTATAGCCTTGCTGCTAGTTGCAAGGAAGGACAAAACCGCCTTTTCCCTTTCTCTGGATTGGAACTCTCTACACAAGGGGTGAATCAGTAACCCCGACCCATGTCATTCCCATCTTGTCGTGGGGTTCACGAGGGGTTCCTTTGCGCACCTTCGTGCCCTTTGTGGCTAAAGTTCCCCGGTTTTGCCTTTCCGCTTCCGGCGATGACCGGGGGCCCCGGCGCGCGCGTTTCTCGCGTCCTGGGGTGGGATGGCGCGCGATCACGGCGATGTCGGCGATAGGCGCGCTCCGTGCGCCACCCCCACCCCGTTTTTTTCGACTTTTATTGCAAACAAAAGGCTTTGCATCAATCGACGCTTGGGCCTCCCTTGCGCCACGCTTGGGTGGCCCTTGGGTGGCCCTTGGGTCACCCTTGGGTCACCCAATCCCAGACCCAATCCCAATCCCAGTCGGCAGAGGGTCGCAAGCTTAAAGAAGCCGCGCGGCGCAATAATCGCCGCGCCACAAACTGTCATCGTGAGCGAGCGGCGGATGCCGGGAGTCGAACGATCTAAAAATTAGACTCCGAACGTGGCTGAGTGCTGAATACTGACTGCTAGATTTTCAAAGACCGTCCGCAACACAACATTTCCGCTCTGAAGCGAATTTTTAACTTTACCATTTGTTCGCCTACTAGTCAAGAAAAATCCGCCAGTTATATTGTAAAAATCCAGGAACGTTGAATCTCAAGAGCTTGCATTGGCGTGTTCGGCTTGCGGTTTTAAGGCTGGAAGTTTTTGCTTCCAAGCCTGCCTGCACCCATTGTGGCCGAGCTTTGGGGGCCATTTAAGGCTGGCATGTACTCATCCCACGGTACGGTAACGATGCACGCCTAGTGAGTCCTCAGCCTAACTGGCGTCCTTGATTTTGTATTTCTGCAGTTCCCGGTCGCTGAATCTCTGCGTCAAGCGTTGCTGAAGCATGTTTACGGAATCAATGAGTGAGTGCATACCGTTGGTTTGAAACGTGACCAGCTGCCGTTCCATATCCCCGCAAAGATTCCTTACCATTTGGTCGAACCGGCGCAAACGTTCAGCGGCCAGGAAGGCCATTACTGTGTCGGGGTTCTTCTTTGTGTGTTCTGCGTTGATGAGTTCACTTACACTCCAGGCCGTCAGGCGAACATTATCCACGGCATGACGAAACTCGTTCAGGGTCACAGAGTCGGGTGCGGCTTCCGATTTAAGCCGCCGTTCTACACGCTTCAATTCGGAATTCAGTTGCTTGATCTCGAGGGTCAGGTTTTCGCGGATATCAGCCATGGCGCACGTTCTACCTCATTTATGAAACTTTAGCCTGAGATGCCGGATTCTTTGTGAACTTCTTTAGAAAGTCTTATGACCTTGGTAACCATCGGCGGGAGCCGTAAGAGATTCCTGATTTTTCCAGTGCTGAAGCTACCGTTTCTTGGGCCTTGGTTCCTTCGCGCCGAGAGCAATGTCAGCCAATTCCAGAAATCTATTGTTGCTTGAGCGCTCGTCAGGGCGGTTCTCCCATGTCCGCTTACCCGTAGGGCCCTTAAGGCTGTTTCTTGGGGCAATCCACAGGCCTCCCGTTGGAGGACCCTTTTCTTTGGCCTTCCCCTCTTTCTTTCCTTGTTTGGCTTTCTTCGCAATGGCCGTTAATTTTTAGACCCGTTTAGCATTGGGCTCACTAACCCACTTTTGCGGATTCATCATCGCCATCAATAACCGGAAGTTCATAAAGAGTGACACGCCATGAAGAATCCTTGGCGGCAGTTTGATAAGTGAGCACCCTCACCAGCTTGAACGTCACCGCATCGGCGCATTTCTGGCACTTGGGGAATGTCTCGCCCCTGAGCAGCGTGACTTCATGTGGGAGGCGATGTGCGAGGTGATGAACACTGTAGATCCCGCTGGCGGGAATGATCGTACCCGTCTTGAATCTCCCCCGAGACATTGAAAAGGAGTCCAGCAGAAAATTTCACAGTTCCCGGTCCCTGCGCATGTTCAAAAATCGCCTCTTTTTGCGATCGCTAGGCAACCAAATCGAGCTATTCAGGCTCCGAAACCATGAGCAGCTCCTATCCCCAGGAGCCAGGGGTTGAGATGGTTGAACTGAATCTCGATTCCGACTTTCACTGCATCTCCATCCGCTTCCGGGGCGAGACCGACCTGACCTTTATCGTTGGTCCGGCATTACCGTTCCGGGCCGACCATTCCAGATGGAAGGACGGGGAACAGAAAGTCCTCAAGCGCTGGCCGGTCTTCCGCAGCCAGGGCATGTAGCAGCGCTGCGGCGAGTTAAACCAATCGTTCGGGGCATCTTTTCTGGCTTCCCCAAAACAACTCTCCGAAACTAATCAGAACTCCTTACCGGCGCTGCCTGCTCCTCGCCTGCGCGTCCGGCAACTATCTCTGCGCGGTAATAGTTTTCTCTGCGCATGGGACAGCCGGCCATTCGTCGCAGCATTGCCATTTGGCCTGTGTGTGTCAATGCGTCGGCAACTGGGCCTTGAAAAAGCTTTTCCGGCGAAGCAGCCAGAGGCGCGTCTGACGCCAGATAGCCATCAAAGGCTTCCAGAGTTTTGAAAAATCGCTTTACTTCGTCAGGCCATGGCAGCGGCTCAGAATCACGCCATGCCTGCTTTCCCTGCGCGATGGAAAGCGCCCAGTCAAAAAGATCGCCCATGTGGGCCAGTATGTGGATCGGAGTACGGCCTTTTTCTCCCGTGTTGAACGTGGCAAAGTTTTCCGGCGCGTCGCGCAGCGTCTTTCCCGCGCGGTAGGCCAGCGTTGCCAAAGTGTGCCGCAGAAGTTGCCGCCCAGACTCATTTGTGGGCTGAGATGTCGCCACCATCGTCGCTCCTCAACTGGAAATACTTTGGATCAGCTTTGATCTTTGATGAATAGATGGCGGAGGTCAAGCGGCGGGCACAATATTTGTGCTGGCGTTGGAGCTAACGATTATAAGGCGACAGTGAAATCTTCTTCTTCGTCGATGGCAGGGAGGGCGTAAAGCGCAACCTTGAATGGCGCCAGAGTGATATCGGGCGCGCTGCGCACCAGTTCGAAATAAACTGAGTCTTCACACTTGATGCACTTGGGAAACAACTGATCGCGCAGCAGGGTAACTTCGTGTGCCAGCCGATGGTTCCGGTGATACACGCGGTAAATGCCGCTTTCCAGTATTTTGTCGCCGCAACGGAATTGCTTTGCGTTCTTCAATATATTTTCCTGCGATTTCAGCAGACGCAATTTCCGCTTACCATTCCTCATATGGGGCCCGAACCAACCGGTAAATTTGGATGCTGCTGGTGGACAGGTAAGTTGTGTAAATTCCTGCATCTATTGCAGCGCAAAAAACAGCGCAGACAAGTTGCCCGTTTTCAATCAGTTACTCTCCATGCAACTAATCGGCTCTGAAGCGTCATCAAAAATTCCGAAAACGATTGTGTGAAGGAGCCAGGAAATTAGTTAATGAACGAACCAAAAAGTAAAACACCGAACGTCCCCGTTCAGGCCGCCCATGGCCCCGCGGCGAAAGCGCAAAAGGTGCGCAGCTCGCGTTATGAATGGGAAAGCAAGAGCAACAATGAAAATGAGAAAGCCGCAGGCGCATCCGGCGCGTCGCGCAGATCGCTCCTTGTATCAGCCAAAGCGATGTTGAGAAGGGTCTTTTCGGGAAATCGCGACGAGGGCACTCGCAGTTTTTTTGATAATGACGATGACGCGAGTCCCAGCGCGGCTTGAGCGCCCTAGTGTAAAAACCTCTTCAGCATCACCGTCCGGTCGATATCAAGCCAGGCTTTCCAGCTCTGCTCGGAAACGCCTGGATATTTCTGCCTGCCAAACGTGATCCACGCGTTGCGGTAACGGCGCCACTCGTCTTCGCTCTTCTGGACGCTTTGCCTTGTCACCGTCCCCCACTGAGTAACGCTCCCGGTTTGTGTGCTCTGATAAGTAGCGTTTTCGTCGGCTTCAGCTCGCTGAAATTCTGCGGCAGTATAGTTCGGCAACTCGCCGCGCTCAAAGGCTTGCAGGGCAGAGAGCAGATTGTTTTTGAAGAATATCTCTTCCTGGATCTCAAACGTTCCTTCCAGATTCACGCCGTTCTTTGCCTGGATCTCGTAGAACTTGTTGGCTTCCTCCATAAAAGCGTGGAAGGCCTTCTTTTCCGCCGGTTTCCATCCGGCAATGAGATCGTTGAACTTCTGGTCGCGCTCGACCTTGTCAAAGCGCTCGCTCAGGATCGCGCATTGCTCATACATTTCGCGGCCGCTGCTGTGGTCGCACACGCTGAAGTTTTTGCCGGCCCAGTTCTGCTTCTTCAGCCGATCAAGTTGATACACGCGGCCGGCATCATCACCTGGCGCTCCGCCGAGCGAGCAAGCCAGCTTGATAGCGGCGTCAAAGTTGCGCGTCGCGCCATTGCCATTGGCGTAGACCATCATCAGAATGGCTTTTCCACCAATCGGCGTCTTGTCGTTTCTATCTACCTCCGTATACGCGCATTTTCGCGCCTTCACCGGATCGGCGGGTTGTCCAAAACCAAAATAGAGATCGGCGGATACGCACTTTGCCAGGCCCTTTTCCTCGGTGGGCGTAGGATGGTCAGCCGCGGGAAGCTCAACGTCCTTAACAGAAGCGCACATCTTTAGGGCGCCGGGGTCGCTGATGGTGCTTTGCGAGAAAGCTGGATAAAAGGCGGCCAGCAGAAAAATTGAAAGAAGAGATATGGATGGGCGCATTGTTCACATTTTGCTTGATCGGCCGTGACAGCGCAAATGATTTGCATGCGTCACCCGGCTGCGGAGATTACCCTTGGAGTATGCCGGGAGGCACTGCTCCAGAAACGATGCATGTGCTAATCTTCTCGCGGAGACTGCTTGCGCGCCGCCTTTGAAAAAGCACCGCCGGAAGTCCAGGAAATACTGGGCAAGCCCATACGCGAGCTGGGGCTGAAGCTGGAAGGATCGCCGCTGGAGCGCTTTGTGCAGCAGCTCTATCGCGAACTTGAGCGCAAAGGCCTCAAGAAGTTTCGTCCCGCATGCTATCTCACTGACGAGTGGGGATGTCCCTCGGGCGAACCCATCATTGGGATTCCTTTTTACCTGGCCGACCCCAAACTCGCGCGCCTGGAAAAAGAAATGAATGATCTGGAAGATTCCCGCCAGATCATGATGTACCTGCGCCATGAGGCCGGGCACGCCATCAACTACGCTTACGCGCTGCACAAGACCCCTGAGTGGAAGCACTTGTTTGGCCCGTATCGCAAGCCCTATCGCGACGCATACCGTCCCATTCCTTTTTCCCGCAGCTTTGTCCGCCACATGGAAGGCTGGTATGCGCAGAAGCATCCTGATGAAGATTTTGCCGAAACCTTTGCCGTGTGGCTCACGCCTGGTTCACGCTGGCGGCAAAAATATAAAGGCTGGCCCGCGCTGGAAAAGCTGCGCTACGTAGACCGCACTTTCAGAAAGCTGGGCAGCCTCGATCCTGTGCGCCCGCGCG
Organism: Acidobacteriaceae bacterium; assembly: GCA_027307045.1. GTDB lineage: Bacteria > Acidobacteriota > Terriglobia > Terriglobales > Acidobacteriaceae > Angelobacter. The sequence goes on from DAHUXR010000043.1 coordinate 24,668, forward strand.
GGCGAACCGACATTACCGTGGAAGAAATGGACACCACGGTCGGAGATTTCTATGAAGCCGTGCTGAGTGAGCAGCCATCGCCGGGCGATCTGCCTCTGGACACCGACCTTCAAGACATATTCAACGCTGGCCGCAGACGGAAGAAAGGCGTCCGTCCCGCAGCCGACCTGCTGCGCGAGAACCACAAGTCGCTGGTCGACAAACTCACCTACTGGAGCGGCGTGCCACGATCGTTGATCAAGAAGCTGGTGGAATCCATTGAAACGCGCGTGGGAGAAATGGACCTGCGCGTGAATATAAAGCAGGAAAGGGAGTGCCTCACTGAGCTAACGGTGTATGCAACGGCGCTGGCCATGAACTACGTGACGCGAGGAAAATTTGTTCAGACATAAATGCCCGGCATCGAACATAAGATTGATATGCCAGGCAGACAATCTGTGTGGGAACCAATATGGACAGTAAATTAAAAATTACGGTGCTTTATGAAAGCTGGGGAGACGAGGAAGAAGAAGTTGCTCCAGAGCCGGAAAAGAAGAAGCGCGGCGTTAAAAAGCGGCGCAAGAAGAGAGAGAAGCACGACCGCGAAGAAATTTTTGAAGCCCTGGAAAAACTAGGCCATGAGCCCAGTTACATGATGCTGGATGGAGAAGATAAATCCCTGCTTGCGCTGGCGCGCCAGGAAACCGACCTCTTCTTCAATCTGGTGGAATCCTATGCCGGCGACGACACCATGGAAATGCACGTGGCTGCTTTCCTGGATTTGCTGGGCCGTCCCTATACCGGTGCAGGCCCGCAGGGTCTTTACCTGGCGCAGGACAAGAGCCTGGCCAAAAAATTATTTCAGTTTTACAACATCCGTACCCCATACTTTGCCACCTGCTATCAGGGCAAGCTGGACCACTCACAGGAAATTTCTTTTCCCTTGATCGTAAAGCCGGAGTCCGAGGATGGATCGCTTGGCATCGACCAGGGTTCAGTCGTGGGAAGCGTGAAGGAACTGATGGAGCGCATTCACTACGTCCAGGAAGAGTTCAAGTCACCCGCGCTGATTGAAGAATATATTGAAGGCCGCGAGATTTACGCCGGGATTCTCGGCAACCAGAATCCTGAAGTGTTGCCGCTGGTGGAGCTTGACCTCTCCAAGCTTCCTGAGGGAATGCCCAAAGTCGCCGGCATGGAAGTGAAGTGGGAGAAAGACAGCGAAGCTTACAAACTTACCAAGTCCGCTCCGGTGGAAGACCTGGACGAAGAAACCCAGGAACTGCTTTCCACCACGGCGCTCACCACGTATCGCATTCTCAAGCTGCGCGATTATGGCCGCATTGACATGCGGCTCACCGACAAAGGGAAAGTCTATGTGATTGAGGCCAATCCCAATCCGTGGCTTTCCAGCAATTCGGAATTTTTTATGGCGGCAAAAAAGTCCGGCCGCTCCTATGCCGACATGATCGCGGAAATCATCGAATGTGCGCGCACAGACCGCCGCAAGCGCGACAAGCTGCACATGAACAGCTAACGGCGGCCACTACTTGAGTTCGTCATTGATGAGGTTCGCCAGGCGCTCACCGGCCAGCTCAACTCTTTCGGCCGCAATCTTCTGTGCGTTGTCCTTGTATGCCTGTGTAATCGCAAACGGCCCATCACCCGTGCCGATTGGGCCGGAATAAGCCGTGGTCTCCGCAATGTCAAAGCTTTCCTTGATCCAGTCACAGGCGTCCGCTTTCTGCGCCAGCAGCGGATCAGCGGCGGTCAAGGTCTTTCCGTAGGTAATTACATCTGCCAGATTCGCGCTGTCGCCGGGCAAGCCATCCCAGAAGGCATGCAGTTCTTTGCTCGGATCGGATAGTTTGACGTTGTTGCCGCCGTTGTCGCCGTGAAGGTCAGCCGCGCCAACTCGCGTGGATGAATGCAGGGGCTGGTGAACGTCGCCCACCAGATGCAGCAACCACACCAGATCGTAAGACTTGATCTTGTCAGAGAGGCTGGATGTCAGTGCCTGGCGAAAGATGGCAATTTCAGTCTCCGCGTTTGGCGACGGGACCGCCGGAAGAGGTGTGGTTCCATCCTGAGAAAAAGGCGTATCAATAAAGTGCCAATACTTGTGCCGGGCCAGATCGCCGTATCCTGTGTTTTGCCAAGCCGTGGGTCCGGCAGGAGGAATGTTGCCGCCTGCTGGACCATCGTCGTTATAGCCTGAGTTCTTGTCTTTTATCTGGTCCGGCCATGTGGCCGCGATCATGAAATACATCAGGTCCTGCTGGTCTGCGGGCGTACCTGCGGGAATCATCGCCTTCCACTTCGTTTTGTAATAGGGATTCTTCTTGAGAAGCTGCGCGACACGCGTCCTCTTCTCCGGCGTAAGCTTTTGGTACGCCACATAGGCCACGGCCATGTGGCCAAATCCAAACCATGCCTGTGAAGTTGAGCTGAAAAGACAAAGGCACAGCGTTACGGCGATGAGTGGGCGCAATTTTGACATTGACACTCCTTGCAAGGCGCGGTTTGGCGCAGCAGATTTTGCTTTGGCCTGTATGTCTAGTGGCAGGACGGCTTCCAGCGTTTCACGGAATCGATATTCTGCTCAGTGCCCGGAAAGGTTCAGCAACTCAAAAGGCGTGTCTGGAACTTCTTCAAAGACAAGGATTTTAGATCTCGGATCATCATCGCGCAGCTTGCGCAATGCAAAACGGGCGGCCAGCAGGGCAGCTACAAGGCCCCAGAGATACCAGACGCTTTTCAGCAGCAGTGCGTGCTCCAGGCCGGGCAGTATGGAAGCAAACGCCCACAATCCAAGAACGTAGAACAACACAATTACCGTGGCGCTCTGGCTCCAGGCCGGGTAAGCGCAGGCAAAAGGAATTTTCGCGAAGCGGCGCAGCAATCCATCCGCAAGCAGGTAACATCCGGCAATCAATACTGCTGCCAGCGCAATTCCTACCGACCAGCCCCAGTAATACAGATACAGCGGCAGACAAACCACAAGAATCCAGGGCAGCACAAAAGTCAGGATCACCTTTCCGGCTGCGTCGGCGGGTGCTGCTTGCGCAGGATCCAGAATCACGCGATGTACCCAGTTGGCCCGCAACTCCGCAGGCAGATCAAAAACGAAACGCAGCCCGCAGATCAAAAAATAGGCCAGCGTAAACGGGACTGAAATCATCGCCGCGCTCGGCGTTCCGCCCAGACTTTGGTTCACGGCTGAAAGCAGCGTTTGCGAAGCGATCACAATGCCCAGGCCGGCAAAGCCCCCGAAGATCAGGGAATGACGGTCATTCCGCAGTAGAGTCTTCATGGCAAAGCGATAGGTGGCGCGATCGTAAGCTGATCGCAGAACAAACCAGTCCATCAGTCGCATGGGAAATAGAATCCGCGGCGCGCGGCTTTTTAGCGTGGTGTCCAGCGTTTCAGGAATGCGTATGAAATAGCGGTAATAACTCAGCACATAGACCAGCGGCGCAAGAACAGTTACGGTGATGACGGCCCAAAAGCCAATCGTTCCCATCTGCGTCATAGCAACATCGGCCTTGCCCAAAATCATGCGCGCCAAGCCAAGAAACCAGACTGGCGGTAGCCATCGCAAGAAAGCAGGAACATCTGCTGCGCGAAGCGTGCCCAGCAAAGGTGCGACGGCAAAGGTCGAGCACAGGAGGCCCAGCAGCAGAATCACTACCAGCACGCGGACATAAATTGAAATGCGGCGAAAAACGTTGTCCGGCAGCAGCACCATCAGTGTGCCAATCAGCGCGAACAAAGCAAACGACACGAACAGGCTGGCCAGCAACACTCCTGCAAAATGAGCGCGCGCAAAGTGTACATACGCGGCGAACTTTGGCTCTTCCATGGTCACGATCAAGGGGAAAAACAGTGACGAAACGGCATTCACGTCCACGGCAAAAGCCACTGCGATTAAAACGATGGCGGTGACGTTGGCTAGGAATATCCGGCGAGTGGCGATCGGCAGCGGCGCAAGATTTGTGTAATCACGGCGGTCAGGGAAGATGCTGTCCCACTTAAGGACCGTCACAATCCCCGTGATGGCCATGGAAAACGTCAGAAAGAAATACTGATCGGGTATTGAAGTGGCATAAGGATCAAAGTTGTGATTGCCACGAAAAAAACGCAGCAAGCCCGAGTACTTATCCAGCAGCATGATGGAAATGAAAGCGCCAGGAGCCGCCAGCAGCGCCAGCACCGTGCCGGCTCCCAGTTCAAGTCCACCTTCTCCGTTGCCGGAAAACAGCTTCATGCCAAAGTGCGCTGCCAGCCGCCAGAACGGGTGCTCCAGCAGCCGCGTCCAGCGCTTGTAAATGGCTTCGCGAGCAGCGGTGATCACGGCGCCGCCATCACTTCCACAATGTCGTGCGCAATCTGCTCGGCGTCCTGCTCCTTGACCAGATGAGAGAACGAATCTTCCAGCGTGGCCAGCCCGGTCATCCTGCTCACCTCGCTCACAGACCCATGCGCGGCTACATTTCCTTTGCTCAGGATCAGCAGGTGGGAGCAGAGTTTTTCCACCACCTCAAGCACGTGCGAGCAATACAAAATGATCTTGCCCTGCTCACTCAGTGACTTCACCACTTTTCTGAAGATCATGGCGGAGGTCACGTCCAGCCCGGATAGCGGCTCGTCGAACACCAGGATTTCGGGATCGTGCATCAGGGCGGCAATCAGCAGAATTCGTTGCCGCATGCCCTTCGAGTATGACGCGATGGTGGCGTGGCGAAAAGGAAATAGAAGAAACAATTCCAGCAACGCGTCGGCGCGCTTGCGCAGCCGCTTTTGGTCCATCCCGCGCAATATGCCTACAAACTCCAGATACTCCCATCCCGTCATGTAGGGATAGAGCAGCGCTTCTTCCGGTACGTACCCCAGCACCTTCTTGTAGGCTGGCAGATCGTCCTTGATATTGTTGCCATGGAAAAGCACTTTGCCTCGGGTAGGTTCCATCAGGCCGGTAATCATCTTTACCGTGGTGCTTTTTCCCGAGCCATTGGGTCCCAGGTAACCCAGAATTTCTCCCGGGCGGACCGTGAAGCTCACCTGGCTCACGGCGGGAAGGCTGGCGTAACACTTGGTAAGACCGATTGCTTCAAGCATAAGGTCGCCTCATCAACGCCATCTCAGGAAAGACACCGCGTCATGCCTGCGGGTTCCCGGTAACGGCGACAAATATTCCTGTGCGGGGCCGAAGGTATTCCGGTAAAATCGGGCTGTAAGGCGTGCTATACGAGAATACTACATATAAAGAATACTACATAGGGTTGCAATCGGAACATGGAAACTGCGGCAAGAATTTCTCACACGTCGGCGCTGATCCTGCAAACCATCCGGTCAGGCTATGTTTACGGTTTTGACATCATGGACGTCACCGGCCTGCCCAGCGGCACCATCTACCCCGCATTGCGCCGCCTGGAAAAAGAATCCCTGGTGATCGGTGACTGGGAAGACAGCAAAATCGCGTTGCGCCAGGACCGCCCGCCACGCCGCTATTACAAACTCACGCGCCAGGGCAAAGATGCTCTCATCAATGCGGTGGAGCGCTATCCACTACTGGCCAAGCTGGCCCCGGAAGAGAAGGTAACGCGCCGATAGCGAGGGAAATGTTGTGCAGCCCAATCCTCAAATCCGACTCCTGATCTGGCAATGTAAGCTCCTGCTGCGCAGCGCAAGTCTGCTGGTCCCCAAAGCGCAACGCGCCGCGTGGTACCAGGAGTGGTATGGCGAGATCTGGCACTGGCTTCACTTTTTGGCTGAATCCGGCCGGCTGAATTCCCATACAACCATGGAACTGACCCGGCATTGCTGGGGCGCATTCCCAGATGCTGCTTTTCACCGCTTTGACCATAAGAAAGTTACGCGCGTGCTGGACGAAGAGCCGCGATCAGCCCGTTTTTGCCTGAGTGCAATCCTGATCGCCGTTCTTGGCTTGATCCTAGTCACGGGTTTCGCGCCCACCATCCGCTCGGGATTCAAGCCGCTGCCGTTTCCCCAGCCGGACCGTCTGGCTTACCTCTCAATGCATGGCAGTTTTACAAAGTACGACGAGGAAAATCTCTTTCGTGAAGCCGCAAAATGGGCGGAGAGCAGCAAGACATCGGAAATGGTTGCGGCGTACTCGTGGCATCCAGTCTCTCTAAGCTTCCCGCACGATCACGTGAACGACATCAGCGCCCGCGTCTCGCCCAATTTTTTTGATCTACTGGGCAACAGAGCTGCTTTGGGCCGGCTTTTCACCCCGGCAGATGAAACGAGCTGTGCGGGATGCGTGGTGATAACACATCGTCTGTGGGAGGCGGAATTCAATTCAGACCACAACGTGGTGGGCAAGACTATTTCAGTCGATGGCCGTCCCGGCACCGTGATCGGTGTGCTGCCAGAAAACTTTGTTTTCATTTTTCCTGAAGTGTCAGTCTGGCTCCTGCCGCGCTGGGGCGCCACCACCAACAATTTTGCTGACCGCACCGGCGCCGTTCTGCGCATGGACCCACACGTATCTCTTGCGGAGGCGCAACAGGAATTTCGTGGGTTTGCCCAGGCCGGCGGCTACTCAAAGCCGCAGCTGGAATCGTTCGTGTCGCGCGCCCGGCAGGGCGTAAAACTTTATTTGTTTTTCACCGTGCTGTCGTTGTTCGGCGGAATTGCATTGGGCAGCAGCCGGCTCGGCGGCGCCAAGACGCGCAAGCTGAAGTTAAGCTGGCGGAACACGCTACGGTGGTGGGGATTCTTCTCGCTCAAGACCCTGCTGCTGCTGGCTCTGTGCTTCGTCGGCTCCCTGGAATTTACAGGACGTGCTTCGATCATCCTTACAGGATCGGTTCATCCGCTGGTCGGACCATTTGCTACGTGGCTTTTCCTCGTCACGGCGATGGTGGCACTTTCCTGGTCATTGCACGATCAGGGCCGCCGTTGCCGACTGTGCCTGCGGCGGCTTGGCAACGAGGCGTCGGTGGGAACGCCCAGCTATCTGCTGCTGGACTGGTGGGGAACGGAATTGGTTTGCTCCGATGGTCACGGCCTCCTTCACGTTCCAGAGATGAAATCCAGCTGGCAGGAGTTTGACCAGTGGGTTTCCCTCGACGAATCATGGAAGCCGCTCTTCGAACACGAAGAACCGGTGCATACTCCTTAATTGCGGCTACTGGACGCTGCCACCGTTTCCCGGGCCTTCGTCATCATCGCTGGTCATGCCGGCAAATGGATCGTCATCGTCGCTGGCGGTGCCGGGTTTCTTTTTGGCTGATGCCTGATCGCCCGAGGCTTTTTCCTTCTCCTGTTCCTTCTTGTGTTCCTCACGCATCTGCTTTAGTTTTTCTTTTTGTTCCGGCGTCAGGACGCTGAACATCTGTTTATGTGACTGCTGGCGCAGCTCCTGCATTTTTGCTTTCTTCTGATCATCGGTCAAAGAACCGTCCTGCCGGATCGCCATGCCCTGCTTTCGCATGTCGCGCCCAATCTGTTGAAATTGTGTTTTTTGCGCGTCAGTGAGGCTGAGTTTCTCGGCCAGCATGGCCATGTGCTGGCGCTGGCGTTGCGCGGCGGCACGGCGTCCCTGCCATCTTTGGCCTCCGGTTTGGCTGCCACTTTGCGGCTGGGTGCTCTGGTCTTTGCTCTGCTCCTGCGCCTGCATCCCGAGCGCTATAAACATCAGCGACGTAAGTGCCGCAATTGCAATACGATGACGAAACCGTTGCATGGTCTTTCCTCCCGCCTCATACTAACCCAGAGGGATTTGTGAAGTTCTTTTCATTCATCCAAAGGTAACTTTTGTGTTTGTTTCGGGTTTGCTACGGTTGTTGGACAGCGGGGGAAGTTCGTGATGAAAAAATATCTGATTTCGGTGGCGCTGGGTCTTGCGGCGCTTTTCCTTTTTGCCCAGGAGCATGATCACGGCCAGGGCCAGCAAGCGCCCGCCGGCCAGAACGAATTAAACGCCACGACTGAAGCCATGGGTCGCGGTCACAACCATGAAGAACACCAGCACATGGCCGCGCACATGCGCATGACTGAACTGCGGCCAGTCCACGCGGGCGACGCAGCCAAGGCGCAACAGGTTGTGGAGCAGGCCCGTCCGGCGCTGGAGAAATATCGCGACTACAGAGTTGCTCTCGAGGAAGGCTTTAGAATCTTCCTGCCTAACGTCCCGCAGAAGATGTACCACTTTACTAATTATGAAAATGCTATTGGTGAAGCTTTCCGCTTTGATCCGGCCAAGCCAACGTCACTTTTGTATGAAAAGCATGGAGACGATTACAAGCTTATCGGCGCCATGTATACCGCTCCGGTTCGCTTCAGTGAGCAGCAGCTCGATGAACGCATCCCGCTCAGCATGGCGCAATGGCATCAACACGTAAATTTATGCAAGCCGCCGAAAGGCCACGAAATTGAAGCTCTCCGCAAAGATGCCAAATTCGGACTGAACGGCTCCATCTCAACCGAGGACGCTTGTGAGGCCGCCGGCGGCACGTTCATGCCGCACGTCTTTGGCTGGATGGTGCACATGTATCCCTGGGAAAAAACTCCGGATGAGATCTGGTCCGTTGAACGCCAGCTTAAAGATAAGCCGGGATCAGAACATGAGCATCATGATCACGGGGACATGAAATAACATCCCGAACGCAGTGAGGGAGCCCTATTGCAAATTCACCGACGTGCCGCGCTCTTTCTGCTTTGGGTTGCGGTAACCCAGCTGAACCCGATGCAACTTGAGATGTATTGGAGCGAGTAGGGATTCCGCTCTGGAACTTACGAAAAGCTACCCAATCCTGATCTCGATTTCTTTTCCAGACGCTTCCTTCGTCGCAGGATGCCGCAACGCTGCCACAACAAATTCAGTCCCCGGCTCAATCAGTATGGGGTCGAGTCTGTAGCTATCCGCTTCCACGGTAAGCCGCGCCTTTATGCCAAAGTATTGCGGGAACTCAACATTCTGTCGCGCGCCACAGCAAACATATAGTGAGAGCAGGTCGCAGAACTGCAAGACGTCGGTGAGCGCTTCCAGTTCTTCAGGCGTGCGCTCTTGCTTTGCTGCCAGCTTGGCTTGCCTTGCAGCTTCATTGCGCAGAAAACTTTCCGCAATCGGGCGATCACCCTCGGGAAGTTTAGGTCCGCTCACTCTGGCGATCCGCTCAAAATGGCGGCTCACAATGTATCCGCCGGTTGCGCTGGCGGAGGCTGCCACGTCAATGGATTTTTCCCACGCATCTACAGACTGGCCCACACCGCAGGCAACAAACGACTTTGGCGCGCCCTGGCCAATCGACCTGCTCTGCATGATTGCCTGCGCGTCCGGCATGCCCCAGCCGGCGTCATGCAGCGCGATTGCCCGAATTACAGGCGCGTCCAGAGTAGGGAGATTCCCGCCAGTCATCCGCGCGCCGAATTCACCCGCCAGCGCCGCGTGAGAAGGCTGCGTGATCATCCAGCATCCATCCACGATCTGGCGTTGCGACTGCTCCACCACGCTCCACGCCGGCAGAAACTCAGTGCTGCTGATGGGGGTGGGATCGAGCGGACGCAGAATCATCAGCTTGAGCGCCTCTTGGCCATGCGCCGTGGTACCGCCATGGCTTTGGCTGGGCCGCTGCTGGAAGGCGGCTTCTTCATACCGTCCAACAGCTCTTTGAGCGCCACGGCATTGTTGCGCTCAGGGTCCTTCGACGCATAGACCAGCGTCACAAGCTCATATTCGGACAAAAGGGCATACAACTTTTCCAGGTCGGCTGAAGCCTCAGGCGTGTTCAGTTCCTTGAAGTAGCGCTTCTTGAAAATGATCCAGTTGGCATTGGAGTGGAACCACTTGCGCAGGCCGTCGGAAGGGGCAAGCTCTTTCAGCCAGTGGTCGATTCGGGCTTGCTCTTTCTTGATTCCGCGCGGCCAGAGCCGGTCCACCAGCACACGCTGGCCGTCAGAGAGTGAAGGCTTGTCATAAGCGCGCTTGATTTCAACCGGCATGACTTGGCGGCAGTAGCTGCTCCAGGGGGTTTTCAAAACCCCACGCTACAGACATAATAGTCACTTGAGTCGAATAGCGTCCATTCTTCTGATGACGGTAGTCGCCGGACTACTGTCCGGCTGCGGCAAAGATCCCGCCAAGATGACCGATGCCGAATTGGGACTGAATGCAGAACAATCCCGAGGACGCAAGGTCTTCAACATTTACTGCCTTAATTGCCACCCTGCGTATTCTTCCAGCGGGAACAAAGGGCCAGGGCTGAAAAAGCTGTATCAGAAACCTTACTTGCCGAGCGGTCTTACCGCGACTGACGAGCACGTAATGCAAAGCATTGTTCGCGGCCGAGGCATGATGCCGCCGTTCGGCGGCCAGCTTGACCAGCAGGAGTTGCAGGAAGTGATTGCGTACCTGCACACGCTATAAGCCCAATTGCTAAGGTGTTTGGTGATGGGCAATCTGTGTGTCAGGATGGTGGTCTGCTTCCGCCAGCGATTCCTCGAACTCTTCACCCTGCTCATACCATAGGCTCACATTTCGCCACGCGATAAAGCAGCACACGAGAAAGATCACCGGCAGAAAGATGAGCGGCATCCACAGCCCGATTCCTGCAAGGATCAGGAAACTGTAGAGGCTGCCCAGCGCGACGGAGAGTACTACCCGCATAGCCTGCATGGGAAATGGAACACGGGCTGGCTTTCTTCTCGAATCCGGGAATGAATGCGGATCGATAAAGGAACGGGCAATGTCAGAGGCGATCAAGATGGCAAAAACCGCCGAACCAGAGTAGGCCAGAGCTCTTAGAAAGCCGGAATGAAAAAGGCGCGTGCTGGTAAGCAAGGCCGCTCCGGCCAGAGGCGCCCAGCGTCCCAGCGGAGCATGGACTGTCGATAACCATCGAATAATTGCGCGTATCTTCTCGCCCATGAGCCTGAAGTTTAGAGGCAATTTTGGGCGATTCAAAGTTACCTCAGTGCGATGTCAGCCCGGAGCGGCCCGTGCATCGTACAATAGAGATTCACATCTAATACCCTGATGGCCAGCTCCGTAGAACTCGTCCAGATTGACGTTGCGCCGCGGCGTCCGCACAAGAAGCCTGAGTGGCTGAAGGCGCGCGCGCCCATGGGCGACAATTACCACGATCTCAAAAGGCTGGCAAGGACACTGGATCTGCACACGGTTTGCGAGTCAGCGCAGTGCCCCAACATTGGCGAGTGCTGGAACCACAAAACCGCTACTTTCATGCTGCTGGGCAATCTGTGCACCCGACGCTGCGGCTTTTGCGCCGTGCCCAAAGGCAAGCCTGAGCCGCTGGACCTGGACGAGCCTCGCCGTGTGGCTGAAGCTGTTGCCACCCTGGGTTTGAAGCATGCCGTGGTGACCAGCGTAAATCGCGATGACGACAACATGGGTGGGGCAAAGATTTTTGCTGAGACCATCCGCCAGGTGCGCGAGCAGGTGCCCGGATGCCAGATTGAAGTGCTCATCCCGGATTTCCAGGGCCGTGAAGACTGCCTGAGAGTGGTGATCGACGCGAAGCCTGAAGTGTTGAACCACAATACTGAAACGGTGCCGCGTCTCTATCGCGCGGTGCGTTCCGGCGCGCGCTATGAACGCACGCTCGACCTGCTCAGCAACGTTAAGCGCTTTGCTCCAACCATGGTTTCCAAAACCGGAGTTATGGTGGGCATTGGCGAAACGACGGATGAACTGCTGGAAGTTTTCCGCGATCTGGCCGCGCGCAACGTCGATATCCTTACGGTGGGCCAATATCTGCGGCCATCCAAGGACCACCTGCCGATGACGCGCTATTACACTCCGGAAGAATTTGCTTTCCTGAAGACTGAAGCCCTCAAGATGGGCTTCCGCCACGTTGAGTCCGGGCCGCTGGTGCGCTCTTCGTATCACGCGCATGAGCAAGCGGAGAGCACGGGGCTGATCTAATCCCTGATCGCTATTTCTTGGGTTGTCGCGGCTCGCATTCCGCGAGCACGCGGTTGATTGCTGCCAGAACCGCCTCGGGCTTCTCGGCCGGAATATTATGCGCGGAATCCGGAACGAGCTGGTCATGTCCGCGCGTGGATAGCGCGGCATAGGCCTCATGCGCGCGCTCGGCTTCCCGGTAGAACAGCGGCATCTGCTCACGCGCGTCGGCGGGAGCCTCGGGAGGCAGATCCCGACGGCCGGCGGTCAGCACGATCAGCGGCATATCACCGTAGCGGCGCTGCGGATTGATCACCTCGCGCTGGACAAAATTGTCCAGTTGCGAAGCCTCGGTCAGCATCCTCGCGGGATTGGCGTTGAGCCGGGTAAGGGACACTTCAAGGGCTGAAAAAGCGGCGGGCATGCGAGGCGCGGCTGTGCACTCGTCGAACTCCGGCGTGCCGTGTTTCAGCGCGCCGCTCTTGAGCCCGGCAGCGCAGTGCCGCAGCGACTCCGCCTGCGCTGACCACGACCCGTCGACGAACAACGCG
>DAHUXR010000044.1 GCA_027307045.1 Acidobacteriaceae bacterium
CATCGTGGTGTTTGATCGCATTCGAGAAAACGTAAAGATCATGCGGCGGGAGAGCCTGGCGGAGATCGTCAATAAGAGCATCAACCAGACGCTGAGCCGGACGATCCTAACTTCAGGGCTTACATTCCTGACGGTGCTCTCGCTGTATCTTTTTGGTGGCGAAGTACTTCACGGGTTTTCCTTTGCCCTGGTAGTCGGCATCATAATAGGTACGTATTCGTCGATTGCCGTAGCGGCTCCCATGCTCGTGGCTTATACGGAATGGCGTTCAAAAAGCTCAGGAAGAGGAGCAATTCCCCTTCCTACCCAGGGCGCGAAGGGCAAAGTTCGCGTAAAAGTATAGGGGCCGGAAGATTTTCCGGCTTTTGGGAGCAAAACTAGCAGTCCCGGTGTCCAATATGTTAATCGCTTAGTCCCCCTAGGATTGGAGATATCGGCATGTTTGAAGACAGCCTGATGGAATCCGGAGGCAGAATCAAGACCAACCAGAAGTGGACGGGGTTGATTTCTACTCTGGTGCAGCTCGGATTGGTGGGTTTTCTGGTACTGCTGCCCCTTATCTTTACTGAGGCGCTGCCCAAAGGACAGCTGACGACCTGGCTCGTCGCTCCTCCACCGCCTCCCCCCCCGCCGCCCCCAGCCGCCCCACAAATTCAGCAGCATGTGCAGAAAGTCAGCGAAATCGTGGACGGCGCGCTCCGTACCCCCAGTAAGATTCCCAAAAAAGTCCAGATGATCGAGCATGAAGAGGCCCCGCAACAGAATTCCGGCGTAATGGGTGGAGTTGTTGGCGGCGTGCCCGGGGGCTCGGCTGGAGGGGTCATTGGCGGAATTATCGGATCAGCCGCCCCGCCTCCGAAGGTGGCCACACCGCAGAAACTGCGTGTCTCATCGGGCGTCGCTGACGGACTTAAGATCCACGATGTACAACCGACGTATCCCCAGATGGCCCGGATTGCCCACATTCAGGGTGACGTGATGCTGCAAGCAACCATAAGTAAGACTGGGGTGATCGAAAACCTTCATGCCACCTCAGGGCATCCAATTCTCATCCAGGCTGCGATGGATGCCGTGAAACAGTGGAAGTACAAACCTTACATCTTGAACGGCGAACCAGTGGAAGTGGAAACAACGATTAAAGTCCAGTTCCATATGTAAAAGCAGTTTGTTCAACGAATACTGATGGCTGGCCAATGCCAGACATCCGGCCCCGAGAATGAAGAAGGTTCATCGCGTCCTGTAGCCGCGCGCTGTTCTCCGTTCTGTCCCGCCCCGCGAGGGGGGCAACACTCTCGGAAAATAAATTGATTAAAAGTTCTGAGGAGGAAAACTTAAACCCATGCTTGTCGCAAATATTGCAACTCTTACCATCGCCAAAGCGCATCTGTTAGCTTTCTGGATGCTTCAGGCAGCAGGCGCAGACGACGCCGGCACTATCGGATGGGACCCCATCCACTTGTGGAAACAGATGAGCTGGGTTGCCCAGGTCGTCGTAGTTGTTCTGTTTATTATGTCGGCGTGGTCCATTGGCGTCATGATTGACCGCTGGATCGCATTCAGCGCCGCCCGCAAACAATCCCGCCAGTTCGCCCCCGTGGTTGCCGGTGCCCTGCGCGAAGGCAAACTGGACGAAGCCATCCGCGTGGCCGAGCGCAACAAGAAGAGCCATCTGGCCAAAGTGGTGACCGCCGGCCTGCAGGAATTCAAGGCCCATGGCGAATCCACGGAAATCCCCGGTGAGCAGATTGAAGCCAGCAAGCGCGCACTGGAACGGGCGGAAGCCATTGTCCACGCTGAATTAAAGCGCGGTCTGGGCGGGCTGGCCACTATCGGTTCCACAGCGCCTTTCGTCGGCCTGTTCGGAACGGTTATCGGAATTCTGAACGCGTTTAAGAAGATCTCTGAGCAGAAGGCCACAGGTCTGGGCGCGGTCGCCGGCGGTATTTCTGAAGCGCTGGTAACCACCGCTCTGGGACTGTTCGTCGCCATCCCTGCCGTGATGATGTTCAACTATTTCACCGGCAAAGTGGAAGCATTTGACGTGGAAATGGACAACTCATCCAGCGAACTGGTTGATTACTTCCTGAAGCGGAGCAGTGCTACCACGGTGCGGCGGTAAGCCGGGAGTTGAGCAATGGCCATCAACGTTCGTAATGAAGGCGCTAAAGTAAACTCCAATATCAACGTCACACCCATGGTGGACGTGATGCTGGTGCTGCTGATCATTTTTATGGTGATCACGCCAATGCTGCAAAAAGGCCAGTCGGTCGATTTGGCCAAGGCCACCAACCCCATGCCTATGCCGGATGCGGACAAGGAAGATGCCGTGATCGTCGCCGTGATGAGAGACGGTCAGGTGTTTCTGGATACGCAGAAGGTAACACCGGAAGAATTGACGCAAAAAGTAAAGGACCGCGTTTCCAGCCGTACCAACAAGCAGGTGTTTGTGAAAGCCGATGCGCGGGCCAAATACAAAGGCGTGGTCGAAGTGGTTGACGACGTTCGCTCCGCTGGCGTTGACCAGGTGGGCCTGCTGACTGAACAGAAGCGCGACGCAAACAAGCCACCGCAGTAGCGGACCGGAACCAGACAGAAGAGGATTAATTCTATGGCAATGACAACTGGCGGAGGAGGCGGACAAACCGCTGATATCAACGTCACGCCCTTGATCGACGTTTTGCTGGTGCTGTTGATCATTTTCATGGTCATCACGCCGCTTACGCCCAAAGGACTTGAGGCGCTGGTACCGCAACCGCCGCCGCCGCATCAGCCGGAAACCCAGACAGACCGCACCGTGGTGGTGCAGGTGCTGCTGGATAACGGCAAGGTAAAGTTGAAGATCAACCAGGAAGACGTGGCTCAGGAAAATCTGCAGCAGCGGCTGACTGACATCTTCAAGACGCGCGCGGAACGGGTGATGTTCGTAAAAGGCGATCCTGACGTTGAATTTCAGAATGTGGCCCAGGTGATCGATATAGCCCGGGGCACGAATGTCATCGACAGAATCGGTCTCATCACAGCAAAGATCGAAGCAGGGCAGTAATACGGTTTAACTCCTCAGAATGGGGATGATCGGATGGCCGCTCATCCCCGTGAGTTTTACCCACCTCAGGGCGCAAAAAAATTTCTCCACTCCGATAAGGGAGCAGCAAAGATGAATAGGACCGCACGACTCGTGACGGTAATAGCCGTCGCAGCCGCGCTGCTGAGCACGGCGGGTTGCAACAAACTAAAGGCTCGCGATCAACTTAACAAGGGCGTTCAATCCTTTCGCGGCGCCAATTATGAAGAAGCTATTGGGCATTTTCAGAATGCCGTCAGCCTCGATAGCGACCTCAAAGTCGCCAAAATGTATCTGGCCACCGCTTATGCGCAGCAGTATGTGCCTGGCGTAGAAACGGCGGAAAACCTGCGCAATGCGCAGCTTGCCATTGATCAGTACAAGCAGGTGCTGGCGTCCGACCCGAACAATGTCACCAGCCTCAAGGGCATCGCCTTCCTTTACATGCAGCAGAAGAAGTTTGACGAGGCGAGGGAATATTACAAAAAGGCCATCACCGCCGACCCCAACGATCCGGAAACTTATTATTCCGTGGGCGTAATTGACTGGTCGCAGACCTATAAAGATGCGGCAGACGTAAAAAGTAAGGAAGGCCTGAAGGTTGAAGACGAACTAAAGGGTAAAGGCAGCCAGAAGCTGTGCGACCAGCTGAAAAGCAAAGATGGCGAGGTTGTGGATGAAGGCATGAAGATGCTTCAGACCGCCATCGACAAGCGCCAGGACTATGACGACGCAATGGCTTATATGAATCTGCTCTACCGTCGTAAGGCCAACGACATGACCTGCGACGACGCTGAAACTCGGGCAGAGTATGTAAAGACCGCCAACGAGTGGAGTGACAAAGCCATGGCCGCGCGCAAAAAGAAAGCAGAAGAAGCTTCAAAGAAAACCAGCGGCGGAATCGTATTGGACCAGCCCAAATCGAAATAAGCGGCTTTTCATTCGTTAACACCTAACGCCCCTCCTGTGAGAGGGGCTTTTTATTGAGTGGCTGCTGGCTGTGAGCTTTTAGCATCTAGCTCTTTGAGGCTCGTCTGCTCTGGCCACTAGACTTCGTCTGCCAGGGAGACACGATTAAACCGGCATCAGTTCAAACCTGAGTAGTCGCCAATGTGGGAAGACGGTCTACCGTTCCAACTTCACCCACATCTTTGCAGGCGGTGCTCCGAATCAGGCTAAGAGCCAGTGGCTAGCAGCTAGTAGCTGTTCTACAATCAGGTTTTCCGCTATGTTCAAAAAGGTCCTCATTGCTAATCGTGGCGAAATCGCAGTTCGCGTGATGCGCGCCTGCCGCGAAATGGGCATCGCGTCTGTGGCTGTTTATTCTGACGTTGATCGCGGATCCCTTCACGTATCCACGGCGGATGAAGCTTATTTGCTTGGGCCTGCCCCGGCCCGCGAGTCATATCTCAATGTCGGCAGAATTCTTGAAGTAGCCGAAAAATGCGGGGCTGAAGCTATTCATCCCGGCTACGGATTCCTGTCTGAAAACGCCCGGTTTGCGCGTTCATGCGCTGAAGCAGGCACCAAATTCATTGGTCCGCCGCCCTCCGCAATGGAGTTGATGGGATCGAAGACGCGCGCGCGTACAGCCATGCAGGTTGCGGGCGTGCCCATGGTTCCCGGTTCTGCGCGCGGCTTGAGCATTGCGGAAGCGGAAGCCATGGCTGCCCAGATCGGATACCCCGTGATGATCAAGGCGGCGGCCGGCGGCGGGGGCAAGGGAATGCGCCTTGTAAGCAGACCAGCCGATCTCAAATCCAGTTTTGAAACCGCGCAAAGTGAAGCGTTGCGCTCCTTCAACGATGGCGAAATCTATCTAGAAAAATTTATTGAGAACCCGCGCCATATTGAGATCCAGGTGCTTGGCGATGAGCATGGCAACGTGGTTTATCTGGGCGAGCGCGAGTGCTCAGTGCAACGGCGTCATCAGAAGGTGATTGAGGAAGCGCCCTCGGCCATTGTGGATGAAGAAATGCGGCGGCGCATGGGCGCGGTGGCTGTACAGGCTGCAAAGTCGGCTGGATACGCCAACGCTGGAACGGTGGAGTTCCTGGTTGATGGCAAACGCAACTTTTACTTCCTGGAAATGAACACCCGGCTCCAGGTGGAGCATCCCGTTACGGAACTGGTCACCGGGCTGGATCTTGTGCATCTGCAACTGCGGATCGCCAGCGGAGAAAAGCTGCCCTTCAGGCAGGAAGATGTTCAACTTCGCGGCCACGCCATTGAATGCAGAATTTACGCTGAGGACCCCGACAATAATTTCTTCCCTTCCCCGGGAAAAATCGCAAAGCTTTTGCGCCCCTCCGGCCCTGGCGTGCGTGAAGATAGCGGCGTTTATGAGGGCTGGACGGTGCCGCTGGATTACGATCCCATGTTGTCCAAGCTGATTGCCTACGCTCCGGATAGGCTAACCGCTATCGCCCGCATGAGGCGCGCCCTGGACGAATACTTTATTGGCGGCATTAAGACCAATCTGCCGCTGTTCCGGCGCATTCTGGAGCATCCAGACTTCGTTAATGCGCGCATCGATACCGGCTTTCTTGACCGCCTGCTGGCCGCCGGCGCCACTTCATCCGGCGCCAAAAATGGAATGGCTGAGATTGCGGCCGTTTCCGCTGCGCTGTTTGCCGCCACGGCCTCTTTGAAGAACGGCCAGAATGGCGCATCCAAGCCGGGCGCGGAAAAACGATCTGACGCATCCCTATGGAAGCGTACAGCGCGCAGTGAAGGAGTGGGCGGCGAATGATTTATGAGGTCACGCTTGCGGAGAAAATCTATCGCGTTGAGCTCACTCTCGCCGGTGACCGCTGGAAGTGCTTGCTGAATGGCCGCGAACTTCCGGTGGACGTGGTTTATGGCCAGAACGGGGTTCTTTCTCTCCTGCTCGGCGGTAAGTCGTATGAGATAAAGCAGGAAAGCGTAGGGACCGAGACGAATATTGTTGTGGGGCACGAGCGCTTCACCGCTTCAGTGCGTGATCCAAGATCGTTTCGATCTCGGAACCGGGCCGGCGCCAGCGAGCAGGGTGTAATGAAAATCAAAGCGCCCATGCCGGGCAAAGTTGTACGGGTGCTCGCGGGTGTGGGAACGCCGGTGGAACTGGGTCAAAGCGTCCTCGTGATTGAGGCCATGAAGATGCAGAATGAGTTGAAGGCTCCTAAGACCGGCAAGGTGAAAAAAATTAGCGTCGCGGAAGGAGCAGCCGTTGACGCAGGCCAGACACTGGCCGAAGTGGAATAGCTCCGAGCAATTTTCGTGATGGGCGAGGCCGACTTGCGCGCCGAGCCCGCTGCCTCAGGTGCATAGGATCTGTCACCGTGACACCATGCGCATCAGCGGTTTGGAGCGCAAGCGACAATTACCTGGTACCGGTATTTTTCAGGATTTGCTCGGCGTAATAGTTGTGGACCTCGGCATTATCGCGCAACACCTCATCGTAAGCCGCGCGCAGAATCTGCTCGCGCTGGCTGCGCAACTGATTGCGGATGAACTGCTGCACCTGCGGATCATTCAAGTCGCGCTGCCCCGCGGTTTCTTTGCCGATTAATTTGACGATGCGATAGCCAAAAGGCTGGTGCGTGGTGGGATTCACCACTGGGATTACCTCGCTGAACTGGCCTGGTTTCAATTTGAGGATTGCATCGCGAGTTGCCGCATCAGTGTTCTTCAGCTGAGATTCCGGCATTGGTCCCAGTTCGCCGCCGTTGCGCGCGGTATCGGGATCTTCTGAAAACTTTGCCGCAACACTGGCAAAATCCTCGCCGCTTTCCAGGCGATGCTCGGCTTCGTTAATCTTTTTTTTCGCTTCCGCATCGCTCTGCGCTTTGCCTGGGCTTTCTCCCGGCTGGCCCATGGGCTGGCCGGTGACCAGTATGTGAGCAACGAAATAACGCGGCTCAATCAAGTTGAAATCGGCCTTGTGCTGGTTGTAGTAGTTCTGCAAGTCGGAATCGGAGATGGTAACTTTTGAACCAATCTCTTTGTTCAGCAATTTGTCGATCGTCAGGTTCCGGCGTATTTCCTGCTTCGAATCTTCCTCGGTTATACCCAGGTCTTTCAAGCGCTTTTGAAATTCCTCTTGCGTGTACGGAGCTTTGGCCTGGGTGAACTTGCTTTCCACCTCGTCATCGGTGGCAAGAATACCGAGCTTTTCCGCTTTCTGCAGGTGCAGCTGGATATCAATCAACTGGCTGAGAATATTCAGCCGCAGAGCTTCCTCTTCCGTGGCGGTGGGTTTTTGCGGCGACCCGGCCACCCGGCTGTTGTAGTTCTTGTCCAGTTCAGAACGGAAAATTTTGTAGCTGTTTACCTTGGCCACTACTTCTTTATCCGTGCCGCGGCCCGCGCAGCCGGCCAGCATGAGTGGCAAAGCGATCAGCAACAACAGAACAGACGGACTGCGCCGAAATTTACGCGCCTGGATCAACAGTCGCCTCCATGGGCAATTCAGTTACGGTACGATACGATAACCGACTTCAACGCGCCTGACTAGTTTTTTGCATTGGCCGGGGCCTGCTGTGCACTGTCAGCCAAGGCACGATCCAGGGCAGCGCGCAATTCCTGTTCCGGCACCGCGCCGGTGTACCTTTCTCCGTTGATAAACAGAGTCGGCGTGGAATCAATGCCCAGCTTGTCGCCCTCTGCCATCGATGCGCGCACAGCACTTTCATCCTGTTT
Source organism: Acidobacteriaceae bacterium (assembly GCA_027307045.1). Classification (GTDB taxonomy): domain Bacteria; phylum Acidobacteriota; class Terriglobia; order Terriglobales; family Acidobacteriaceae; genus Angelobacter. The sequence continues at coordinate 7,745 of DAHUXR010000044.1, forward strand.
TTGCATGCAGGCCTGTAATTTGTTCGCGTCAAGCTGATGTTTCTGCGCCTGTTCCTTGGCGAGATTATCCAGGTTTGAGAATGCATCTGTCCGCGATTTGCCGGACATCTGCTTCTGGTTGGCGTGGATGTAATCGGCAAAGTCCCAGTATGCCGGACTATTCTGCTCGCCCAGGCAATTGCCATCAATGGCGGCGTGCATGGCCCACGGATGAATCTCAATCAGCGGATAATCCTTGTAGATCACCTTGATCTTGTCAGCGTAGTCCTTGAACACATTTTCAAAAAGAGTTGAGTGCATGCGGGAGCAGAAAGGGCACTCAAAATCATCGAAATTCACGATGGTGACCTTGGCGTCGGGATTGCCCTTCACCGGACGGCCCTTCACGTCAATCTTGGACATCAGGTCCTGAGAAATATCGATCTTTTCCACGTGGGCCAGGGTTTTGCGGTCCGTGGAGATCAAAAAATCGTGGTGAGTCGTGTTCGTTCCGCCGGTAAAAGAGACAACCACCTCGTCATAACCGGGCATGGTGCTCGACTTGGGTTCGGAAACGGCAATCGTGACCTGTGGAGGCACGTTGTAACGCGAGCGAATTTCCGTGGTGATGCGGTGGGTGATTTCCGGAGTCAGCGGAACTGGCTTTGCGACTGTCTCGGTAGCAGTCTCTTTCTTCTTTGCGGGCGCCTTTTTTGTGGTGGCAGCCGCGCTAGCGCCAGCTTTCTTTGGCCCTGCAACTCCCGTACTTTGGGAAGCTCCCGGCTGCGCAACCACTAACACAAGCAGGAAAGTATTTAGTAAAATGCCTATAAATCTAGCCAAAAAAGTCACCTCGTCGTACAGACAGCTTTCTAAATTATCTCATGAAGGCGCAAGCCCCATGCTCAAGAGATGAGCTTAATCAAGGGTGGGACGGTTTTGGCGGCATTCATTGATCCAGAACGAAAACCTTCAGTATCGATGGCCACAAACGTGAATCCCAGCGCTTTAAAAGTCCGGGTGAACACCGCGAACATCTCTGGCGTGAGCGCGCGGGGCAATTCGTCCTGTGCGATCTCAATCCGGGCAATCTCGCCATGATGCCGTACGCGGCACTGGCGGAAGCCGAGATGGCGCAGGGCTTCCTCTCCCTGTTCGACGGCTGAGAGGGCTTCCAGGGTGACCGGACGGCCATACTCAATACGAGATGACAAGCATGCGGAAGCAGGCTTTTCCCAGACGCGCAGGCCTGCCGCGCGGGCCAGTTCCCGGATATCAGCCTTGGTTAGACCAGCCTCAAGCAGCGGAGCAGCTATGTGATGCTGCTTGGCCGCAGCCTGACCGGGACGAAAATCGCTTTGATCATCGACATTCACGCCGTAGGCAATCGACTGGAAGCCCCGTTTTGCCGCAAATGCCTCCATCACCTGGAAAAGTTCGTCCTTACAGTGGAAACACCGCTGACGGTCATTGCGAACGTATTCCGGCCGATCCATTTCGCTGGTCTGAACCACCTCAACGGCGATTCCATGTTCCTGAGCGAAGGCGAGGGCGTCCTGCAATTGAGTGCGAGCCAGGCTCGGCGAATCTGCGATCACCGCCAGGACATCCCCGCCCAGCACCTTGTTTGCGACCCAGGCCAGGTAAGCTGAATCGACCCCACCGGAATAAGCAATCAGCGTACGTCCGAGCGAGCGGAGAGAGTGTTCCAGACGCTGCTGTTTGGCGGACAAATCCATAATTAGATTTTAACCACAAAGGACACAAAGGAACACAAAGTCAAACCAAGGATTGCGAGATGCAGAGCGCTCCAAAGTTGCAATCCAGTGAACGCCCGAACCTTCGTGGTCCTTCGTGTCCTTTGTCATCCAGGGCCTTCGGCCCGCGCAAGCTTATGAAAATCGGTTTTTCGACCTTGTGGTTGAGGGTCTAAAAGAGACGTTCCTGGCGCTTCAAGTTTCCGAACGATCCAATATTCGCCAGCGTGAACGCGAAGCGGTATTGGTTTTCATTCCGCACTGAACCGAGCGAAAACCGACGATATTCAAAGCTCAGGCCGCAGCAATCCCAGTTATAAGAAGTTTGGGCGGCCCCGTATTGCAGCAGATTGAACTCGCGATCGAAGCCGATGTTTGCGGCAGCGCTCCAGCCTCTCTTAGTGGGACTGCCGTATCCGAGTTGCGCGCGTACCTGATCAAAGAGCGGCGGCACGCATGCCGGCTGGTTGAAGACGTGCGGTATGCACGTGGGCAAGACCAACCCCGTGGTTGGGTCGTCCACGACTTCTCCTGGGACCTGGAGGTAAGCGTGGCTGGCGCCGACGAAGAAATCGCCGAAATGGAAGCCGGTATAAAGCGTGCTTGAATTGATGCGGCCCTTCTTGCTGTCATAGTCAAGCTGCCATTCCAGATCACTGTTGGAGCTGGTACGCACGCGCAGCCGCGATACCACGGGAGAGAACCGCCGGGGATCGGTAACAAAGGCGATGCCAGTGAAGCTTGCTGTGGTAGTCAAGACGTTGCGCGTGCCGTTCACGATCGCGCCACCAAAAGTCGGGTCGGCAAAATACTTCATTTTTACTTCCCAGCTCACAAATTCATCCGCACCCGCAGGCGCGCAGGAATCAGCCGCGGTAATAGCCTGGGCGCTGGTGGTGGAACCTGCGGCCGGTGCTTCCTGGCTGCACTCTGGGCGCGCGCGCTTGGTAAAAAGCCGTTGCAACAAGCCGAATTCAACTTCATTCGTGTTGCTGAGAATGTCCCGGAAGTCAAAGCGAATAATGGAGCCAAAGTTTTCCACGCCGTTGGTATAGCGATAGACAATCCGCGGCTCAATGGTGTGCTTGATCTTGCGGCCAGCGATTGTTCCGTCAAAAACCTTGCTCAGCACCGGCGGACGCAGTTCAACACTGGTGGCGATGGTGCGCCGGTTGAACAGGTTGTTGTGAGCTATGGTGATCCCCTGCGCCGTGGATTGCTGCTGTGAATAAACCGTGTTGCGCAGTTGAACCTCCGGGCGGAAGGTCCAGCCTTTGTAAAAGATGGGAAGACTTACGTCAGGATCCACGTCAGCGCGACCCACCAAGCCCGGGGTGACAAAGCCGGGCTGGCCGGGCTGGCTGCGGGGCTGGCTGCGTCGCAAGCCGCCCGCGTCCACGTCATATGACCAGTAAATGGGAGAGCCAAAGATCTTCTGGTCCACGCTGGATAACTCGATGCCCGGCGTGTGCAGAATCGTGATCACGTCGTCATTATTCTTGCTCTGGAAGTTCTGGTAGCGCGCGCCAAACCCATTAAACGAAAAGCCATTAAGGTTCTTGGTCAGGAAGGTTACTGACTTTACCTCAGAATTCACCGCCTGAGAAAAATTCTCAGTAAACGCCAACCGGAAGATGAAGGAACTCAGGTAGTCGATTGAAGCTACACCGCGGACATCGTGAGCGAATGTGGTTTCGGCATTCAGTTTTACATCTTCGCCACCCTGCTTCGCGGTCTGTGAAACAGTCTGACCGGCCTGGTTTACCGAGGTTGTGGTGATGCCGCGGTCCAGCACGCCGAAATAATTAAGGTTAAGAAATGAAGCTTCATTGGGCCGGTAACGATAATTTTCCTGCAGGGACCAACCTCGCTTGGAGAGATATTCGCCTCCGACGGTGGCGTCCATGCTGCGGTTGATGGCCCAATAAAAGGAGTCGCCAATCACCGTACCCTTGGTATTCGACGTGCCAAAATTCGGAATCAGGAAGCCGCTCTCGCGCCCAAGACGCTCCACCGGCGGTGACGCATACGGCAAATAAAAAACCGGGACGCCTTTAAGGCGGAAAGTAGCATTGTAAACATGCGCGGAGCTGCCCACTTTCATGATGATTTTTGCCGCGGTAAAGTTCCACTTGGGACGCGGCAGTTCGCAAGAAGTGACCGAGCCCTGATGCAGGACGTATTCGTCCGGCCCGGTCTGTTCCACCAGCTTGCCTGTAAAGGAAAGCGGGCTTGATGACGTGAGCGTAACGCTGCGGCCTTTAAAGCGCGCACCCGTAGAGCCGTGCACATCGTAAAACTTACCCGTTTGCGAATGCAGGTTGTAGGTGCCTTCACTGCCGCTGATGTGTATATCGCGTGCGCCGCCGTCTAAAGAAACATGGCCCTTGGCCGCGACGTCACCGGTCGCGGAATCATACGTCACCACGTCGCCGTGGAAGATATAGTCAGTGAATTGAATCTGCACGTCGCCACGCAGCGTGTAAACCTTGCCGGCTTGCTCACACTCGCGCGCGTCGATAATGACTGGATGCTCTTCGCTGATTGGCACACGCACTTTTTTGTTGCTCTGCGCTGTTGCCGCAGCAGTCCCTTGAGTTTGAGCCGGCGGAGTTGACGGTGCGGATTGTGGCACCGCTGGCGCAGAGGTGATCACAGAATGGCAATTTCCAATTGGGGCTTTTGTGGCCGCGGCATTCTGTTCTGGCTCGGCTGGCGCGGGTGTGGGCGTTGGCGTGCTTTGTTCCTGCGCGGCAGCAGGATTTTGCACGCTGGGGCCTGCGAGCGCCTGGCTTGTCACTAGCGGCGCGGTGACAAACAAGTGACAAAGCAGCCCTGCTGTGATAACAAACTTATATTGGGAACGCATGCCGTAGAAAGCCAGTCTGGGCAAGTTACCACGGCAAGTTTTGTAAAAGCAAAAGTTGGCCCAGTCAGCATGCCTCCCGCTCCTGGCGAAAATCTCCGAACCGGCCCATGACTTGCCCTCTCTGCGGTAAGGCGTCTCCTTGCGTTCACACTCGCAGGAACACCTCGGCCCTGGTGGACCACCAGGTGGACCACGACATTTTTACTGGCGATTTTGCTGCTGATGAGCAGCCGCCTGCGCCGCCTATTCGTGTAGTTGCCGGCGAGGCGCCCCCTGCCGCTGATCCGGCGTGGAGAAGAGAAATTGTCTCGCGGGTACAGCAGCATCGCGCGCGTCGCCGCCGCCCGGTTGATCCCAACGCCATGGAACTGGACTTTCCCGCGGATGGCCCGCATTCCTTTGGAGTGGAGCCCGACGATGTTCTGATGCCGCCTCCGCCCGAGCGCTTTCATGAAATTGTGATCCCGCAGAATATGGTCAAGCCGGTGATGGGCAGGCCGGAGCCGACTAAGGTCATCCGCTTCCCGCGTACCCAGCCCGCCTACGTGCCCACAGTGGAAGAAGTGATGCTCGATGAGCTTGAGCAAACCACGCCAGCGCCGGAGTCGCCCAGAATCACCATGGAAGCCTACGATGCCGAGCCGACGGAGTTACAGGAACAAGAAATTGAGCCGTTCGAGATCGAGCCAATCGCAAGACCGTCTCTGCGCGGCCAGCAGATGGATCTGCTGCCCAGCTTTGACGACATTCACCTGGAGCCAGAAGAGGCGCGCATTGATCACGATGATGAAGTGATCCCGCGGCCTGCGCCCATCCATCAGCGGCTGGTGGCCGGATTGGTCGATGTGGCAATTGTCCTCATTGCTACGGGCGCATTCGCACTGACTTTTCTGGAAGCTGCCGACCAAGTCCCGCATTCAAGCATGATGATGGTTTGCATGCTGGCTGCCGGAGAAATCTTCTGGCTGGTATTTCAATACATCTTTCTCGTCTATCGGCGCGCCACACCGGGAATGAATTTTGCAGGGCTTGAACTTTGTACTTTCGAAGGAAAAGCTACCACCATGTTCGAGCGCCAGAGCCGCGCCGCCGCCAGTGCATTGTCAGGCTTTTCGATGGGACTAGGCTATTTCTGGGCGCTGGTGGATGAAGACAGAGTAGGCTGGCATGACCGGATCAGCCGGACGCATGTGCGGGCTTCTCATGTCCCGAGCGCAGAGAGGGAACGCTATAACTACGATGAACTGTAGGCAAAACAACTAGCCGCGAATGAACGCGAAAGACGCGAATAAGAGATTGAGACGATGGAATATTTTAGTCGCGGCCCTCTAATTTTTCGTAACTATAGGGCTCCCTCGCTACGCTTCGGGATAAAAAGTCACGCCACCAATTGTCCAGGCTCTTTTTCCACGGCCGTGATTGTCGCCGGAGCTGAAACATCACCCACGAGCAGCGGCCAGCCTTTGCGCAATACAAACTCCAGCCATGCTCCGGCAGCTTGTGATGTGAGCACGGCGACAAGAACCAGCGTGGTGTAAAACGCTGCGCTGATGATACCGGCTTCAAACGCCACGCTGGCCAGCACAATGCCGGGGCCGCCACGCGCGTTCGTCGCGACGGCGAGGTTGGTGATGTCGAGGCCGCGGAAGCCCGCGAGGCGCGCTCCCAAGGCGACGGCCAGCAGCTTTAACACGCAAGCTCCAGCCAGAAACGCCAGCAGCATCGGAATCGAGAAAGCTTTTCCAAAGATCAGGCTGTAGCCCACCAGCGCGAAATAGACAGGGATGAACAGCGCAAAGGAAAAGCCGGAAATTGTGGCCAGGGCGTCGCCCAGGCGCTTGCGCGAGACGGCAAAGCCCGCGAGGAAGGCGGCGAAGACAAGGTTCACGTCCAGCAGCCCAGCCACAGCCACATAGGCGAATGCTATTAACAGAGTGAAGGTTACAGGCGAGTTGATGGCTAGCAGGTTGAATCTTGATTTTGAAATGCGCTTCGTCGCACGCGGAAACAGCACCAATCCCAGGATGAAATAGACGAGCGTGATACTGATGTGCAGAGCAATCTTGCGCGCCGGAAGGCCGGATGAGTCGGCAATGGCCGTGGCGATGGCAAGCACGGCCCAAAGAACGATGTCTTCAAGAACGGCCACGCCCAGCACCAGGCGGGCGAAGCGCGTGTGCAGAATTTTAAGATCGAAGAAGATGCGCGAGATGACCGGAATGGAAGTCACGGCGACTGCGATACTCATGACCAGCAACAGCGAAGCGCGGCTGGACTTTGCGCCCATGAACCAGCCCAGCGGCAGCACTGATCCCAGGGCCAGCATGATGAAGAAAGGCAGCGCCGTTCCCACGGCGGCGAGCCAGCCAATTTGCTTACGTTCATGCTTCTGGAAGAGCGCTTTGGTTTCCGCGCCGGAGAGAAACATCAGCATGAGCAGGCCGAGATAGTAGAGCAGGTCGAGCGCGGCCTTTTTCTCGGTGGCGGCAACGTCAAGCTGGAGGAAGTGCGTGTAAGCCGCCCATCGGCCGAGAACGAACGGCCCAAGAATGCAGCCGGCCAGAATTTCTCCAATCACACGCGGTTGCCGCAGACGCGCAAACAGATACCCGAGCAGATGAGCGCCGGTAAGCAATATCGCGAGAAAAAGAATGAGTGGGCCGATGGCGCTGGAAGGCATGAATGGGAATCCCGAGCTGCTGTCAATAGGGTCAGATGAAATTCCGGCTGCGGGCGTTGGCTGGCCCAAAGTAGTTGGCTGAACCAGCAGTTGGCCGACCCAGGCAGGCGATTGGCTTTTGTTACCATGGATATACATGTCACCGAACGATAAAGTTCGCGTCCGTTTTGCGCCGTCGCCCACCGGACACATCCACCTTGGAAACGTGCGCACGGCGCTGTTTAACTGGCTGTTTGCCCGCAAGCATGGCGGAACGTTCATCCTGAGGATTGAAGACACTGACCTGGAGCGCAGTGAGGCGCGGTACGAAACCCAGTTAATTGAAGACCTGAAGTGGCTGGGCCTTGACTGGGACGAAGGGCCTGACGTTGGGGGGCCTTTTCCGCCCTACCGACAGTCGGACAAGATGGATGTTTACAAAGGCTATGCCGAGCGGCTCATCAAGGAGCGGAAGGCGTATTACTGCTTCTGCACGGCAGAAGAACTGGAGCGCGATCGGCAGCAGGCAATGGCGGAACAGCGCCAGCCAAACTATTCCGGCAAGTGCAGGAACATTGATCCTGCTGAGGCGGAGCGGCGCAGAGCAGCGGGCGAGCCCGCGGCGATACGGCTGCAGATTCCTGAGCGTCCCATCCGCTTCCATGACATTGTGCGCGGCGACGTGGAATTTTCAAACGAAGTGGTGAGCGATCCTATCATCGTCCGCTCCAGCGGCATGCCGACCTATAACTACGTGGTGGTGATTGACGATGCCGATATGAAGATCACGCATGTCATCCGGGGCGACGACCATATTTCCAACACGCCGAAACAGGTTGCCGTGTACGAGGCGCTGGGACTGCCGGTGCCGGAGTTTGCGCATCTGTCGACCATCCTTGGACCTGACCGCGAGCGATTGTCGAAGCGGCACGGAGCAACATCGGTAGCCAGCTTCCGCGACATGGGAGTATTGCCCGAGGCGCTGATGAATTATCTGGCGCTGCTGGGCTGGGCGCCGAGCGGCGGCGACCGCGAAATATTCTCTAAGGATGAATTGATCAAAGAATTCGACCTGGACCGCGTGAATGCGGCGCCTGCGGTTTTCGATTTCACCAAGCTCTATTGGATCAACCGGCATTACATCAAACAGAGCCCGCCAGAGCGCATACATCAGATGGGCACGGAGGCTTTGCAGCGTGCAGGGCTGCTGCCGGCAAGCGTGAATGGAAACGTGAGCGGGTGGACGAATGGGCTGATTGATTTGCTGGCACCTTACGTTGATCAGCTTGATCAGTTGCCGGAGAAAGCAAAGATCATCTTCAACCATGATGCTGCCGCGGCGCTGGCGCTGCCGGAGAATGCAGAACTATTTGCCAGTGACAAGACGAAAGCCGTGATGCAGGCGTTCGCCAAGCACGCAGTGAATGAGTCGCCGCTGACGCCAGAGCGCTTTAAGGCGATCATGGACGAGATCAAGGCAGAAACCGGCGCCAAGGGCAAAGACCTGTTTCATCCGGTGCGGATCATGCTGATCGGATCGCATTCAGGGCCGGACTTTAACAAGCTGATTCCGCTGATTGAGGACGGCAGCAAACTGGAGCTGCCAACGCACGTGAAGAGCGTGCATGAGCGGGTAACAGAGTTTATTGCGACACAAAAAAATTAATCATAAATAAATGTGGACCGTAGCCGCCCTCGGCTGCGATGAAGAATTTTTTGGATTGTTAAGAAAACAATGAAACAGCACTTCCGCTTCGACTTCACCTTCCCACGCAACTATGAAGTCAGAATCCTGGAAGCTGCTCCACCTGTCCATCCTATTGAGAAGCTATATCACTATCCCGTGGAGCTTGAGGAAGGCGACCGCAGCGGCGCATACGTGCGCGTCACGCCGCAGAGCGGGCCAGCGTGGGTAGGATTTTTTGCGCTGGGCTTTGACTCTGACCAGGTAGTCAATCAGGTTTGCTCGATGCCTGATCCCGAGCGCTTTTGCGTAGTGGTGGGCGGCTACTCCTACGCGGTGAAAGCCTCTGATCCTGCCGAGTGGCTGCGGATTGAACAGCGCCCGGTAGTGGACCTGCGCGTGCTTTCGCAGCACGGTTTGCTGCTGTTTGCGGGATTCACATCGATTACTGCGGTAGGCAGTTCAGGAATTGCCTGGACCACGGAGCGGCTCACGTGGGAAGGGCTGACGATCACTGAGGTAATCGGAGACAAGCTGCTGGGCCATGGCTGGGACGCGCTGGCGGATAAAGAAGCGCCATTTGTGGTCGACCTGAAAACCGGGAAGCATACGGGCGGGGCGAGGCCGTAAGCACCGCGTCGGCAAGTAGAGATTAGTGACCCTATAGAATCAAGATACAAAATAGGACGGTCGCAATGTATTTCACCATAGCGCTTAACAAGATTGATACTCAGCACCCGCAGAAAGGCGCGCCCCTGATGTTTGAATTCACTCTGCGGAACACTATCAAACGCGTGGTGCGTGTACTAAATGTTGATTTTGAGTTGTGGCTCGATGGGGGAGGAGCACCATACACCATTATCGGGCAGCTGCGGCCTGATTTTCAAAATGAGATTAGCTCAGCATATAAATTCCTTGCTGAATACCAGCCAGAGCAGCAGGCAACGGTGCGGTTTTTGTGGCATTACACGCATGAGCAGTTACAGAAAATCGAAGAAGTGCGACACGGTGGTGCCGTTAATCTGCGCTTGTATGGCTATTGCTTGACCTGGAGCACATACCCTGGCCAGAACTCAAGTAATGCAGATTGGGAGCATTTTATGGGTGTAAACGGCGGTTACCCATTCTGTTTTAATATTGCTCAGTCGGATTGGGTGCTCTTACTGGAGAAAATTGGATTCCGACATATCCTATTGCATGAAATAGGTTGGCCGTCTTTCCCGCCTGCCTGGAACAGATCTGAAATCGAACTCAAGGAAGCGTGGAATCATCATCGAGGTGGAAGATACGAAGAAGCTATGTTGTCTTGCAGGAGAGCACTGGAGTGCATTGCAATCAACATCACAGGGGATCCGAAGGCAAAGCGCGAGTCCGTCATCGACCACCTATTCCCAACGTTTCCAGCAGCCAAGCGGCAGGCACTCGCGGATATTTGGAGTAGCGTTCAGAACACCCTGAATGTCGCCGTCCATAACAATGTTCAGCCTGTGAAGTGGTCGAAACAAGATAGTGAGCTTCTGTTGCTATGCACTACGGCTACCCTTGGTCGGTTAGCCCAAGTGTGAAAAACACAACCGGACGTGATGCGCGTTTGCCCTGTGGGCCAGCCCTCTCCTCTTGCCCTGACTGTGGGATCATACAGCGGAACCGGTGATAGTGTCTCGGTTTGGCTGAATATAGTATCCCTCTGTCTTCCTGAGCGAGCACGACCCCTGAGCTGGCGAAGGGAAGTGCGAGTCGAAGGATCCCGATACCCTATCGTTCGCCATGCTGCACCAGGGAGTTCTACCGGCACCTGCCATTTCGTTGTAGACAAACAGATTCTCTAAGACAAAGTTATGGAGAGAATTCCCTGAAACTGCATGGGCAAAGGACGTATCCTCGGGATCCTTCGACGCGCGCTCGTCCCGCAAGCGGGACTCACACTTGCTCAGGAGGACAGGAGGAGAGATTGTCGTACCATCTAAACGAGACACCACCGAACCGGTCGGCTTCTCGGATAAAACTGGCTTATAATTGAACATGGCGACAAACCCGCAGCCCGCTTCGCAAAAAGAGCTGAAGCTGCTTACGGCCAAGTTCCAGCAGCTGCTGGCCAAGGTCGCCGAAAACCGCCCGACAGACGATCTGGAAATCATCCGCAAGGCCTACGATTTTTCTCTCAAACATCACCAGGGACAGACCCGCGCATCGGGCGAGCCATACCTGATTCATCCGCTCGAAGTGTCATTGGTGCTGGCGGACATGAAGCTGGATTCCACGGCCATCTCCGCCGGGTTGCTGCATGACGCCATTGAAGACACGGGCGTAACGCATGAAGACGTGCGCCGCGAGTTTGGCGATCAGGTCGTCCACATTGTTGAAGGCGTTACCAAGATCGACAAGATCAATCTGGCCAGCCGGGAAGAGCGCCAGGCGGAAAACGTCCGTAAGATGGTGCTGGCCATGGTGGATGACATCCGCGTGGTGCTGATCAAGCTGGCCGACCGCCTGCACAATATGCGAACGCTGAAGCACCTGCCGGAAGAGCGCCGGCAGCAGGTGGCAAAAGAGACCCTGGAAATTTACGCTCCACTGGCGCACAGGCTAGGCATGGGCAAGGTGCGCGGCGAGTTGGAAGACCTTTCATTCCGCTACGTTGATCCCATCGGCTATGACCAGGTGCGGACAGCCGTGGAACAGCGCCGCAAAGCCGGTGAAGCGTTTCTGGCCAAACTGGTAAAGATCCTACAAGGCAAGCTCAAGGAAAATGGCGTTGACGCCAAAGTCGAAAGCCGGATCAAGCGGCTCTACAGCATCCATCAGAAATTATTGCGGCAGCGCATTACGGTCGATCAGGTTTATGACCTGCTGGCTGTCCGCATCATCACCAAGTCAGTGAAGGATTGTTACACCGTGCTGGGCGCGATCCACCAGATGTGGCGGCCGGTGCCGGGACGGATCAAAGATTTTATCGCCATGCCACGGCCGAACCTTTACCAGTCACTCCACACAACGGTGATCACGGAAGACGGCCACCAGTTTGAAGTGCAGATCCGCACGGAAGAGATGCACAAGATGGCGGAAGAAGGCATTGCCGCGCACTGGAAGTACAAAGACGGCAGCCCGGTCAGCGCCAAGGACGAACAGCGGCTGGCGTGGCTGCGGCAGGTCGTCGAGTGGCAGCAGGACGTAAAGGATCCGAACGAATTTCTTTCCACGCTGAAGGTCGATCTTTATCCGGAAGAGGTTTACTGCTTCACGCCCATGGGCAAGGTGGTGATCCTGCCGCGCGACGCCAGCGCCATTGATTTTGCCTACGCGATTCATACCGAGGTGGGGCATTCGTGCGTGGGGGCCAAGGTGAATGGGCGCATTGTGCCGCTGCGGAACAAGCTGCGCAATGGCGACGTGGTGGAGATCATGACGCAGCCGGGGCACAATCCCAGCCGCGACTGGCTGGGCTTTGCCAAGTCCACGCGCGCGCGCAACAAGATACGCCACTGGCTGAACATCCACCAGCGCGAGCGGGCCATTGAGATCGGGAAAAAGCTCCTGGAGAAGCAAGCTCGCAAATATCGCCTGGCGCTGAAAGATTTCAACGACAAGACCATGGACACGATCGCCAAGGAATATGGCCTGGGCGGCGGACAAGACATACTGGCGGGAATCGGGTATGGGAAATATTCAGCACGTCAGGTGCTGGCGAAGCTGTCACCGGAAATTTCCGAACAGACGCCCGCTGCGGAAGAAACGCCGAAGGCCGGCAGCACGCTGGGCACGGTGATCCGGCGCGTGTTTGGACAGAGCGCCGACACAGGCGCGATCAAGGTGAAAGGCTATAACGATCTGCTGGTGTATCGCGCGCGATGTTGCAATCCGATTCGCGGGGAAGCGATTGTGGGCTACGTGACGCGCGGCAAAGGCGTAGCCGTGCACGCGGTGAGCTGTCCCAACGTGAACAACCTGATGTATGAGGCTGATCGCCGCATCGCCGTGGAATGGGCCAAGCCACTTAAGGTTGACAAGACCGACGGCCGCGGAATGTATCCGGTGAAGCTGACGGTTTTTTGCGATGACCGTCCGGCGATGCTGAAGCAGCTTACGGCCGTGATTTCCGACGACAATACAAATATCCGCAACATTGAGGCGCGCACCGCCGACAGCCAGGCGACGATTGACATTGTGATTGATATTGAGGACGTGAAGCATCTGGAACGGGTGATCGGGGGATTGAGAAAGATCCCGGGGATACATGATGTGCAGAGGTTGAATAAGGCGTAAAGGCAGTATTTAGTACTTGGTACTTGGCTTTAAGCTCTCATCTGCATGGCAGTACCTTAACTGCTTTGATCTTCCAGACAAAGCCAAGTACCAACTACTAAACACTCCCTATTTGTTTTATCAGCGCTTATCAGCGAAAATTAGCGGCGAGAATTTCTGGAGGAAATAGATGAGCGGCTTTACACGAGACGTGGTTTCAACCCCCAATGCACCCAAAGCAATCGGGCCGTATTCACAGGCGATCAAGGCTAACGGATTTGTTTTTATCTCCGGGCAGATTCCCATTGATCCGGCGACGGGAAACCTGATTGAAGGCGGAATTGAGGCGCAAACGGAGCAGGTGCTGAAAAATCTGAGCGCGATTCTGCAGGCGGCGGGCAGCAGCTGGGAAAAGGTAGTGAAGACAAGCGTCTTTTTGAAGAGCATGTCAGAGTTCGGCCCGATGAATGAGGTGTATGGAAAAACCTGCAAGAACGCGCCGCCGGCACGTTCCACGGTGGAAGTAGCCCGTCTGCCAAAGGACGTATCTGTAGAGATTGACGTGATCGCGCTGGCATAAAACAAATGCGCAAGGGCAAGAAAAGATCGAATGGGAATCGCACAGGCTTGTCCTTTCGTTACCGGAACTTCCTCCTTGGCCCCGTGTTTTCTTGTTCCGCAGGCGATGAAATCTGCATCTCACGTTGGAGAGCCAACCAAAAATTTATGCCAGCTAAAGGAGCTTCAATGAAGCGCTTTTCTATTTTGATTGTCCTACTGTGCGCGTCGTCGTTTGCCATGGCGCAAAAAGCGGACGCGGCGTTTGTGGTGGGAGGATCGTTTGTCTCGGACACGAACGGCACGGTCTTGACGGTTCCTACGACCGTCCACACTGACCACCACCTCTTTCTTGAAGGTGCGCTGGGAGTGCGCCTGCTCAACGCGCATCTGGCCTCACTGAGCCTGGAAGTACCTGTAGCAGGCATGACTTCACAGAAACTCACGCTGGCTAGCACGCCTGGAACCGTGGTGGACAACCTTTCCACGGTTTTTATCACGCCAGGATTCCGGCTGAAGCTGCTGCCCGTCTCGCCGATTTCTCCGTGGGTGAGCATAGGCGGCGGATGGGCGCGCTACTCCCTGAATACCGCCGGCACAACGGAAAATAAAGGAGCGCTGCAATTCGGCGGCGGGCTCGACTTTAAGACCGGCCTGCCCGTGCTGGGCTTCCGCGCCGAGGTACGCGACTTTCTTACCGGAGTCCCAACCTTCAACAGTGGCTTTCTCACCGCGACCGGATTGCATCATCACAACATCCTGGCTGGCGGCGGAATCGTGCTGCGGTTCTGACGAAGCAGTCAGCTGTCAGCATTTAGCAGGCAGTCTTCGGCATCTCAGAGCTGAACTTTTCTCGCGTGGCACGATGAAAATCACAAGGCTCTGGGACCTCTACATGACTAAGGCCTTCCATTCCCGGAAGGCCTTTTTGGTTTTTTAAAGCCGCTGAACTGGCCGCTTGAAGACGGTGCGCGGCCTTAAGCGGTGTTGCTGCTGACCGACGCTTTTACGACCTTGCCGGACTTGAGGCAGGTGGTGCAGACGCGGACGCGCTTGTTGGCGCCGTTCACGCGGGCGCGCACGGGACGCAGGTTCACGTTCCAGCGGCGGCGGCTCACGTTGTGAGCGTGGCTGATCTTGTTTCCAAATTGCGGGCCTTTGCCGCAGATGTCGCAAACTTGTGCCATTTGATTGACTCCAGATATCTGACGCAGAAGGGCCGTAGGGCTTCAGGTCGTGTGGTTAAAGGTAAATTTTACAGGAAGATAGCTGTAAGCGCAAACCAACTTCAGTGCAATCCTCATTAGCGTCTTTTCTTACCGTTGGCGCTGCCAAACAGCGTTTGGAACCCGTCTCCATCGAGGTCTTTGGCCCCATAATTGTCGTCGGGAACCGTGGCGAATCCACGCGTCAGCAGCCACAAAACCAAGCGCCCGAGCAATTTGAGCCTGCCACGCCATCGGTCCCAACGCTGGTTTGAAAGCGTTGGGTCTGGCAGGCCTACCCTTTCAGGATTTAAGTCTGTCATTGGCGTAAGGGCCTGCTCGCGGAGACAGATTCTTACACGAACGCTGGCTTGTGGCAAACGCTTATCCGGTTGCCGACACCTGATCCGTGGGAGTGGCGACCCGGCCTGAAATACGCTCCCGGAGCCGCAAAAACGGCCGTTCGATGGCCAGGTACAGGACAAACGCAACCAGAAAGCTGAACGCAAAGTAAGCGAACAAGGCGAGCCAGCCGCGGGATTCGACCAGCCGTGGCAAGTGTATGCGAATCAGATGGATGATCTCTTTGTGCGTGAGATAGGTGCTGAAAGCCAAGGCCGCGATCAAGCCAAATCCTCGAATCTTGGATAGCGGGCTGGATGGAGCGATGCTGGAGGCAATCAGCAGGCCAAGGCCAACAGCCAGCAAAGGGAAACCAATCACGGAGGCTGAAAATGAGAGACGGTCGCTGAAAAGCCACATGGCCCAGGCGCAGAGCGCGAGTCCACTTGCCAGCAATAGGTAGCCGTGGGACATGGCGGGCTGCCACCAAACGGGGCGAAAAGTCTTGATTATCGCAAGGGTCACGCCGACCAAAAGCCCGTCGAGCCGGGTGTGCGTGGGATAGTAGATTTTTTCCACATACGCCAGGGCGAAGGCGTCGTCTTCTCTGGGGAACGCTTGCACCTGATGGATATAGATGTAAGCCCGGATGGCGATGCCGAAGCAGAGTATGGCCAGGATCACGGTGAGCGCTTTGCCGAAGGTGGGCCGGCGCATCAGCAATAGGATCAATAAGGGCAGTATCAGATAAAAATGCTCTTCCACGCAGAGAGACCAGACGTGCGAGAACGCCTGGTCGCTGGCATAGTTGATGCGGAAATTTTCCGTGAAGGTAAGAAACTGCCATGCGGGTGAGAGTCCGGGAGCTTCACGAAACGCGGGAATAGCGAAGTAGATAAGCAGAACGGTCAGATACGCAGGCAGGACGCGGAATGCGCGCCGCATATAAAAGCCGCCAATCGAAGGCCGGCTGCCACGAGTGTACGGTCGCAGTAGTTGCGAACCGATGAGATATCCACTGAGAACAAAGAAGAGGTCGACGCCCATCCAGCCGTAGCGTCCGGGAAGGCTCCATAGGCCGGGACGCAGCGCAAGGTGCATGTGCCACAGCATCACCCAGAGGATGGCAATGGCGCGCATGAGGTCCAAGCCGGGTTCGCGGGCGGATGATGTGTCGAGAAGGTTCAAGCAAGATTGTTATAGCAGGCACATGGCTAAAAGCTGAACAAACAAAGGGCACGAAGGAACACAAAGACGAGCGGCCGGAACTCCTCTGGCGCTGCGATAGCTCGGAGCAGGGAGAATGCAAGACTGCGTCGTAAGAAGTCCCTGGTGCAGCATGGCTGAGGGGAAACTCCCGGGACCCTTCCACGCGTCCTCACTCCTGCGTCGCTCGGACTTGGTTGATTGTATGACGACAACGGCCTCCGAGCTGTCTCCAACCCTGCTCGATGGTGGGGGCGCTGGAAACGCCGTCAAGGGTCAAGATGAACGCCAACACCGGGCGCCCTTGACTGCGTTTCCAACGCCACACCCCCGTACGCCTTTTTTCCGATTGACAGCGGCCGTTGTCGTCATAGACAGGATGACAGAGGTTGAGTTGATCGTTCAGACAAACTGCATCGCATGATTGAAGAATTCAAGCACAATTAACCGCCGAGGGGCGGCGGCGCCACGCATGCCTCGATCAGCGAGAAAAGGCGTTTTGATACGCGAAGAAAAGATGCGATGAAAATATGTTGATCGACGAAAAGGACGATAATCGGGGGAAGCAAATATCCAGACGAGCGATGCATGGGATGATCCGCGGAAAATCTTCAATCGAAGGTAACGTGTTTGATCCGCCGCGAAGGGCAAGACGAGAAAAACAGATATAATGGATAAGGACAATAAATACGCTGGGGAAGCAGGTCGCGGCCCGTTGATGCGAGGGTCGTGACGCGCGAGACCGGTTGCTGGATTTGCCAGCGCGCATCAAGCCCACATTTTTTTCGCAATAATCCCTTTGGAGCATAGATGAAAACAGTATCGCTTGAGCAGGAGCTGAATCCCTGGGAGGCACAGGCAGCTCGGTTTGATTTTGCCGCACATAAACTTAACCTGGATGATGGATTGTGGAAGATCCTGCGCTATCCGCAGCGCGAAATTATTGTGCATATACCGGTAGCGATGGATAACGGCACGCTGGAAGTGTTTACAGGCTTTCGCGTACAGCACTCGATTGCGCGCGGGCCGGCGAAGGGCGGAGTGAGGTATTCGCCGGACGTTACGCTGGACGAAGTACGCGCCCTGGCCAGCTGGATGACATGGAAATGCGCAGTCGTGAACATTCCGTTTGGCGGCGCCAAGGGCGGGATTATTGTTGATCCGAAGAAGATGAGCCAGTCAGAGCTGGAGAAGATGACTCGTCGCTATACCGCGGAGCTAATCGAATTTTTAGGGCCGGAAAAAGATGTTCCTGCACCTGACGTAAACACGAACGAACAGACAATGGCGTGGATGATGGACACGTATTCGATGCACATGCGCCAGACCGTGACGGCGGTTGTTACCGGCAAACCAATAAATATTGGCGGATCGCGCGGACGGCGCGAAGCGACTGGGCGCGGCGTGATGATCAACTGCGATGAAGCGCTGCGCAAATTTGAAATGAGCCGCGAATCGACGCGCGTGATCATTCAGGGCTTTGGCAACGTCGGCTCCAATGCGGCAAAGCTCATGCAGGACGCAGGCTACAAAATCGTTGGCATCGCGGAATACGATGGTGGCTTGTTCAATCGTACCGGCATCAACATTGACGCGCTGCTGCAACATCGCGATCGCAACAAAACGATCGTCGGTTTCCCGGGCGCTGACGCCGCCGATCCCCGTGAGCTTCTCCTTGCCGACTGCGAAATCCTCATCCCCGCCGCCACTGAAAACGTTATCACCAGCCAGAACGCGGCAGGCATCAAGGCCAGGATTATCTGCGAAGGCGCAAACGGTCCCACAACGGCCGCCGCGGATGAGATCCTTGCCGACAAAAAAGTCTTCGTCATTCCAGACATTCTCGCCAATGCCGGCGGCGTCACCGCGTCATATTTTGAGTGGGTGCAGGACCGCCAGGGATATTTCTGGAAGGAATCCGCCGTGAATGAGCAACTGGAATTCATACTGCGTGAGGCCTTTGAAGACGTCGTCCACTTCTCCGACACGCACGGCGTCAACAATCGCATAGCGGCATACATGCTGGCCATTTCTCGCGTCGCTCACACCATCAAGCTGCGCGGAATCTACGCATAGCAAAATGTGGAGCGCAGGCGCCGGCCCCTGCAGCGCGCGGTTTTGCACGACGGGGTAACGTCGCCCTCGCCTGCCACTATGCCGATGTTCAGAATAAACACCGCCTGCCGCCCAGCAGGCGGTTTGTTTTGGTCCTGCCTCATCTCACTCATTACGGCCGCAAGCTCCGCCGTCATCCACCGTTTTCAAGAGCTCTATATAACCTGCTCGGGATTGAAGGCTGAGCGCTGTTGCTCAGGCGCTACCACCCACGCCACGGCTTGGACGTTTCGATTGCGCGGAGCAAAGCAAGGCTTTCCATCTTGGCTTGCCATCACACGATGGGACGATTCACCGCGTCACGCGGTGGACGTCCACATGCCCAGTCAGCGATATTGGCCACCGCGCGCAGTTCAATGTCCTGCCGGACAGACTCTACCGCCGAGCCCAGATGCGGCGTAAATAACGTTGCCGGATGTTCCAGCAGGCGTCTTGGAATGCCCTTGGGGCGATCTGGAATGGACAAGTCTTCGCATGCAAAGACATCGGCGGCGTATCCTGCCAGCCGCCCGCTCTGCAGTGCGCGCATTACAGCGGCCTCATCCACAACTGAGCCGCGCGCGGGATTAATCAGCAGCGCGCCCGGCTTGCACCCCGCCAGCGCATCGTCATTCAGTAGGTGATATGTGCTCGCGTTCAAGGGCACCGTCACGATCAGGAAATCGCATCTGGCAAGCAGTTCCGGCAGAGCGCAGCGTGTGAGCTTAAGTCGCGTCTCCAGATCTTTCCGCGGCACGTTCTTTTCAAAGTAGAGCAGTGTCGCGCCAAAACCTTGCAGCCGCTCGGCGATTGCCGTGCCGATCATACCCAGTCCGATTAGGCCGACCGTGCTCCCGAAGATTCCTTTCCCATACAGATCGGGTTGCCACCTCGAATGTCTGCTCTTGCGAATTCGGCTGTCTCCTTCCCGGATCTTTCGCGCCAGGCCGATCATCAGGCCAATGGTGAGTTCGCTGGTCGGGGCGGTCAGCAGATCGGGGACGTTGGATACCCATACGCCGCGACGCGTGCAGGCGGCCAGGTCAAAGTTGTCGTAGCCTTTCAGGGCGGCGGCGACCACGCGCAATTTGGGGGCTCTCAATAACCAGGCATCGTCAACCACGTCCGGCATGAAAGCCATAAAAGCGTCGGCATCCTTCGCCAGCTTGGAAAGCTGGGGCTTCGCAAACTGCTGCCGTGGGTTGGGCGCGCGCACGTTTCCTATTTCCGCCAGCGCCGCCAGGGTCTCGGGAAAAACTCGATGGCTGACCACGATTTTCTTGGAAGGGGAAGCCTTCACAGTTCCTCAGAAACTCGCCAATATTTGCGCAGACGGACATTTGCCGCGTCGGTAATCATGATCATGGCCCATGTGATCAGCACGTAAGCCATCATCTGGCGATAGAAAAAGAGTTGTTGCGCATTGAACAGAGCGCCGCCAATGGCGCCAGCGCCGATCATCCCTACAATCGTGGCCGCGCGCATGTTCCATTCAAAACGGAAAAGGGTATGGACCGTCATGGGCGCAAACGCCAGCGGCAGCACCGCAAAGCCCGCGATAGATAAAGTCGATCCGCCCGTGGAAGCCATCGCCATCACCGGCTCCGCGGCAACATTCTCAAGCGACTCGGCATAGAGCTTTCCCAGCGCGCCCGCGCTATGAAGGCCAAGCGCCAGAATGCCTACCTTCGGCCCCAGCCCTGCAATTCCAATCAGAATCAGGCCCCAGACGATTTCAGGCACGGCGCGCAGCGCCTCCAGCAGGCGGCGAACGGGAAATGAGATGAACAACGGCGAAATATTTCTGGCCGCGGCCACCCCCAGCGGCAGGGCGCAGATCACTGCCATAAGGGTTCCGCCAATTGCGATCAGTAGTGTTTGGCCAATCAGAGTAGGCAGCTCGCGCACCGCTTCCGCCGGGAGCTGCGGAGGCACCATGGTTCTGAAGGTCTTCAACGCCTGCGTTACTACCATCAGGTGTGGCCAATGATGCCACGCGGCGGCGGCGCCAAACGCGGCCAGCACCAGCAGGAGCTTCGGTTGTCTGCGGACATAAAAGCCAAGGAAGTCAACGGCGGCAATCAACGCCACCAGCATGATGATCAGCGTGGTGGCGCGATGGTAGTCGGTCATATTGAGAGACCCGACAAGTTCCGTTCCAATACCTCCAGCGCCCACTGCTCCCACAATTACTGAAGCGCGAATAGCGCTTTCAAACTCGTAGCCGCCATAGGTGAGCAGGTCCTTCAAGCGCAAAGGCAGGAGCCCATAAAATGCGATCATGCTGCGCGTGGCGCCGGTTGCGTGCAATGCTTCAATGGCGCCAGGATCGGCTGAAGAAAATAGGTCGGCGAATATCTTGCCCATCGCGGCAGAATAAAAGAGCGTCAGTGCCAGCGTGCCGGCTGAAGGTCCCAGGCCTACCAGCACCACACACAAGATCGCCAGCGTGAGGTCCGGGATGGAGCGAAACGTGGTCAGCAGGCCATAGAGCGCCCGTGAGCCTGGCAGTCGCGCGCCAATGATAAGAGAAAACAGCAGGCCAATAATGAGCGCCAGGAACATGGCTCCCGCCGCGATCTCCAGCGTTTCAAACAACGGTGCGGTTTCAGCCCTGATATAGGAAAAAGATAGGTCCGGCGGAAAAAACTGGCGCAACAGGGAGAGAGCGCTTTCCAGTCCTGGCATCAGGCCCCTACTGCTACTTCCACTGCCGGACTGGCTGCAGCTTGCCGTGGTTCGTCGGAAGCAATCTTGCCGGCTTCAATTCTGATGACGCGATCAAAGTATTCGTACGCAAGGTCAGGCTGATGCAGAGAGCACAGCAGCGTAAAGCCGTTCTCGTTGGCAAGGCTGCAAAGAAGAGAAAGGATTTGCCCGCTCAAAATGGGATCAAGAGAGGCCACCGGTTCATCGGCCAGCAATACCAGGGGCTGTTGCACCAGGGCCCGCGCAATGGCTACCCGCTGGTGTTCGCCTCCAGAAAGATCAGAGGTGCGCGAGCGCAGCTTGCGTTCCAGAGCCACGCGGGAGAGCGCCCGTTTGGCTTCTTCCAGTTCGGCGGCCTTTGGGCGCAGCAAAAATCTTAGCGCGTGCAGCGTTGTCCAGCGTCCCAGCGCTCCTGCCATCACGTTCTGGTGCACGCCCAACCTGTCCACCAAATCGTGTCTCTGGGAAATCATGCCTATCTGGGAACGTAAGTTTCGCAAACGGCGGCCGCGCAGACCGCTCACTTCAACTCCATCCACGCAAATGCTTCCCGCAAGAATAGGAAGAAATCCGCTGATGGTGCGAAACAGCGTTGTTTTGCCCGCGCCGCTTGGTCCAAGGATGGCGATCTTCTCGCCCCGGTTTACGCTCAGGGAAATTTGATTCAGCACCCGGGGGCTTTTGTGGTCACGGCGAACAACGAGGTTACGTATCTCAAGCATGGGGGTATGGAAGAACCAGGCCTGCCTCTTTAAAAGAAGCCTGCGGCCAATGCAACTTAAAACATCTTCAGGTCCGCGGCCACCAGCCGCAAAACCGTATATTCCTCATTGTTAGCTCGAACAAAATTCTTGCCGCGGAGAATATTGAGGACCTCCTCGTCCTGACCCTCTTTAAGATCGGTGAAAGCTTGAGCAAACTTTTCCTGCGTCGCTGGATCAACTTCCTTGCGAGCTACCCATACATAATCCACAAAGGGCTTTGACTTATAGAAGATGCGTACCTTGTTGGGATCGAGCTTGCCTTCCGCTATCATTGATTGATAGACCGTCTCATCAAGAGCGCCTGCGTCAACCGCGCCAGATTCCACCGCCTTGGCCGTGGCTGGATGGCTACCGGTATAACGATATTTCAGATAGGTATTAGGGTCTACACCCGCCTGGCGCATCTCCAGATACGGCATTACATGACCGCTGGTGGAATTGATGTCGCCAAAAGCAAACGTCTTCCCTTTCAGATCAGCCAATGAATGAATGCTCGAATTGGAGGACGTAATAAAGTAGGCGCGGAACTGTAAATCGCTGCTGCGTTGTACCAGCGGCACCACGTTGTACCGGGCATGCGCCTTGATATAGGTGAGGCCGCCGAGATAAGCAAAATCGAGTGAGCCGTTGCCCAGGGCTTCAACGGTGGCATTGTAATTTGTTGGGATGATCAAGTTGACCGGCCGTCCCAGCTTTTGCTCTAAATACGCCTTGAGCGGCGCCTTTTCCTTTATGGAGACCTGTGTTGCGCCGGCATCGGGAACCATGCCCACATTCACTGCAACAGTATCGGCCCCTACCGCCACCTGGAATAATAAGAACAGTGATATGAATGCAACCACCGTCCGATGGTTCTTAAGCATCTCGGCCTTTTCTCCCTATTAGGAGCGCAAGTATAAAGGTGTGCATGGCAATGCGCAGCAGCCAATAAGAAATTTCCGAAAACCGAAAACTGCATCCTTAGAATATTTTAATACCCAACAGTACAGTATCTTTAGTCTACGAGGATTACCTTAGCTTTCTGTTCCATTTTGGAATCGCCTTTCTGGTTCCAGAATGGTCCGGAAATAGATTTGATTCTGGCAGCTATAAACCATACTATTTTTGCTTGCGCCGCAAATATTGCGTTTTATACTTTTGCAAAGCGGAATTGTAGATAAAGAAGGGACCAAATGAGCGCTTCTCAGCCATCACTCGCAACGGCAGACCTCCTTCGAGCTAAAGTCAATGGGGCCTATTCGGCGGTAGCTAGGGGTCCAGAGCAGAAGCATCCATTTCCCATAGGTCGGGAATTGGCCGAGAACCTGGGTTATCCATCTGAAGTGCTGGATGACCTGCCACGGTCTTCAATCGAAGCGTTCGCGGGCGTATCAAACGTTTCTTTGTTCGCGGACTTGCCTGCCGGCGCTGCTGTTCTCGATCTCGGTTGCGGCGCGGGCATGGACTCGATAATTGCTGCGCGGCGAGTAGGACCGGCAGGGCGAGTGATCGGAATCGACTTTAGCGAATCTATGTTGGTTCGCGCGCGCGCGGCTAAAGAAGTTGTCAACCTCCCTCATCTTCAATTTCAACAGGGCGATGCTGAATGCCTTCCACTGGCGGACGAAAGCATCGACGTGGCCCTGGTGAATGGGATATTCAACCTGAATCCCAAACGGAAGGAAATTTTTTCTGAGCTTGCGCGCGTGCTCCGTCCCCATGGGCGCGCGTATGTCGCTGAGCTGATTCTGGCCGGGCCGCCGCCTGAAGGTAATCACGCCAGTGAAAGCAACTGGTTCGCCTGAATTGCAGGTGCAAAGGAAGGCGGGGCCTTCCTTGGCGAATTTCTCCAGGCGGGATTTAGCCAGGCGCGATTTCTGCGCACCCTCCGCAATGTCCGCTCCAAGAACCCCGCGGTAACGGTTGCTGAGTTGCTGGCCCAAAAATAACTGGCGGCGACCGGGTCACGCATCGCCGCCGTGGCAAAGACCCGCTTCATCAGTACATTTTCAGTTCCTGCGCCGCCTCTCGAACTGCGGAGTATTCTCCGTCATTCGCTTTAATGAATTTGGTGGCGCGCAGCAGTTTCAGCACATCGTCGTTCTTTCCTTCCTTGAGTGCCAGCAACGCCGCCGCAAATTTGTCCCGCTCTGCGTCTGACATGCCCCGGCGGGCCACGTACACGTAGTCCACGAACGGCTTGGTGGTATAGATCACGCGCAGTTTATTCCGGTCTGCCCGGCCGTCTTTGATCATGGCGTTGTAGACGCTCTCATCAACCGCGCCCGCATCCACGATTCCCATTTCCACCAGCTTCACCGTGGCTGAGTGCTCTCCGCTGTAACGAACGTCAAAGTCTGTGCCTGCGTTGATTCCCGCGCGTTTCATTTCCAGGTACGGTATAACGTGCCCGCTGGTTGAGTTAATATCGCCAAAGGCAAACTGCTTCCCTTTAAGGTCGTTGAGTGAGTAGATCTGTTTGCTGGCATTTGCAATGATAAGCGCGTGAAACTGCACGTCGCTGTCTCGTTGCACCAGGGGGACGAGCCCCATCTTGGCGTGACCACGCACATACGTGACTGCTCCCAGGCATGCAAAGTCAATAGATCCGCTGGACAGGCTATCTAATGTGGTGGCATATGAATTGAGCGTGACCAGCTTCACGTCGCGCCCCATGTATTGTTTTAGGTAGTTCTGCAGCGGCAGTCTTTGCTCCGGCGAAAGTCCATCTGGCGTCAGCGCCACGGTTATGCTGTTGTTTGCTCCGAAAGCCGACACAGCGGCAACCAGAGAAAGAAGTACGACCGCTATGCTTCGAGTCAGTGAGGTCATGCAGTTTTGCCTTTCCTTTAAGCTGTATTCTGGAACTTCTCACAGCCGACTGCATTATTGGGTGGCTGATGCAGGTGAACAATACACACATTCCAAGTTGCTATTACGTTAGTACCAGAGTAGTTCCATTTTGGAACTGGGCCCTGGCATTAATTAGAAAACACTAATAAAAGGGGCCGCCTTCCTATTAGTTGTAGGCTCGCGCAGGCGCTTCTCAGCAGCCGGGGTCCTGGGACGCACGCTTTTCGCGTGTTGGGATGGAAATACGGTTTGGCGTACTGGAGCAAACAGTGGCGGAGCGCGCTTTAAAAAATTAATCACTCGCTTTACTTTCTTCGTTTCTTGTGCGGCCCACCAAAACTTCTTGACAACCCTAAAGCTATCTATGACACTGAGCATGAATGCTAAAGCACTCTACTCGCGGAGCTGCAAAGAAACTAGGCATCAGCTACGAAACTCTTGCCCATTACGTCGCAATTGGAAAGGTTCCCGCGCCTGAAATCGTCACCGTGGGTGGCCGCGTCGTCCACATGTGGACTGACGCCGAAATCGAACAAGTCCGCCAACTCCTGCCCAAGATTGCTAATGGCAGGAAAACCCGGTATTCCAAACTTCGTGAAAAACAAAAAGCACAGACGAAAACGCCCGTGCCTCGCAAAACCAAAAAGAAGAAATAACTCTCAACCATTTGGCCAACTGCTAATTGCTAATTGCTTTAATCGGGCAGCGCCCGGTGCTTGCAACACCGAACGCGCCCTAACCAGAATCGCCTTTAGGAGAGGCAATCATGGCTACGAACAAAGCTAAACGCTCCATCCACCTTGCGCAACCTCAACCCCAACGCACAGACCCGATGCCGGTAAGGGCCCACGCCTACCGCAGCCTGGCGGAGATGAACAGCGGGCTTGAACAGGCCATACACGGCCTGCAAGAGCTAAAGAAGATTACTTGCTTCTCCTCCTTGGAAAACCTCAATGCCACCTACAACCTGCTTTCCCGGATTCGAGCGGAGGCAAACCGTGAAGCCATGGCCGTTCTGGCAGATCGGGAAACCGCCAACGCCCGGCACTTCCAGCAACTTTGCCTTGAATCGGATCGCGCCACCCGCTGACGTTTTGGAGCGCAGCGACAAAAATGAAAGGCCGCGATCCTCTCGCGGCCTTTCAATTTCACTAAAGTCTTGCCAATCTATTTCTTTTTCTTGGCGGATTTTTTCTTTGCGCCGCCTTTTTTCTTTGCCGCTTTTTTCGCAGGAGCTTTCTTGCCGCGAGAGCCCCCGCCTTTTTTGCCGGCGCTCTTCTTCTTCGCCGCTTTTTTCTTTGCGGCAGGTTTTTTCTTGGCGGCCTTTTTTGCCGCTGGTTTCTTTTTGCCGCCGCCTCCTCCGCCGCCGCTTCTGCGTGCGGGAGCCGGAGTGCTTACTGGAGCTGGCGCTTCGCCGCCCCCTTGCTCCTCTGAGGCGCCGCCGCTTTCCCCGCCGATGGATTCTTCTTCTTCCTCGTCATAATCCTCTTCGGTTGAGCTGCTGCCGTAGCCGCCGGTTTCGCCGTATTCATCGTCCATATCGTCCTCATGTCTTGCCTTGAGGGTCTCATCGTAAAAGCTCATGTTTCCTCCAGAAAATTAGGGCTGGAAAGCGCACAGCAAAACAAAAAGTTAACAGGCGCGGATTATATCAAGCCCAATGAATTGCTTGTCAACATTCGCACAGCAAATGTGCCATCTCTGGAATTTTTTTTTGATTATTCGCTCTTGGCGTTGAGTGCGGCCTTCTCTTTGGCTGCGGCAGTGGCGTTCGATTTCGGTTTTGTCGTCGCGTGCGCGGTCTTCTTGCGCCTTCTCGCGGGAGCCTTATCGGCTTCGCCCGGCGCCAATGGCTTGTATACGATCAAGACACGGCCATGACGTAAGTCATTTCCTTTCAGTCGATTCCATCGCCTCAGCCGGTCTGGAGGCACGCCAAAATCCTCCGCCACAGTCAGCACCGTGTCGCCTGTGTGCGTCTTGTAATGTGATGCATAGCGGGAATAGACGATCTTGCCATTGGCCCCTGCGCCATTCACCGGGATCACCAGTTTGGCTTCGCTTGCCAGCGGCCCTGGCTGCAAATTATTGGCCTGCGCAATGGCCCGTTCCGTTGTGCGATATTTGCGCGCAACGCCCGCCAGCGTGTCTCCCGGCTGCACTTTGTAGTAGCGCCATGCCACGCGCTTTTCTACCGGGATGGTCGCAATAGCGGCTTCGTACTTGTCTTTTGTCCCCAGAGGCAGCCGCAGATCAAATGGCTGGTCCTTGGGCGTTGTGCGGCGCAGCAGGCTGGGGTTTAAATCGATCATCTGCTCTATTGGCACGTCCACGCATTCCGCCACCAGCCGCAGGTCCACCGGATAGTTGACCTTCACCACGTCATATTTCATCGGCGGGTCAGGCTGCACGGCATCCAGCCCGTATTGCGCCGGATTCTTTGACATGATCGTCATGGCCAGAATGATCGGGACGTAATTCTTGGTCTCGGCCGGAAGCACGTTGCGCTTATAAAGCTCCCAGAAATCGGCATATCCGGTGCGCTTGACTGCCTGCTGCACGTTCCCCGGCCCGGAGTTATATGCCGCCATGGCCAGATACCAGTCGCCAAACTGGTTGTAGAGATCTTTCAGGTGCCGCGCCGCCGCGCGCGTGGCTTTTTCCGGGTCTTGCCGATCATCCACCCACCAACTCCGCCGCAGGCCGTAACCTACGCCTCGGCTGGCCATAAACTGCCACATGCCGCGGGCCCGTGCGCGTGAAAGCGCCAGCGGCTTAAATCCGGATTCAGCCTGCGCCAGGTAGATCAGGTCCTGGGGCACGCCTTCTTCCTTAAAAATGCGCAGGATCATTTCGCGATAGCGTCCTGAGCGGACAAACGCTCCCTCAAATACGCTGCGCCCATGGGTGGAAAAATAACTGATATAGCCCGCCACATATTCATTGATCATCAACGGCAGGTCGGACTGCGTGGTCTTCAGGTCGGCTTCGGCTTTGGCCGTCACGCTGGCATCAGCCGGAAACGTGACTTGATTGGCTTCATCAATCGGGGCGGGCTCAGGCTGCTGTTCGGCAAATCCATCGCCTTCTTTAAACGCCACCATCTCCAGCTTGTTGATTTCCTCGGTGATCTTGTCAAATTCCGCCTGCAGCCTGTCATCGGACTTTATGTCCACCGGGCCTTGCATCAGTATGTCCACCGCGTGGTTAAAGTCCTGCTTGGCCGCATCAAGATGGCCGGCTTTATAGTCTTCCTGGCCTGCCGCCAGGGCCTTTTCCGCATCGGCAATCATGCCCGGGACTGGATCGGGGTTTTCCGGCTGTTGAGCCTGCGCCGGAGCCTGATCCACCGGGGTTTTCGACAAAGCAACAGGCGTTGCTGCCGTCTGCTGGAGACTGGGCGCCATCGCCTGCGTAACCGGCTGCGCCGACTTCTTCGTGTCCTTGCTCTCGCACGCCACCAGCGAAATCAATCCAGCGGCGAGAATAATCATTTTTAAACGATTCAAGCAGCACTCCATGTCGGCACGCGCCTTGTCCTCAATCATACATTTCTGTTGGACGGGATCCAGCGGCGCTAGGCAGCATCTGGTCCGTCGATCGCCTGGAACAAGGGCCGGACTCATTGTCCCATGAACGCCCTGAAAAGACTCCCAAAACAGGCACAACCGCAGGTTACGTTGGGTGAAGTACCTGAACACGCAGGGTGCTCCGATCCGCGCTGCTTGTGATCCGTTCCGCTCAGTGTCATCAGCGTCGATCAGTGGTAAGGTTCTCGGTTTCCCTAGGTATCCCAGATCGGCGTAGGTTTGAGCGAGGTCATCCCAACGGGCCCCGTCCAAGCGCGTTTTTCGCTTGGATGGGTAGAAGTCATCTCAGATTGGCGTGGGTTTGAGGCAGATCCACGTCCCTCTGCTTGTACCTTCAGCCGAGGCCCCCTCCCCTACCCCTATGTTCGTCCCATAATGTCCCATGGTGTCCCATCCTGTCCCGAAGCTGAAGGAATCGGCAGAGGGTCGTAACGCTTTTACGAAGTACTAAATACCAAGAACCACATACCAGCCTTCTAGCTAGCCACTATTTTCAAAGAGCTTCTTGATACGACTTCGCCCCTAAGGGCTATAGGACTATAGCTGCTTTCTTCGCCCATATCAATGGCGAAATAGTACATGGCCTTAACAGTGGCCCTCGAACCTAAGGTGGGGGTTTCAACGTTGAATCTGTGAATTCTGGTGCAGGGCTGCTGGAACTTCTTTGCGTGGTAGAAATAGGCCGTGATTACACTGAGAGACAACCACCAGTCTTCGGGCTTCTCTTGAGA
>DAHUXR010000045.1 GCA_027307045.1 Acidobacteriaceae bacterium
CAGTGCCCGAAATGCGGCCGCAAGCAGATCGTCGATTGCGGTAAGGCGCTGTGGCAGATCCTGTCGGAGGCGAATGAGGAATCCAATAAGGAATAGCCCCGGTAAGTCTAAGAATCGCCATCCCGAGGGCCGTTTAGTGAGCGCGCGTTTTCATCAGCGCGCGAGTAGGACCGAGTGACCTTGTGTTTTGGTGTCTGTCCCTGCGTTGCCCGCGCCCCAATCGAATCAAGGGCCCATTCTCCGCTTTTGCAATTCGCTGAACCACGTTTCTGCAAGCGCCTTTATTTCCTCCGCAATCCGCACAAGAAGGTCTCTGCCAATGCCAACACGGTATTCTCCGTCCGTAACTTCATACGTAAATTCGTTTGCCACTTTGATCTTTCCCTTCCGGTCGTACTCTGGAGCGCCTCAGTGGTGAATGATTGAATCTCTGGCATGGAGTATGTTTTCGAAGCGGGCTAAAGATAGAGGGCCTCTGCCTAGGTCATGCTCAAGCTCCTCGAAGCGTCCTTTGATCCCCGGTCTTTTGGCTCCATGCCTGTCCATCCAATCGTCAAATAAGGTGACAATCGATACGAGTGCCATATTTCCGGCTTGATACCGCAGCAAGGAGAGTTGCTCGTCCCACCAGGCGCGTTCTTGGGATTCTTCATCAGGGTGAGACCATTTCGCGGTTTTAAACCCCTCGCGAGCACTTTTATCCGCGCGTCGATGCCCTGAATCGTGGCGTCGTAAACTGTGACAACGAGAAAATCTATCTCCCTGCCAAACAAGTCAATCTCGCCACCAAAACCCAAAATATCATCGGTCATTCCTTGGACGCCTCCGTTAAGTCTCGACAAGCCCCGAGAAGCGTTTTTGCCATGCTGCGACAGGGAGTTCTACCGAGACACCCGTTATTTCTTTACAAGCAAACAGCTTCGGCGGTAAAACTCGAAGAGAACTCCCTAAATCGGTATGGCAAGGGACACATTCTCGGGATCCTTCGACTTGCGCTTATCCCCGCTCCGCCGGGACTCGCGCGGCGCTCAGGAAGACAGAGGGCAAATGTATTTCATCCAAGCTGACCCACTACCAAACTTACGCCTTGTTCGCCAGCAGCTGCCGCAACACGTATTGCAGAATGCCGCCGTGCTCGTAGTAGAGAATTTCCTGCGGCGTATCGATGCGTACCAGCGCGCTGAACTCATTCACGTTGCCGTCAGCCCCGGTCACCCTGACCTGTACTTGTTTCCCATTGGCAAACTTGCTGGCGAGCAGTGCAGGCAGACCAACGATCTCATAGACCTCGTCGCCCTGCAGGCCCAGCGATTCGGCGTTTTCTTCCGCCAGGAACTGCAGCGGCAGAATACCCATTCCCACCAGGTTGGATCGATGGATACGCTCGTAGCTTTCCGCGATTACCGCGCGAATGCCCAGCAAGAGCGGGCCTTTTGCCGCCCAGTCGCGTGAAGATCCTGAACCATATTCCTTGCCCGCCAGCACAATCGTCGGCACGCCATCGGCAATGTACTTTACTGAAGCGTCAAAGATCGACATGATTTCGCCGCTGGGGAAGTGCTTTGTTATCCCGCCTTCTGAGCCGGGCGCCAGTTGGTTGCGCAGTCGGACGTTGGCGAACGTGCCCCGCACCATCACTTCATGGTTGCCGCGACGCGATCCATAAGAGTTGAAGTCGCTCGGCGGCACGCCATGCTCCTGGAGGTATTTTCCTGCCGGGCTATTGGCTTTGATTGATCCTGCGGGCGAAATATGATCGGTAGTCACGCTGTTGCCCAGCTTCGCCAGCACCCGCGCGCCTTTGATCTCTTTCACCGGCGCAGGGCGCGCCGGCATGTCGTCAAAATAGGGCGCGCGCTTGATGTAAGTGGAATCATTATCCCAGACATACGTTTCGCCTTCGGGAACGGAGAGCCGCTTCCACTCCTGGTCGCCGTCAAAAATGGTCTGGTAATTCGTGGTGAACATACCGGAATTGATGGAATGGCTCACCGCGTCCTGCACTTCTTTCTGCGTAGGCCAGATATCGCGCAGGTAAACCGGCTTGCCTCCCGTGCCAATGCCAACGGGATCGTTGGTGAGATCAAGATCAATCCGCCCGGCCAGCGCGTACGCCACCACCAGCGGCGGTGACATCAGATAGTTTGCGCGGACTTCAGAATTAATGCGGCCCTCAAAGTTGCGATTGCCGGAAAGCACGGAGACTGCGACCAGTTGTTTTTCCGTGATGGCGTAAGAAACGTCCTGCGGCAGCGGGCCGGAATTTCCAATGCACGTGGTGCAGCCGTATCCAACTACGTGGAAGCCAAGCTTTTCCAGATAGGGAATGAGGCCGGCATTGCGGTAATACTCCGTGACCACGCGGGAGCCCGGAGCCAGAGAAGTCTTTACCCAGGGTTTGCGCTTCAATCCTTTTTCTACCGCTTTCTTGGCCAACAGTCCTGCCGCCATCATCACTGAAGGGTTCGACGTGTTGGTGCAGCTTGTAATGGCAGCGATTACCACTGAGCCATCATGCATGTACTCAAAAACATTTTCTCCCACGTCCTTGTGCGCGGCCGGGGCGTTGGGATCTTCCGCAAGGGCTACCGGCGTGCCGCCTTCGCCCTCAAACCGTTCCACCTGCTGTGGAGCAACTTTGCGCGCTGGCTGCGAGGGGCGCGGACCTATTAAGGTCGGCAATGCAGCTTCGAACGATTCCTTTGTCTTGGAAAGCAGAACGCGGTCCTGCGGCCGCCTCGGCCCGGCGACGCTCGGTTCCACGGTGCTCAAGTCAAGTTCCACGACCTGCGAATACTCGGCGTCCGGTGTTTGCGCCGTGTGGAACAGTCCCTGCTCTTTGCAATAGGTTTCCACCAGCACGATCTGGTCGGCGGGACGGCCCGTAGTGCGCAAATAGCCCAGCGTAGTTTCGTCCACGGGGAAGATGCCGCAGGTCGCGCCGTATTCCGGCGCCATGTTGGCAATGGTGGCGCGATCAGCCAGCGGCAATGACGACAAGCCGGGTCCGAAGAACTCCACAAATTTTCCCACGACGCCGGTCTTGCGCAGCATCTCCGTCACAGTGAGCACCAGATCAGTGGCCGTGGAGCCTTCACGCAACTGCCCTTTCAGCTTGAATCCCACGACCTGCGGCAACAGCATGGAAACAGGCTGGCCGAGCATGGCAGCCTCGGCTTCAATGCCGCCAACGCCCCAGCCCAGCACGCCCAGGCCATTGATCATCGTGGTGTGTGAGTCTGTGCCTACCAGTGTGTCCGGATACGCTACGGTTACACCATCGCGCTTTTCAGAGAAGACCACGCGGGCCAGATATTCCAGGTTTACCTGGTGGACGATTCCCATGTCCGGCGGCACAACTTTGAAATTCCTGAAAGCGGATTGTCCCCAGCGCAGAAACGCATAGCGCTCTTTGTTGCGCTCAAATTCCAGATGCGCGTTCACGGCAAATGCGCCGATTGCGGCAAATTCATCCACCTGAACGGAATGGTCGATTACCAGCTCTGCAGGCTGCAGAGGATTGATCAGCTTGGGATCGCCGCCCATCTTTTTCATCGCATCGCGCATGGCGCCCAGGTCAACAACGGCGGGAACGCCGGTAAAATCCTGCATGAGTACGCGCGCCGGGGTGAATGCGATTTCCTTGTCGGGCACGGCCTGCGGCTTCCATCCGGCGAGAAAACGCACGTCATCCGCGGTAACGCTGCGGCCGTTTTCCGTGCGCAAAAGATTTTCCAAAAGGATTTTCAATGAGAAGGGAAGGCGTTGCGGGGCGCAATCGTGCTTTTCCAGCGCGTCTAAACGGTAGATTTCATATTCCTGATTGCCGGCGCGCAATTTTGAGCGGCTGCCGAAACTATTCATGAGTTCACCTTCTTATTGGATTCATTTGCCCCGTCGCACGTTCCACAATCTCACCGCTAGAACTGGCCGCCCACCATTCTGTAAACCAGCAGAAGATTCAGGCCAACAATGATGGCCGTAACCGTGTATGCCATGTAGTTGGTGCGCGGACTATTCACCAGGTCAGACATCACGGCCTTGGAGCGGGTCAGCAGGACCAGCGGGACCAGAGCAAATGGAATCGCGAAGCTAAGCACAACCTGTGATAGTAACAAAATTTTAAGGGCGTCGAGGCGCAGCGCGATCACGATAAGCGCGGGGATGATCGTCAAAAGGCGGCGCAGAAAGACGCTGAACTTGATATCTAAAAATCCTTCGATGATTACCTGGCCTGCCATGGTGCCCACCGTGGAAGATGACAGCCCGGAAAACAGCAGCGCCAGAGCAAACGCCGTCCCTGAAACAGCAGGCAGCAAAGGATGCAGCGTAAGATGCGCTTCATCAAACGTGAAATTTACGCCCTTGTTGTAGAAAACGGCCGCGGCCATCACGATCATGGCTGAGTTAATCAGCCACGCTCCGTTCATCGCGGCCAGCACGTCCCACAGCTCATAGCGCAGATGGCGCATGGTAAGCAGCCACTTTTCAGGATGATCGCTGGCTGCGTCTTCTTTCACCCGGTGCTGCACCAGCGCCGAATGCAGATAAATTACGTGCGGCATCACCGTTGCACCCAGCATGCTTACGGCTACATAGATGCTTTCTGAATTGATCTTGGGCACAATAACGCCGTGGGCCACCGCACTCCAGTCGGGACGTACCAGAAACATCTCGAACGCATAGCACGTGGCAATAGCGAACACGAAAACCATGATCAGCTGTTCCAGCCGCCGGAAGCCGTAGAGCTCAACCGCCAGCATCAGGAAAACCACAACAGCGGTGATCAGGGCCGCCGGAAAAAGCGGAATGTGAAGAAGCAGATAAAAACCCAGGGCCGCACCCAGAAATTCCGCCAGATCCGTGGCCAGCGCGGCCAACTCCGCCGCCACCCACAGCCCGAAATTGATTCTGGGAGAAAAATATGCGCGGCAATTTTGCGGCAGCGTTTTGCCCGTGGCAATCCCCAGCTTGGCGGAAAGATACTGGATAAGGATGGCCATGGCGTTTGACCACAGCAGCACCCACAACAGCGTATAGCCGAACCTGGCCCCGCCTTCAAAGTTGCTGGCAAAATTCCCGGGATCAATGTACGCGACGCTGGCGACAAATGCCGGGCCGAAGTACCGCCACATCTCACCGCGCTTGAGCGTGGGAAACAGCTTGAATCGGAATTTTCTGGGTATCTCCGGACCTGCGGACAACGACATAAGAGCATTCCAGTATAAGGGATAAGCGCCACATCGCACCCAAGGCGCTTCAAGCCTGCGCTGGCAATCTTTCCGCGGATTCAAAAGGGACGGAACTTCTCCGGCCGGGCCGGTGTCTGTGTGCTATGTAGAATACTATCTATCGTGTGTACCGAAAGAGGAGGTCGCCATGGTCATTCGATATGCCCTTGCTCTCGCAGCATTCCTGATCTTTGCGTCGAACAATCTCACGGGTGTCTGGACGGGAGAAATGAAAGACACCGAAGGGGGCAGCGGCGGCGCTTATCTGCAGCTCACGCAGAATGGCGGCCACATTACCGGGTCAACCGGCGCCAGTAAAGACCACGCATGGCCTATCCAGAATGCCATGTTTGCCGATGATCATCTGACGTTTCATGTTACCTCCACCGATCCGGAAAGCAAGGAAAAGTCAGAATGGGCTTTTGACCTTAAAGTCGATGGTGACCACATGACCGGCACGGCTGAAGGGAAACAGGAGGACCGTTCATGGAAGACCGAACTTCACTTGACTCGTCAAAAGTAACTGACAGAACAACAGAGCTCATTGGGTCGGTTTTTGGATCCCCACGGTTCATGGCTTTGTTCGCCTTTATACCTTGCCGAAACGTGGCGAAGTAAAAACCGTCCAGAAAATTACGATATTCGTGAGAGCCGTAAGAGCCGCCGCGAGCAGTAGGCCTCGGGCCGTTCTGGGCTTGCCTGTACGTCGCAGCAGACGCCAGAGCGGCACAACGTAGCCCACTTGCACCAGCCCAATCGCGCCGACTAACACGTAATAAGCGGGAAGCATGCGCACATCGGCTACCAGCAGCAGCCAGCCTACGCCGAGCTGTGCCACGTTGAGCAGCCAGCAGATTGCCATCCCGGAAAGGATGCTTCCTTTTCTCTCGCGCATAAATGCAGTTTACCCAAACATAGAAAAGGCCTGCCTCGCGGCAGGCCTTTCCTTGGTTTGAGCAATGACTGATAAACAAACGGTTACTGCGTTAATTCCTGCGTCAGCACTGCGCCTCCCATGGCAGGAAGCACCATGGTTTCTTTGACGGGCTTGCGGGAATCGCGTGCCACCCACAGCGTTTCCTTGTCCGGGCCGCCATCGGCCGAGGTGATTTCGACCTTATAAGCATCAAACGTCCCGGCAGGCACGGTCACTTTTTCCACGCCCATAACTTTCAACTGCATCAGCTTTACGGTCTGCTTTTGCACGTCAAAGTTCCGGAAGGTGGTGCTATAGCCTTCAGCCAGCGGCAGGCAGGAAATCGACTGCTTGGCCCCGGCGGCATTCGCAAACAGCGGCCCGCCAAGATCGACCGAGACAGGTTTGTCCTGTCCGCCCATGTTTACCGAGCCAGCGGCCTTGTCACCGGCAAAGTTAAGGTCCATGGATGCCTGGCCGCCTTTCAAGGTGAGGTTGCGGTTGATCAGCGTTCCTTTTTCCAGCGTGGAAGTTGTGGTAACTTCGCCGTTTGGTGTGGTCATGACGTCCGTGGCGGCCCAGGCGCCGCCCGCTTCCGCAATGGTAGTGGAGACGCTGAGCGGGATCTGTTGGCCGCTCACTTCGATCATGGCCTTGTATTTGTAAGCACCCGGCTGCAAGTCCGTGGCCGGCTTGGGAGAAGTTACCGTGCTCGCGTCTACTTTTTTGGCCAGCACCACGGTCTTGGGATCCACCGTGACTTCTTTCAGTCGCGCAACAACTTCCGGAGTTCCGCCTTCCTGTG
This sequence comes from Acidobacteriaceae bacterium, assembly GCA_027307045.1. Lineage (GTDB taxonomy): Bacteria > Acidobacteriota > Terriglobia > Terriglobales > Acidobacteriaceae > Angelobacter. The sequence goes on from DAHUXR010000045.1 coordinate 6,953, forward strand.
CGCGTCCGCCCAGGTATTTGGCGAGGAAATTTTCCGTGGCCATTAAGCTGGCCATGTTATTCACCGGCCGTGCAAAGCCATGGCCTTCATCGGGGATCAACAGATATTCCACCGGAAAGCCGCGGTCACGCAGCGCGACCACGATCTGTTCCGATTCAGCATGGTTCACTCGTGGATCATTCGCGCCCTGCGCGATCAGCAGCGGAGTTTTTATTTTGCCGGCCGAGGTCAGCGGAGAGCGTTCTACCAGCAGCGCTTTGCCTTCTTGCGTGGTGGGATTCCCCATGCGCTGATAGAACATCTGGCGGATCGACTCCCAGTACGGAGGTATTGAATCCAGCAGCGTGATCAGGTTCGATGGGCCAAACAGGTCCACCGCAGCCGCGTAAACGTCGGGGGTGAAAGCTACGCCTGCCAGGGTGGCATAGCCGCCATAGGAACCGCCGAAGATCCCCACGCGCTTGGGATCGGCAATGCCTTCAGCGATCAGATACTTCGCACCCCAGGTGACGTCATCCTGCATTTTTTTACCCCATTCCTTGTTGCCGGCATCGATGAATTTCTTGCCATAGCCGGCCGAACCGCGAAAGTTCATGCTCAGCACGGCGTACCCGCGGTTGGCAAAGAACTGGGCATACGGGTTGTAGCCCCAGACATCGCGACCCCACGGGCCGCCATGGGGGAAGATGATGGTAGGCAGGTTCTTGCTGGAGACGCCCTTGGGCAACGTCAAATATGCGGGAATCTCCAGCCCGTCCGACGATTTGTAGTGCACCACCTTCATCTCCGCCAGGGCCTGGCGGGGAAGCTTTTCCCGGACTCGATACTGCAGAGCGAGCTTGTGGGATTTGCGATCGAACAGATAGGTTTCGCCCGGCTCGGTGTCGCTGTTCACAAGCACCACCCAGGTCTGTTCGTCCTTGGTCCATGAAGCGCGGCCAACCTCTTTGCCGGGAAACTTTGTCCGCAGCCATTGGAAGCCGGCCTCAATGTCTTTGTCTTTGAAGTAGCGGCGCAGCTTGTCGTCCTGATATTGGGTGAGGGCCAACTCGTCCGTCACTTCAGAGAAAATGGCGCCGGTAAAATCCACTCTCTTGAGCGGATCGGTTTCTACCATCTCCGTTTTTCCGGTTTCTGGATCCAGCAGCACCAGGGCAGCCAGGTCCATATCAGGGCCTTTGTTGGTCGCCATATATGCGCGTTTGCCGTCTTTCTGAAAGCGGACTATGCCACATTGCTCAAAGACGTTGCAGGAATAGATCTTGGTAAATTTGTCGGCGTCAACTCGGAGGATTTCCGAGTCCCCGTTCTCCGCGGAACGTTCGGCCATGCGCAGATTGCCCTGACGGTCGAAGACCCAGCCGGAGATCCGCTCGGTGTTCTTGCGCATCAGCGTCTTTTCACCGGTGGAGATCTTCATCTTGTAGAGATCGTGCCACGCTTTATCGCGGTCGTTCAACCCGATGTAGACGGTGTCCGGATCATTCTTGGGCAGTTCCACAATCTGCACCCGGATACCCTTCAGCCCAGTCAGGTCGCGCGAAGCGGGCGCGTCGGCCCCGGCAGCCGGCTTGGCCGCGGGATCAACGGCATAGACGTTGAAGTTTTCATCACCGTCGTTGTCCTTTACGAACAGGATGTATTTGCTGTCACGTGTCCAGAAATAGCCGGCGATGGGCCGCTTGGCTTCCGTAGTTAGCAGCCGGGCCGCGCCAAATGGCTCGTCAACGCCCTTCACGTAGACGTTACGCGTGTCTTTCCACGGTTTCAGGAATGCAAGATACTTTCCGTCGGGCGAGAGCTGCGGTGCGGCAATCTCCGGATTGCCAAAGATCAGCTCACGATCAATGATGGGAGGCAATCCGCTCGCGACGGAGGCCTTTTTATCTTTATCTTTCGCTCCTACGGCGGCGACGAACAGTACGAGGCACAAAAGGCCCTTGAACAACTTATTCATGGCAGGATAATCCTTTCTCTCAGAAGAGAGCTTACGGCAGTCAGAAGCGGGTACAGGGAATTGTGAGCGCATAAAGCAATTGCTGTCCAGTAATAATCGGCCTTAACCTAAGCGGCGCAGGGTGAGGGCCGGGGGCCCAATAACATTACGGGGAAAGCCGTTCAGAGTTCCCCGTGAATTACGTTTTTCTTTTATAGAGGTCTTTTCGCAGTATGATACAGGCAGTATGGCGCTGCGGCAGTGCTTCTAAACGCATGGTCCCAGCGCAGCGGCGGCGGACCCAAGATGTGCACGCTGACCTTCATCCCGAAGCCCAACGGATATCTGCTCGGCATGAATCGTGACGAGCGGCTCACCCGCGAAACTGCTCTTGCGCCTGAGGCAACGCGAGCTGCCAATTTGTCCGTTGTTTATCCGCGTGAAAGCGGGGGAGGCACATGGATCGGCTCCAATGCCGCCGGTATAACGTTTGCCCTCCTTAACCAGAATTCCGGCCCGCAAGCGAAAGCGAAGGAGCGTAGCCGCGGGGAAATTATTCCCGCTCTTCTGAAGTCGTCGCAATTCCCCGCAGCCATGAGGCACTTTCAGCATCAGGACCTGCGCGGCATGTTGCCTTTTGTGCTGGTCGGTATCTTTCCCACTGAGCAGATCATCAGCCAGTGCCAGTGGGACGGGAACGAATTAAAGTTTCTGCGCATCGGCTGGGACGTTCGCCACTGGTTTTCTTCCGGCGTTTCCGACGAGATGGCGCGCAAAATCCGCGGCAGTACGTGTTATGAGGCATGGCGTCGCCGCGACGCGGGCTCAGCCGAATGGCTGCGCGGGCTCCACGCCTCGCACTCGCCCGTGCGTGGCTCTTTCAGCATTTGTGTGCACCGTCCTGATGCGGCAACGGTCAGCTATACGGAAACCTTCTTTACGGGCGGCAAACTTTCCATGCGCTATCACGCTGGATACCCATGCCAGGCCCTGGGACGCTTTGACGCTGAAGTCGATCTCCAGACAACATCACGCATCGCGGCTGCCAGTTAAACTTCCTTCTTTTTTGATTTTTCATACGCGGTAGATAACACCCGCGCGAAGTATGATTCCGGCGTATAATTCTGCCGCACCCCCTTTCCGTTCGGCCCCATTTCCAGTTTGTAGTCTTATTTTCAGAAACCCTGTCTAGTGAACAGTTCAAACCCGCGTCCAAACGCGCGCAGTGACCCAATGTTTTTTCATTTAGGAGCGTCTATGCCAAGAGCAGAAAGTACACCATTCCCGCCCGTATTCGACGAGCCATCGGTCTCTCCTGACCCTGTCAAGTTCAAGATTGACCATCCGTCTGACAACGCTTTGTACAAACAAATCCAAAATCTCCTGACCAAGGATGTGGTGGGCTTCAATGCCATGCGCGGCAAGCCCGATAGCCTCTATGCACTGGGAGATGCTTTCGGCCCGGCCGGGGCCAAGGCCATACAGGCCATTCAGAATGCCAAGCGAATCGTCTTCCACTGCGCCGGCGATTCCGGCGCCTCCAGCCAGAAGAATTTTCCCCATGAGTTAAGCGTGGCTGATCAGGTCACTCTGGATTGCCACAGTGCTTCCCCAACGGACCGGCCGCAGTTCTTCTATCATCTGGGCGATGTGGTCTATAACTTTTGCGAATCACAATACTGGTACGACCAGTTTTATGATCCATTTCGAAATTACCCTGCGCCCATCTTTGCCATTCCCGGGAACCACGATTCCTTCGTCATCCCCAAGACCAAGCCCGCGGACGAGCCTTTAAAGATTTTTGCCCGTAACTTTTGTGCGGCCAAACCCAACATCACGCGTGAAGCCGCTTCGCTGCACCGCACCGCCATGACGCAGCCCGGGGTTTACTTCGCCCTGGATGCGCCGTTCGTTCGCATCATTGGACTTTTCAGCAATGCGCTGGAAGATCCAGGCGTGATCTCCAACCAGTCGGGCAAGTTTCCGGCGGTGCCTAACTTCCAAACCGACTATCTCAAGGCGCAACTCCAGCGCATCAAGGACGAGAAATACACGGGGGCGGTGCTGCTTGCTGTCCATCATCCTCCTTTCAGCTTTTCTCCCCATAGTTCCGGTTCCGGCGGCAACCACAGCAGCAGTTCTGACATGCTGCGCGAAATAGACACTATCTGTAAGCAGGTGGGGGTTTATCCGCACGCGTTTCTTTCCGGTCACGCCCACAATTACCAGCGCTATACACGCACCGTGGATTTCGGCGCCAAGGACCCTTATGATGTCCCCTTCATTGTCTGCGGCGATGGCGGCCACAACGTGAACCCTCTGGTGCAGAACAGGAAAGGCCAGCCTGCGCAAGACCCAGGCAATGGCATTGACGTCAGCTACCTGGAAAACCATCCGGCGGTAAAGAGTAAAGGCCTGTTGCTGGAGAAGCACGACAGCCTGAATTACGGCTATCTGCGAATTAGCGTTGATGAACAGCAGCTAAGAATAGGTTTCCATCAGGCGGGAGTAGCCAGCCTTTCTCAGTCACGCTTTGACATGGTCACCGTGGACCTGGCCACGCACACAATGGTTTCTAACTAGAGGAAAATGCAAAGAAGCGCGCCTTTGCGCAGGGATGGTTTGAATTGGATCTGTGCGGCGCCGCCGGTGATTCTTGCGGTCGAACAGATTAAAAGATCATTGCAGCGCTGAGCGCGCTCATTTTGCGGAGGTAGCACTCGAAAAGGAACCGGGCTCCCCAGTGTTGCAAGGAGCCCGGCATTCTTAGACCACACAATCTTTGCTAGTTTCAGCGCACTTCTTTACTGCACGTTGGCTGTCACTGACGAATTTGCGTTCAACGTCAGCGTACAGGTCTTGGTCTTGTTGCCGCCGCTGGAGCATGCGCCACTCCAGATGGCATCTCGTCCGTTGGTGATGCTGAGCGTTACTGCGGTTCCGGGCGCGAACTGCGCAGATCCGGTGCTGCCGGTTGCAACGCTCAGACCTGTTGGGTTCGATATCACTCGCTCGCCGCTGCGGCCGCCCGCGCTTACCGACAGTGAGATTGTGGTTGGCGCAACGACCGGATTCAGCGTCAAGGTGGCTGAGCGCGTTACTCCGCCGCCTGAGACTGAGATCGTGGCCAGCGTTTGCGTGCTTACCGCGGCAGCGTTGATAAAGAACCCGCCTGTCGTGCTGCCCGCAGGAATCGTCACTGAGTTTGCCGTCAGCGCCGCGGCCGCATTGTTGCTGCTGATCTGGAAAATCTGGTCAGTAGCTGACGGCGTCGCCACGGTCACGGTCGCAAATGAGCTGGTTATTCCGCTTACTGAAGCCGGGCTCAGCGCGATCGATGCAGGCTGACCTTGTGGCGTGATCGTCAGCGGTGATTGAACGCTTGCGCCGTTCCAGGTGGCACTGATGTTGGCCAGCGTGTTTGCCGCGACGGTGTTTGTAGGTAGGGCAACAGTCACGGAATAGCTGCCGGCTGGGACGGTTGCCAACGCGGGCGGCATGGCTGAAGCCGAATCGCTGGACATATCCACCACTGCGCCGCCTGCCGGAGCCTGACCGTTGAGCATCACGATTGCGCCACCCTGCGCTCCGCCACTGATGGTTGCAGGCGTAAGCGTGATCGATTTAAGGGATGGCGGCAAAACGTTGAACTGGACGCTAGCTTGTCCTGAGTTGAGCGTTGCCGTAAGGGTTACCGGCGTTGCTGAAGTAACTTGTCCGGCCTGGATCTGAAACTGCATCCATGCGGTGTTGCCCGGCATGTTGACTGTGGCAGGCACAGGCGCGGCGGCTGGATTCGAACTGCTGAGGTTAATGATCGCGCCGCCGGCCGGAGCTGCCGCGCTGAGTTGTACCTGCACCCATGTGGTGTCTCCGCTGTAAAGAGTGCTGTTCGTTAGGACCAGTGATGCTGGCGCTGCCGGGGCTGCGCTGATGCTGAACGATCCTGCAGCCGACCATGCCGTTACGGCAGCGGTGGTGGGTGAAGCATCGCCCTGGGCCGAGCGTACGCGCCAGAATTTCTGGCCGGAGGTCAGAGAAAGCACGGTGCGGTTGGGATTGTTGAGCTGCGGCGAATCGTCTTCAATCTGCTGAAATCCGGAATCTTTTGCGATCTGCAATTCGTAGCCGCTGGGTTGCGGGTTGGCAACATCAGTCCATGCAACCTGGACCGGCAGTGTTAAGGTCGCGCCACTCGCAGGCGAAACTGGCGCCGGCGGCGCTGCAATGGGATTGTTGTAGAAAACTGTGTAGTTGATGATGTTCGAAGGTACCCCCGCCACGCCGTTTGCACTCACTGCGTAGACGCGCGCTGAGTACGAACCTTCATTGGGTGTAGAGAAAGAATACGTGGGGTTGGGAATGTTATTGAATGAGGTTGTGGTGCTTACGGGGAAACTTGAGTCGGTGGAAACTTGAAGCACGTAGCTCGCCGCTCCAGTAACAGGCGACCAGTTAAACCAGATCACTTCCAGCGGATGAAATGTGGAATATGCCTTGGTCGGTGACAACACCGGCGCGGCCGGCTGTCCTGGGCCTGCGCCGGTAATGTTGAAGCTGCGCGCCGCTGACCATGCGCTCTTTACGAACGCGCCACTCACCGCCTGCACGCGCCAGAAATATGTGCCGTTCGGCAGGCCGCTGACTATATCCTGCGTGGTCCCTACGTTCGTGGAATTTTGCAGCGCGATAGTGGGGAAGGTTGAAGAGGTGCTGACCTGCCAGTTATAGCCCAGAATACCGCTGGGATCGGTTACGGCGGACCATGAGATCGTCAATGGTGACGTCAAGCTTGCGCCAGAGGCGGGCGAAAGAGGATTAGGCACCGCTACAGCGGCGAAGGCGGAACTAACTGCGGCAAGAATCAGAGCTAAGGCAAACAGCGATTTAACAATACGAGTCTTCATGAGTGTTCTCCCAATAATTTTTAAGGGGGACGGAAGGATCATTTGGCCCGGATGGAATGATTCAGCCGCACGTACCTTGATTTTTGTTGCAAGCTTTGTTGTTCGATACCCAGTAGCCTTCAGATGGAAACCGCCGGAATATCGCTAACTCTGGTAAGACACGCATGCGCCCGCAGGCAGAACAAGTTCGAGGTACATGTCCTTCATCGGCTGCTGTAATGAAAGAGACATGTACACAAGTACACTTTTCGCGACCGGAGTGTGAACATCTCTCCTGGCGTACGATTACATTTCCCTGGGCAGTCCAGTGCATTTGAGTTGGCGAAGACTTGCGCCTAAATGGCTTGAGAGAAGAACGCTACGAAAAGCAATTTGCGCTGCGAAGGGCGGTAACCATCCCTATGGAAGAAATACTTAAATCCAGCGCTTATGCGGAGCCAACGGAGTCCACACCATACGAATCAAGCACGTCGCGCAACGTAACTATGCCCTCAAGCTTATGGACGTCGGCCCGATTGACCACCGGCAAAATATCGATATGCGCGCTGCTCATCCGCTCCAGTGCGACATGCAAAGCGTGGTCGGTATGAACATGAGGAAACTCAAGCGTATCCAGCAGGCTCAAGAGCGTTTCCGCTGACTTACCTTCATCAACCGCATTCGTTAGCCTTGTTCTGCTTAAGACCCCGACAATGTTTCCTTCGTCCATAAGCGGCCATGCGCGGAACTGGCTGTTGGCAACCAGTTCAATCGCCTGTTGCACGCTCGATTGCGCCGTCAGGCTTTCCGTGGCCTTCCGCATTGCCTGGAACACCTTGCGCTGCCCGAATTCTGACCGTGATTTTGAGTCCGGCAGGTGAATGCCATCCTGATGCGCCAACGCTTCATAAATGGGCTGCTTCTGCAGCCGTGAAGAAATAAAAAGGCTCGCCAGGTTGGCGATCATCAACGGCACAATGACCGCATAGTCGTGCGTCATTTCAAATATCATCAGCACGGAAGTCATCGGCGCGCGAACAATCCCCGCGAACAGCGCTCCCATGCCGACCAGCGCATAAGCTCCCGGCAAGGCCGTGGAAGCAGGAAAAAAGTGGTGGGCTATGCTGCCGATTGTTCCTCCAAGCATCGCGCCAAGAAACAGCGCCGGGCCAAAGATTCCGCCGGCGTTGCCTGAAGCGTAACTCACGGTCACCCCAAAAAGTTTGAGCACAACCAGGAGCGCCATCAACTTCAACGCCATATGATTGTTCAGCGCGTCGCCAACGTAGCTATAGCCAACTCCCAGCGCCTGGGGAACAAACCAGCCCATCAATCCAACCAGCAGACCGCCGGTCACCGGATGCCACCATCGCGTCTTGATGGGCAACAGCAAAAAACGCGTGCGCATGCCTAACAAGAGCCTGGTGAAGGCTGCGGATAAAAATCCCCCGACAACCCCCAGCACCGCATAAATCGCAAACTCTGCAGGATTTACCAACTCATACTGCGGCACGTGAAATAAGGGATTGTTGCCCAGCAACATGCGCAATATCGCCCAGGAAGTTGCTGAAGCAAGCACAACCGATCCCAGGATCGGCGCATTCAAGTCTCCCATAACCTCTTCAAGAGCAAACAGCACGGCAGCCATGGGCGTGTTGAACGCCGCGGCAATGGCAGCGGCTGCTCCCACCGGAATGAGCGCTTTTACTTTTTCCTGGCGCAACCCCAGCCGCCGTCCCAGCACAGAAGCGATTCCCGCGCCCACCTGCACCGACGGACCTTCGCGTCCCAGCGGAATTCCGCTGGCCAGCGTTGCCGCCGTGCAGCCAAACTTGCCTATCACCGTGCGCAGTGAGATATATCCGTCGCGTGCAAACAATGCCGCTTTTGTCTGGGGTACGCCGCTGCCTCGGGCATTCGGGAAATAACGGGCCAGCAGATAGCCCATCGCCAGCGATCCTGCAATGGGGATTAGAACGCGCCTCCACGGATCGCTGCCAACCGGATACAGGCGCAGTCCCATGTGCTCGGTCAGAACGATAAACGCAACCACGGCGAGGCCGACGAGCGCGCCAATCAACAGCGTCAGGGCAAGGAAAACCTGCTCTTCGCGCTGGGCCGCAAACACAAGCCAGCGCTTCAGAAGGTTGTTCGTGGCCGATTTGGAAGTTATTTCGGTGGGAGAAATGCTCACTCCTCTAGCTTACTAAAACTATCGCAAAACGATGAATGCCAATGCTCTGAGATTTAGTCGTTGATTGCAGAACTTTATGGCTCTTCAATTTAAGATGCTGCGCCGATCACAGATGACGGTTGAAGAACTCCAGCGTGCGCTGCCGCGCCAACGTCGTTGACTTCGGTTCGTAATCTTTGCGTTGGTCACAATTGAATCCATGACCCGCGTCATAGAGAAATAGCGGCGGTTCAGGATGGGCTGTCCTGATCTTTTCGATTTCCGCCGGACCAATGTGAGGATCTTTGGCGCCGAAATGCATCATCACGGGACAGCGCGGCGTCTCCAGAGCGGTCGCCGCAATCTGCCCGCCGTAATAGCAGACTGCCGCAGCCGGGTTGAGACGAGTGGCGCCGAGCCACGCCAGACTGCCTCCGAAGCAATAGCCCAACACGCCAACATTCAGCCCGCGCCATTCCGCTCTGGCATGGTTGATAGAAGCCGCAACGTCCAATAACGCCGCATCCATGCCGATCTGCCGTGCCGCCTTCATCCCTTGCGCGGTATCCGCCGGGTTATAGCCAAGTTCAAGGTTGCGCTGCACGCGATCAAACAGCGCCGGAGCAATAACGTGATAACCCTGACTGGCGTAGTCATCGGCAACGGAACGTATGTGGCTGTTGACGCCAAAGATTTCCTGGATCAGAACAATCACGCCGCGGGCTGGGCCCTGGCTTTCGGCAAAGTATGCGTCAAGTTCGTGACCATCGGCTGCCTTTAATTTTATTTTTGCGCTCATTTTTGTTACTTATGAATGTGAAGCAGGAAGTTTCTCCGTTGCGTCCAATACCTGCGCCATAAAGTCCACCAGCTGCCATTGCTGCTGCCATGTTACTTTGTTTCCCATATCCACGTGGACGAGCGCGGAACTGACCAATGACGCCCTGAGTTCAGCCGGAGGCACCTCTTTCGTCAGCCACAACGTTTCCGACGCTGGAATAACGGTGTCTCCCGCCCCATGCAGCAAAAACACTGGCGTGTGCAGTTGTGCCAGATGCGCGTGCGGCGAAACCGCCTCCATCTCCTCTTTATGCAGCGTGATCTCTCTCAGTAGCGCCACCCGCATCTGGTCGCGATGATGAAGAAGCAGGTCAAGCTCATGCTTCCCTTCGGGACTCAATGCCGCTGCCGTTTTCATGGCTTCCGGTTGTTCCCACAGCCATTGCCGCAACGCTTCGCGCGCGGTCGGAATATCCGCGGACGAGAAAAAATCTTCCAGGTGCGAGTACGCTAAAACCAAAGCGCCATACTCATGGGCCTGCAGCGGAGTCTCAACGCCATCGGGACTGGTGATTACATTGGCGGCAAAAAATCGCGCCACGCGGGTCATGTCATCGTGCGCGCCAATGGCCACCACAAAGCCTATGCTGTCGGTAAATTCTTTGCGGTCAGCCGCAAGCAGGGCGAGCCCGCCGGCAAAGCTCAGTCCCAACACTCCTACTTTGCGCCGCATGCGCGTGCTCAAGGCCACCGCCGAATCGCCGATGATATCAATGGTCCTGGTCGTCACGCGATAGTCGGCCAAGTCCTGCAACTCCGGAGTCATGACCAGCACTCCCGCGCCAGCGAGCGCCCGCGCCAGGTTCCACATGCGTGGATCGTCGATTCCCAGGTGATGCACGCCATGCAGCAGCACCACGCCGCCAGGGTTCTGAACATCCTGTGGCGTGTACATCCGATAGCGAAGCGGGCCGTGAGGAGTGAGAGCATAGCCGTCTTGCTCTTTGAACGGATGATCAGCGAAGCGGGCCGGCAATCCCTGCGCGTTCGCGTCAGAAAATCGCAGCAGGAGTGACATTGCGCGCAGGTGCGCCCCGACAGGATGCAGCAGAACAGCCCCGGTCAGGACGATCGAGGCCACCAGCACAAACAGGAAAATAAAAACTCTTTGCCTGCGTGTGAATCTTGCCACTTTAGATCTCCAGGATGACCGGCATAATCAGCGGCCGCCGCGCTGTGGTCTTCACGATGAACCGCTTCAGGTCAGCGCGGATTTTTTCCTTGATCACGCCGTAATCGGCCTTTTCTTCCGCCGTTGATCCGTCCAGTGTTGCGGTAACGATGCGCCGGGCCTCGCGTACAAAACCCTCTTCTGAACCGGCGGCAAATCCGCGCATCACGATTTCCGGAATCGACTCCACCGTCCCCTTCAACTTATTGATGGCGATGATCGGCAGCACAAAGCCATCTTCGCTCAGGTGGCGGCGGTCCTTAATGACCAGGTCTTCCACCACGTCCGTGCGCGAGCCGGAATCAATGCAGATGCGGCCCACGGTCACTTTATCGAGCTTGCGCGCGCCCAGTTCATCGAACTCCAGCACGTCGCCGCTCTCAAGCATCATCACGTGGCCCACTGATCCATGCATTGATCGCGCCATATCGGCCTGAATCCGCATCTGGCGATATTCGCCGTGAATAGGAATGAAGTACTTCGGCTTTACCAGATTCATGATCAGCTTTTGTTCTTCCTGGCTGGCATGGCCGCTCACGTGGACCGGCGGATTGGAGCCATCGTCGTAAATCACGTCGGCTTCGCGGCGGAAGAGGTGGTCAATCATCCGGTAAATGCCTTTTTCGTTGCCGGGAATAATGCGGGACGAAAGCACCACGGTATCGCCCTTCTCGATCCGCGCATGCTTGTGATTATCCACGGCGGCACGCGAGAGCGCGGACATGGGCTCGCCCTGGGTGCCGCTGATCATCACGCAAACCTGCTGCGGCGCGTAATCCTTGATTTGCCCGGGATGGATCAGCAGTCCTTCAGGAACATCAATGTAGCCCAGGTCCATCGCGATCTCTGACGCTTCCGTCATGGAGCGGCCCACCAGCGCGATCTTGCGCTTGTACTCCCGCGCCATCTCAAACGCCAGCTTAATGCGGTGGATAGATGAAGAAAAGCAGGAGATGAACAGCCTGCGATCGGCGCGAGCAAAAATTTCATCGAACTTGCCGCGAACTGCGCGCTCGCTGGGCGTATAGCCGCGACGCTCAGCGTTGGTCGAATCCTGCAGAAGCGCGAGCACGTTGCCTTCTTTGCCATATTCGGCAAACGTATGCAGATCAAATAAACGCGTGTCGGTGGGAGTGGGATCAACCTTGAAATCGCCCGTATGGATGACAACCCCAAGCGGCGTATGAACCGCCAACGCGACGCAGTCCACAAGACTGTGCGTGACCTGTATGGGATTAATGGTGAATGGCCCCAGGTTGAAACGTGAGCCGGCACGGATCTCGCGTAGATCAGAATCTTCAAGCAGGCCGTGCTCTTCCAGTTTGTTCTCCACCAGTGCCAGCGTGAATTCCGTGCCAAAGACCGGTACCCTCAACTCCGTAAGCACCCAGGGCAGCGCTCCAATGTGGTCCTCATGCCCGTGGGTGAGCACAATGCCGCGAACTTTATCGCGGTTGTGCAGCAGATAAGTAATGTCCGGAACAACGATATCCACCCCGAGCAATTCGGATTCGGGGAACATCAGGCCGGCGTCAATGACGATAATGTCGTCACCGTAGCGCACGGCCATACAGTTCATTCCAAATTCGCCGAGGCCGCCAAGGGGTACAAGATGGAGTTTATGCGAGGGCATGGTCAACAAATGATGCTAACAGAGATATAGATGGCGTTGCCGCTGGTGGAGGAAGAAGCCGCGCATTCTTTCAGTCGCCCGGCTATTGTGCCACAGCATCCATTACGGCAGGGGACGGAGTTTCGGTCCCCAATTCCCCTTCCCATCGGGCAATCACGGCGCTGGCCAGGCAGTTGCCCAGGACGTTGGTGGCCGTCCGTGCCATGTCCATGAACTGGTCAACTCCAAGAATCAGCAATACCGGCCAGATTGGCAGGTGGAAGGAATCCAGCGTGCCCAGCAGGATCACCAGCATCGCGCGCGGAACTCCGGCTACGCCTTTGCTGGTGAGCATGAGAGTAAAGACCATGACGAGTTGCTGGCCGAAGGTCAGGTGAATGCCCGCGGCCTGCGCAACAAAGATGGACGCCAGAGAGAGATAGAGCGTGCTTCCGTCCAGGTTAAAGCTGTAGCCTGTGGGCAGCACGAACGCGACAACCTGTCGCGGCACGCCGAAAGCTTCCATGCACTCCATGGCCCGCGGCAGCGCCGATTCTGAACTGGCCGTGGCAAAAGCGATGGTGACTGGCTCAGCCACGGCTTTGATAAAACGCTTGACCGGCAGCCGTGCAATCAGCGCCACTGGCAGCAGCACGCAAAGCAGAAAGACCGCCAGCGCGGCATAGAGCGTCATCACAAGCTCGGCCAGATTGGCCATCACGCCAAAGCCCATGGTTCCAACCGTATAGGCCATGGCGCCGGCCACGCCAATGGGCGCAAACAGCATGATGATGTTGGTGAACTTGAACATTACCTCGGAGAGGCTCCCACAAAAGGCCATCATGGGGCGCCTCTTCTCTTCGCCAATCAGCGCCAGCGCGATGCCGAAAATAATGCTGAATACCACCACTTGCAACACCTGGCCTTCAGCCACTGACCTGGCAATATTTTCCGGAAAAACATGCAGGAGAACATCAGTCCACTTTTGGGCCGGCGTGCCGGAAACCGCTGCCGCAGCGGCGTTGGGCGGCGGGGTAAGCCCCTCTCCGGCACGCGAGATGTGAATCGCTGCCAAGCCGATAAACAGCGCCAGGGTGGTGACAATCTCAAAATACAGAAGCGCCTTTATGCCCATGCGCCCAACCTGTTTCAGGTTGGAGTGCCCCGCAATGCCGACGACCAGCGTGCTGAAGATGAGCGGCGCGATGATGGTCTTGATCAGACGCAGAAAGATCGAACTCAACACCTGCAGGTCGGCTGCGACCTTTAACCGGGTTGCGTCGCTGGCAAATGTAAGGTCATAGCCAATTTCCGCGCCCACCAGCATGCCGGCAAATATCCACGCAGTGAGCGAGCGACGAAAAAAAGCATAACCACACAGCGTCACAATCGCTGCCCAGCGAAATCCCGCCAACAGATAAGGATGGATTACCACGCCGCTGTAATGCGAGATCGCCCACAAGATGGAAGCAATTCCAGCAAGAACCAAAAAAGCGATCAAAAAGCGCCGTTGATTTGGGGAATTCACCTTCACCGCAGCAGGTCCTCCAACTCAATCGATCCCTGGGTCTTGTCGTCGCGGTATTTCACGATCACTGGGGTATAGAGTGAAAGCCCCCATTCGGCAGCCTTTCCCTTGCTAATGGCGCGCGATCCCGGCACCACGACAGCGTTTTCAGGGATGATGAGTGGGGCGCCGGCGCTGGAGCGATACACATGCTCGCGTACGATGTCATAAACCGGCGTTGCGCGGGTAAGAATCGTGCCCGCTCCCAGCACAGCACCGCTCCGCACTTGTGTGCCTTCATAAACGCCGCAATTTCCGCCGACGAGAACATCATCTTCAATAATCACGGGAGAAGCGCCCACCGGTTCAAGCACGCCGCCAATCTGTGCGGCAGCGCTCAGGTGCACGCGTTTCCCAATTTGCGCGCAGGAGCCGACCAGAGCATGCGAATCGATCAACGTGGCTTCGTCCACATACGCGCCCACGTTAACGTACATGGGCGGCATGCAAATCACACCGGGAGCGATATAAGCGCCGCTACGGATTGACGATCCGCCGGGCACCACGCGCACGCGGTCTGACAGGCCGAACCGACGTGGGGGAAAAGTATCTTTGTCAACGAAGCCCAAGACTCCGCTGCCGGACTCTTCCAAATCGCCCAGACGAAAGCCCAGCAGGATGCCCTGCTTCACCCAGGTATTCACGCGCCAGTGGCCATCAACCTTCTCGGCGGCACGGACTTCGCCGCGAGTAAGCGCTTCATGAAATTCCCTGAATGCATGCCGTGCATGCACTGCCACTTCCGGAGGCAGTGCGCCCTTGGCATAGAGCCGCTCAATTTCTGCGCGTAAGATATCCATTTTTGTGTGCCGCTGGAACCCAGTCCCTGGGGCGCTTCTATCCAGGGGTCTGAAGTTTAAATGAGCAAGAGCGGAGTATAACTGCAACAAGTTTGGTCAGCAAACGCCTTGCTTTCAACCTGCTGATCTGCATCTTAATGAAGGATGTCACGGATTCTTTATGTCGCCTATCCGCTGCTCCAGGTCCATGACGAGTCAGCAGGCGGCGCGGAACAAATTTTGTGGACGCTTGAGCGTGAAATGGCCCGCAGCGGCGCACATACCACAACCGTCGCCGCGTCAGCGGGATCACGCGTGAGCGGTGAGTTGTTCTCCACCGGCGAACCCTCCACGCAGCCTGACGACTATGAGCGGCGGCGCGACGAGCATGAAGACCGCGTGGTTGATTTTGTGCGTCGGCGGGGCCGCGAGGGCAATGCGTTCGATCTTATCCATGACCATTCCGGCAATTTCTGGAAGCGAGCCGCTGAAATCGATGCGCCCGTGCTGGCCACGCTGCATCTGCCGCGCAGTTTCTATCCGGCAGCAAGTTTCGTTGATGTTCCAGCCAATGTGAGCTTCAACTGCGTGTCGGATTCGCAGGCACGCAGTTTTGTCGATCTGGATGTGCTGCTGGGTGTGGTTCCGAACGGGATCGCGCTGGATTCTTTTGAGGCTGCAGCCGATGTTGCGCAGGATGGCGACCGCCAGGGGCTGCTTTGGCTGGGACGCATCTGTGAAGAAAAAGCGCCGCATCTGGCTTTGGAGATCGCGGCACAAGCTGAACTACCCATCATGATCGCGGGGCAGATCTATCCGTTTTCTTATCATCAGCAGTATTACGAGCGGGAAGTGGTTCCGCGGCTTCGAGCCATGCCGAACGCAAGGTTCATCTCCGGCCCGTCGGCAGAGTTGAAGCGGCGCTTGCTGCGCGAGTCACAGGCCCTCTTGATCACCAGTCTGGCGGAAGAAACCAGCTCGCTGGTTGCGATGGAAGCGGCGGCGTGTGGAACTCCCGTAGTAGCGTTCCGCACAGGCGCGCATGCAGAGGTCGTGAAAGACGGCGTAACGGGCTTGCTGGTGGAAGATGCTGCCCAGGCTGTGCCGGCCGTGCAGAAGATTTCCAGCATCGACCACAAAACATGCGTGCGGCACGCTCAGAAAAACTTTAGTGCGACAGCAATGGCTGAAAGATATTCCTCACTGTATGAACGGCTTGTCAATCCTGAGAAGGTCCTGCGATTTGCCGAAGAGACGGCCTTAGGACTTTTTTCGTAGCCCGCTGGTGATCCTGAAAAAAAGTCATTGAAGCGGCTGCAAAGTTAAAAATCTTTGCAAGAAACTTTTCTTGCGGCGATCTTCCCAATGAGGGATGTTCTCCTAGGTGGGTAAGCCCTCTGGACACGGACGCCGGGAAAGAATTTGAACTCTTTCCCCCGACGGCCGTGTCCGGAGGCGATGCATGAGCGGCTGCGCTAACCGGCGTGGTCGCTCTTTTTTGCTGGGTAATCACTTCGGGGCGCACAAGATAAAGCAGATCAGTGGTGATCCACTGTTTATCGGTGGCAAAAGTTTTTGCCTACAGGTCAGAAACCGAGGCATGCACTTGCAGCAAGCCGACTTCGGCAGCAATCTTTTCCAGTTTCGACCGCGTCTCCGGCTTGACCGGCAGCATCGGCAGTCGCAGCACTTCTTCAATGCGGCCCATCATTGCCAGCACGGCCTTTACTGGCATGGGATTTGATTCCAGGAAGTTCGCCTGCATCAGGCGCAGGTATTGGCGCTGGAGGCGGCGGGCCTTGTCCCAATCGTTATTCAGCGCGGCTGCCGTGAGTTGCGACATTTCTTTGGGGATTTCATTTGAACAGACAGAAATAATTCCCACGCCGCCAAGCGCGATCACGGGAATCGTGATGGCGTCGTCGCCGGAGAACACGAGAAAACTTTCCGGCACGTGGTTGAAGACCTCGGCGATCTGCGAGATGTTGCCGCTGGCTTCTTTCACGGCAATGATGTTGGGAATTTTGGCCAGACGGCCCAATGTTGCAGGCTCAATGTTGGCGGCGGTGCGGCCCACCACGGAGTAAAGCACCAGCGGCTTGTCCACGGCTTCCGCAATGGCTTTGAAATGCTGGTACTGGCCTTCCTGCGTCGGTTTGTTGTAATAGGGCGACGCGGTCAGGATTGCATCGACACCTTTACGTCGGCTGAGGTCGCGTGCTTTTTCCACGGCTTCTGCGGTGCAATTCGACGTGGCTCCGGCGACGATGGGCACACGTCCGCCGTTGACATCAATCGTGATATCGATCACGCGCAGCCATTCGTCCTTGGTCAAGGTTGGCGTTTCACCCGTAGTCCCGCACGGGACAAGGAAGTGAATGCCTGAAGTGATCTGCCACTCGACCAGCGAACGAAGGGCTTTCTCGTCAATGCTCTGGTCTTGTCTGAACGGGGTAATGAGCGCGGTGCCGCAGCCTTGGAGATTCATAATTTGAGTTCTAGGATATTCTAGGATAACAAAAACGCAGGCAAAATTTGGTAATTGGGTAAATTGGCAATTTGGTAAATAAAACCCAAAAATCATGAGCAAAGTTCCTTTCAATTTACCCATTTACCAAATTACTCAATTACCAAATTCCTAAAGCTGATCCACGATCCCCGGGAACTCATAAAACCCGGTCTTGCCCATGATCCATTCGGCGGCGCGGACTGCGCCTTCGGCAAAGCCGACACGCGACTTGGCGTCATGCGTAAAGAGGATCGTGTCATTGGCGGAGTCGAGCATGACCAGGTGCATGCCCACGGTTTCACCTTCGCGGACGGAAGCGATCTCTACTTTTTCACCGGAGCCAGACTCCAGAAGTTTCTGGATGGTCACGGCTGTCCCTGAAGGCTTGTCTTTCTTGTGGATGTGGTGGCGTTCCACGATGCTGCCGCGATATTGGTGTTTCAGTACCGGCGCAACGGCCTGCACGGCCTTGAAAAAGAAATTCATCCCGATGGAAAAGTTTGAGCCGTAGAGCACAGCGGCTTTTCGTTCATTGGTCAGCTCTCGTACTTTGTCGATGTGTTGGTACCAGCCGGTGGTGCCCACAACGATGGGAACTCCACCTTCAACACAACGGATAATGTTGGGAATCGCCGCGTGCGGCGTGGTGAAGTCAATCACCGCATCAATCTCTTTCAGCGTAGCGGGCGTCAAGGCGCGTCCATCCTGGTTTTCCTGGCTGGCCAGCGAGCGGACTTCATGCCCTCGCTCCTTCGCCACCTCGGCAACAAGCGCGCCAGTTTTGCCGCGTCCCAGCACTAGAATTTTCAAAAGAGCACCCATTGAAGTTTTACGCGAACCGCTTTCATGCAAAGGGCTTTCATGCAAAGACCTCGGGATCCACCTGCGCGAAGAACGTGCGGTGCAGGCGCGAGACGACGTCAGGAACGGCGTCTTCATCAATCACAAATCCTATATTAATCTCTGATGCGCCCTGGGAGATCATGTGGATGTTGGCTTCAGGAATGGCGCTGAATACCTTTGCGGCAATCCCCGGCGTGCTCTTGATATTTTCACCCACCAGGCAGACGATGGCCTTGCGGCCTTGATATTTCACGTCGGCAAGTTTGGCCAGGTCAGCGGCAATGGCCGCGATGGATTCGTTCGAATCCACGGTGACCGACACGCTGACCTCGGAAGTTGAAACCATATCCACCGGGCAGCGATGATTGGCAAAAACTTCAAAAATATTCTTGAGAAAGCCATGCGCCATGAGCATGCGGGTGGCGACCACATCCACCACGGTAATGCGTTTCTTGGCGGCAATGGCCTTGAAGATGTTCTTGCTCTTGGGCGCGGTAGCGGTGATGCGCGTACCTTCGCATTTGGGATTGCGCGAGTTGAGAATCAGAACCGGAATATTTTTCTGAATGGCCGGCAGCAGCGTGGCCGGATGCAGGACCTTCGCACCAAAGTAGGCCAGCTCCGCCGCTTCTTCAAAGCTGATGTTCTTGATGCGCCGCGCGTCGGGACAGAGATTTGGGTCGGTGGTCATCATGCCATCCACGTCCGTCCAAATCTCAATACGCTCCGCATTCAGGCCGGCGCCGATGATGGCTGCGCTGAAGTCCGATCCGCCGCGTCCCAGCGTGGTGGCAATACCTTCCCGCGTGGCGGCAATAAAACCGCCCATCACCGGCACTCGCTTGCGGTCGAGTAGCGGCCTCACGGTTTCCGCCAGGCGGGCATCCGTCTCTTCAAATTGTGGGACCGCCTTGCCGAACGTTGCGTCAGTTACGATGCACTTGCGTGAGTCAACATGCTCGGCTTCGATATTGCGCTGGGAAAAAGCGGCGGCTGCGATCTTGGATGATACTCGTTCGCCAAAGCCGGCAATCGTGTCGATAGTCCGAGGTGTGAGTTCGCCTACGGCAACAACGCCGCGCAAAAGCTCGTCCAGGCCGTTGAAGTCAGCTTCCAGTTCCGGTGCGATCTGAGCGAAAGCATGTGTGCCCAGCAGATCGCTGGCGCAATTGTAATGGCGCTCTCGCGCTGCG
Organism: Acidobacteriaceae bacterium; assembly: GCA_027307045.1. Classification (GTDB taxonomy): domain Bacteria; phylum Acidobacteriota; class Terriglobia; order Terriglobales; family Acidobacteriaceae; genus Angelobacter. The sequence continues at coordinate 26,462 of DAHUXR010000045.1, forward strand.
CGGGAAAGCTCCAGCGCTTTTGCCCGGTCGCCGGCCCCGGCCGCGGCGGACATGGCCAGAAGCTGATCGGTGATTTTGGCCAGCGCGCTAACGACGACTACCGGTCGTTCATGCAGGCGCTCTCTCGCGATGGCCGCGACGCGGTCAATGGCCTGCGCGTCCTGCACGGAGGTGCCGCCGAATTTCATGACGATCATCGGCGGGCCTCGATAAATGCGCACCGCAGAGGCGCGGAGGCGCGGAGAGCAGCAATGGGAAATGTGCTTCTGGAGAGAACAATATCGCTTCTCAGGCCGCGACAAGTGTCAGGGCGCGACTTCAGCCGCGCCGGTCGCGGCAGAAAAACTATGGCCTTTACGTCCTGAGATTTCTTCCGGCAGGGGCTAAAGCCCAAAACATGCTTTGCCTTTACGGCACGAGTAAACTCGTGCCCTGACACTTGTCTTGTGACTGGATGCCACTTGATTAGATGAATCAAAAAACCCGCACGCACAGTAATCTGCGGCAGGCCGCTCAAGAGCGGATGGCCTTCGTCTCTTGAATTGCTGACCACAATGTCGCGCAATCGAGCGTCCCTCAACTGATGTATCCCTGGGCTTTGAGCAGCTCGCCATTCAGCAGGGCCGCGCCGGCCGCGCCCCGGATGGTGTTGTGCGAGAGCACGGTAAATTTCCAGTCGAAGATGTTGCAGGGGCGCAGCCGCCCACAGACAGCGCTCATGCCGCGTCCGCGATCACGGTCGAGACGAGGTTGCGGGCGATCGGGCGCGGATTCATAAATGATAGGCTGCTCCGGCGCGGTAGGCAGCTTAAGTTTTTGCGGCAGGCAGCGGAATTCGTCCCAGGCTTCAATGATTTCTTGCGCCGTCGCGGGCTTGCGGAGCTTGAGTGAGACGGATTCCGTATGTCCATCTTCCACGGCAACGCGGTTGCAGTGCGCGCTCAGCGTGAGATCAGCGTCAACAACCCGCGAGCCGTTGAGCGCGCTTTCTACCAGTGACCCCAGCAGCTTGCGCGTTTCCGCTTCCATCTTGTCTTCTTCCTTGGCGATGTAGGGAATCACGTTGCCCAGAATATCCATGGAAGGGACGCCGGGATAGCCCGCGCCACTGATGGCCTGCATAGTGGCGACGAAAATCTTGTCGATGCCGAAACGGCGATGCAACGGAGCCAGGGCCAGCACCAGTCCAATGGCGGAACAGTTGGGATTGGTGACCATGAAGCCGCCATTTTTCTTGTACCACTTCTGCGTCTTGATAAGCGGAACGTGGTCGCCATTGACTTCAGGGATAATCAGGGGAACGTCTTCCGCCATGCGAAATGCGCTGGAGTTGGAAACAACGGCGTGGCCTGCTTCGGCGAAGGCAGGCTCAATCTGCTGCGCGGCAGTGGCGTCCAGCGCGGCAAAGACCAGTTTGGGCGTTGTGCCGTCGGGCGCCGCAGCAGAAACTTTCATCGCGGCAATATTGGCGGGAATCGCCGTGGCCAGATTCCACTTGGCGGCTTCAGGATAAAGCTTGCCCGCCGAACGATCTGAAGCTGCGAGCCATGTGATTTCAAACCAGGGATGTTCGTGGAGCAGTTGGATGAAGCGCTGCCCGACGGTCCCGGTAGCGCCGAGAATGCCGACTGGAATTTTGCTGATCATGGATGTTGAAAATTAGATTCTAGCATCAGCGGAGAATCTCACCACGGAGACGGCGGAGGCACGGAGAACAGCGGAGGATTTACCGCAAAGGTCGCCAAGGGCGCGAAGGGTTGAGAATGCTCTTGGAGCCATTGCTGGTTTGCTTTAGCAAACATTGAGAAGCATACTTTGCGGCCTTCGCGTCCTTTGCGGTGAAGTTTCTGTCTAATCCGCCGCAGCAGCCTTGGCATGCTCTGCCGGCTTGCGCTTGACCAGATATTCATCGGCCAGGACCATGACTAAGGCAGCGGTCGGAACGGAAACCAGAGCACCCACTACTCCGGCCAGCGCGCCTCCGAGCGAAAGAGCGATGATCACTGTAAGCGGCGAAAGATTCAGGGTATGGCGCATGATGCGCGGGGAGAGGAAGACGCTTTCAATCTGAAAATAGACAGCAAAGAAGATAATCACGCCCACGAGCTTCTGCGGCGAGTCCATGATCGCTACCGCCGAGGCCAGCACAACGGCGCTGATGGGGCCGGCAATGGGCAGGATATTGGCGATACCGGCGAACATCGCCAGCAGGTAAAAATATTTCAGGCCCAACGCCCAATAAACTATCAAGCTGCATACGCCGAGGCTGAGCATGAGCATTGACTGGCCAATCAACCAGTTGCGCATGCGGGCCTTGGCGCGCAGCAGAGTTGAGTTCAGCCTGTGCTGCTGATGGAACGGGAACATGGAAACGGCCCATTGAAAGGTGCGGTCGCCATCAATAATGAAGTAAGCGGTGAGGATGATAGCGGTAAAGAACCCAAAAATGCCGCCGGCCAGGTTCAGGAACAGTCCGCCGGCGCCTCCGGCAATTTCGGCGGCATATTTCTGCAATCCAGCAGGATCAATCTTGGAGGCAAAAGGAAGATGCTTGATTCCTTCAGTGAACTCCGTCATGTGCCGTGGCCAGTCAGCGGAGAAGTTGCGACCGTCGCGGTAAACGGGCGGGAGGGCGAACACCGCAAACAAGGTACCCGCAAGCGCCAGCATCAGGATCAAGAAGACGATGGCGAAGCCGCGTCCAGCGCGCCAGCTGCCAATATGCATTTTCTGAATCATGCCGATGGCCGGCGACAGCACTACGGCGAAAAGCGCGCTCACATAGATGAGCATCAGCACGTCACGCACGCTATAGGCGACCCATAAGGCAAGGATTACGCCAAAAAAAAACAGGATGTCAGACCGGTGGTTATTCGCCATACTTTAATCGAGCCAACATGGGGGAGGGTTAACAAGAGTTTAACCCAGAATGGCTGAAACATTGCTTCCAGAGGTACTAAAACCTTGGGCAGAGGGAAGTTTTTGCATTCTTGAAGCTTGTGGACGGATAGTTTTTAAAAATGCGAAGGTAAATTTCAAGTCAACTGCCTCAATTATCGATAACTTGCCTTGAAATGCCTTGCTACCGCGAAGGGAACCGTGCATCTTACTGAAGAGACAGGTTTCCCAAAATTTCATGAGACGGTTTTATATCATTCGTGCCCTTTCCGCGCTGTTGTTCGCTTCGGCTGTGTATCCCGTTGCGTTGGCGGCTGAACTTAAGCAAAAGACCAACTCTGCCTTTGATCGCTATGTTGCAGCCACGGAGGCGCGGTTCGCCAACGAACTGCGTCCGGGCGGGACCTTCCTTTACATTGACGCCATGAATCCCGACGCCCGGCGACAAGCTTATGACCAGCTCAAGCAGGGCGAGATTCTGGTTGAAAAGCTGGAAACCAAGGCACCCGGTGTAAGCTCTGACGTTCCCGATGGCATAGTGCATCACTGGGTAGGACTTATCTTTATTCCCGGCGCCACGCTGGCAAAGACGCTGCCCATCGTCAAGGATTATGACCGCCGCGCGGAACTTTACAAGCCTGACGTGAGCGCGTCACGCACTATTGCCCATAATGGCGACGACTTCAAGATGTTCCTGCGCCTGCACCAGAAGCGATTTACGACAGTCGATTTCAACACGACTTACGACGTCCACTGGGGCAGCGTGGATGCAACCAAGGTTTATTCCAACTCCATCAGCACGCGCATTGCTGAGGTAAAAGATCCGGACAAGCCGGATGGTGAAGAGCTGCCTGTGGGCACCGGACACGGCTACCTGTGGCGGCTGAATACGTATTGGCGCTTTGAAGAAAAGGATGGCGGCGTTTACCTGCAATGTGAAGCCCTGTCGCTCACGCGCGATATTCCCACCGGTCTGGGATGGTTGCTGAAGCCGTTGGTAACGTCGATCCCAAAACAATCGCTGAACCGAGCGCTGGGACAAACGCGCAACGTGGTGCTGCAGGAGGAGAAGAACTGCTGCAAGTCAGCACAGGTGCGCTAAAAACCTGAACGCTGAGGAAAGGAGAAGTCAATTGCCGGAAATGCCAAAATTGCCAAGTATCGCCGAAATTTAAAGTCTTAAACCAAAATGGACGAAGAGCTTATTTCAAAGCCACTTTCCCTCAGCTTCCTCCCTTCTTCCGCATTTCAAGGATTTTGCTTTTCAGAAAAAAAGGGCCCGCCGAAGCGGACCCAGTTTTTGGAAGGGACTAAATGACCCTGGTTATTGGTTATCGTCAATGCGCGACGAGATCATGCTGTACGTGCCAGCGTTGAAGAAGATGAGACCGCGCACGCGCACGGTGTTGTTGTTCGCGGGTGTGACCTTCTGGTTGGTGCCGCTCACGATTGAAACCGCGATGGTCGATTGACCGGTCAGGGTGGCAAAAGCGGAGCTGGCGTTCAGCGTCAGCGTAAAGCCTGACGCGCTTGCGCCGGAAACCGTTCCCACCAGGGCCTGTTCGCGCAGCTTGATTTTGTCCGCGGGCATTGGCGAAACGGTGCTGCTGCCTGTATCGGCTTCAACGCGCTGGCCCACGCCAATGTGGCTGGCATCAAAAGCCGGCGTGGTCCCGCCCAGGTTCAGTTTGTCTGTACGCACGGAGAACGCGGTGCTTGCGCTAATGGCAAGGTCCACGGTGACCGGCGGCGTAGCGGAGTTGGACGAATCAACCTGATGCGCAATCGTGAGCTGCGTGGCCGGCGCGCCGGTTACAGCAGTAATTACGCCTTCAGCTTCTTCGCCGCTCTGGCTTTCTTCCACACCAACCTTGGTGGCAAGCTTGCTGCCGTCGGGCTTGGTGGTTCCATCCACTTCAACAATGTCGCCCACCTTAAGCTGTGAAAGCGAGGTGATGCCATCCTTGAACTGAGTGTTGGCGTCGGTGGCAAAAACAATGCTGCTGGTTTCGGTCTGGATGGTGAAGTTCGGCGCTGCAATGGCGGTCACGCTGCCGTGGACATCGTCCATTTCGCCGCTGTCTTCATCAGTATTGGTGGCGGTGGCCGTGGTCACGTTAAATTTCGCCGTCACGGTGGCCGAAGTGGGCGGCGTGCCCGTGAGTACGACTGAGTTAGCCAGGTCAAGGTCAAAGTTAATCACAGAGGAGTTGCTGCTGGTCACGGTAATTGGAGCGGTAAAAGTCACCGTTACGCTGCCGCTGGTAAGAGTGGTCGGTATTTTTACCGGCGCGGGCGGTACGGCATTGTTCATAACCACGACTTCAGGATTGGAAACCGTGAGCGACGCTCCGGAGTATGTTCCCGGCGGAATGTTGACCAGGGCCAAAGGCTCAAACGACCCTGCCTGGTGGACAAACTCAACCTCGGACGTTTTAGAGAGCAAGTTGCCCGTGGTGGCTGTGGTTCCGCTTCCGGTAAGTGTCAGCGAGCTGACAGAAAGCTCAAACTTCACGATCTGGTCATTCAGACCGTCAGTAGTGTTGATGGTGGCATTGGTCGGGCCGGCGTTTAGATTATTGGTACCGCCGCAGCCTGTCGCCAATATCATGGCAACCATTGCAACAGCTAAAAGTAAATACCGCTTCATAGGGGCCTCCAAGTTTTTCAGTGAGTGGGGAAGTCCTCGCACTGGATCAATGCACTTGGTGGGCCAAGAGTGGCAAAGGGGCTAAGTGCCGCTTTTTCAGTCCAGGCAAGAGGCTGGGCTCAAAGCGATGGGTCGGCTCGCCCTACGGGGTGTGTCGATAAACCACACCGAATCAAACACTTGCGGACAATGTCCGAAGGTAACCCCTTCGGGCCCCATCGGATGCGGAGAATTGCAAGGGCTGGAACGTCGGACAAAAAGAAAAGGGCCGCGATCATCGATCCTCGATCCTCGATCCTTGATCAGTCGCGGCCCCTGAAATATCGTGCGGTCAGCGCTGGGTTTACTGCAACTCAATCTTGCTTACGGTCATACGCTCACCGTTCATTGATCCGGTCACGTTGACCTTGATGTCATTGTGCTTCTGCATGTCGGCAATGAACTGTTTGGCTTTTTCATTGCTTGCAGCGTCGAACTTAATGATTTTCTTGTCGTCCGTCAGCAGGCCGTATCCGCTACTCGCGCAATCCGGCATTTGCAGGCAGCCTTTGGAGTGCTTAACGCCAAAGTTGGCGCGTTGACCTTCTTCAGAAGCGCAGGCTATATCTACCAGATAACCCTGAACCTTGTTGTCCGCGGCGAAAGCGCTGAGCGTCACGGCTGTGAGCAATACCAGTGTTAGTTTCTTCATCCTTCTCCCCTGAACTGATTGTGTAAGTGTATAGATTGATAACCGATGCGCGGGTTACAAGTAAAGCGCTAGTTTGCTACCTTTAGCTGGTGACTCAGAGACGAAAGCAGCCCGCTCGGTGTAAAATCATATTGTTGCGGTCATTTTTTGTGGTCATTGGACGCACCGCTTGAGAGGCGTGCCGTCCCCAAATTTCCCACCGCATTTGCCGCCGCCGACTGAGGGCCGCGGAAACCCGACATTCCAGGAGAAGATTGAATCATGGCTAAGATCGCCAAAACGGCAGACCGCAAGAAAATAATGGACACCACCAAGAGCACCGATTGCCCTAAATGCGGCAAGCCGACCCGGATCGTAAAGCGCGTGAAAGACCGTGAACGCAATACCCCTGGCGGAATCTTTATTTCCTGCTCTGGCTGCGAATTCCACGAGAAGCTCTAACCACTTGCACGGGCTGCCACACCGACCTGCGACCGCCCAATTCCTGATCTCCGCTATTTCTTGCCGCCGATTTTTTCTGGCTTCTTGCCCTGCATAGCAGCAGGCGTGGGGCTGGGAGGCGCAACCGGCAGAGCAGCTGGCTTCGCCAACGCGGCTTTGGTCGGGTCAGGCAGCTTGTCAGCATGCTGCAGCAGTTGCGATACCTGCCACATCTGCGTGGGCGTGAGCATGTCCTTGAAGCCGGGCATTCCCGTCAGTCGAATTCCGTTCTCAACCTTCCAGTAGATCTTGCCCGGCGGGTCGTCGGTGACCATGTCGTCGCCGGAAAGGAGCTGTGGCGGCAGCGGGAACATGCCTTTGGCCGCGAAGCTGGCTTTTTCGCCGACAAAACCGTGGCAGAAAGCGCAGTTCTCAACATAAACATGCGCGCCCTGCGTCAGGTTGGGCTCGTCCGCCGGAACCGGCGACTGTTGCACCGGATCTTTCGCCATGCGCGCGCGCAAGGCCATTTTGGCGATCTTCTCTTCCATCGGCAGCGGCGCAGAGGCGGTGGCCACCGGCATCATGCCCATCTTGATGTATAAATACCCGCCAATCGCCGGAATCAACAAGCCAACAATCACGCCGAGAACAAATTTTTTCAAGTTGTTTCTCCTTGGATCATAAAGAGTGAAGGATCTGTGAATGAGTTAGGGCAACGTAAGAAATCTACAGGAACCGGAGGAACAAGCCAAGAGGCGACGATACAGATCAAGCACCAACAACTAAAACTGAACCGCAAACAATGTTATTCCCCAGCCGCCACCAAGTATATCGGGAAGTTGAGGTTGTCTCTGTGAGGTTGAGTCAATGTTGGGCGCGCCCTCGCTTCCGACATTTCATCCATGGGAAGGAGCAAGAGAATTATTGGCCCGAGGACAAATAACCCTACAACTTCCACGCAGGTTAAAATGCACCCACAAGGCAGAGTCCACTGAGCGAGATAAAACTTGCGTTCTCTGTCCCAGAAAATTGCAGGGAGGGTAGATGCCCAAGGGGCGGTTGGAAGCGTTCAGCGACGGCGTGATCGCGATCATCATCACCATCATGGTGCTGGAGATGAAGGTGCCACATGGCGATCGCCTGCAGGATTTAATGCCGCTGCTGCCAGTGTTCCTCAGCTATGCCCTGAGTTTCGTTTACGTGGGAATCTACTGGAACAACCACCATCACATGCTGCATGCCTGCTCTGTTGTGACCGGCGGCATGCTCTGGGCCAACCTGCACCTGTTGTTCTGGCTATCGCTGTTTCCGTTCGCCACCGGATGGATGGGAGAGAACCATTTCACCGCCGCGCCTACTATGCTCTATGGACTGGTGCTTCTGATGGCCGCGATCGCATACTACCTGCTCCAGCAGACGATCATCCGCGCGCAAGGCGAGGATTCAATCCTGAAGAAGGCGGTAGGCAGTGATTGGAAAGGCAAGTTGTCGCCGGTGCTGTATCTTGTTGCAATTGTCGCGACACTGCGTTCTCCATGGATCGCCCAGGCGGTCTACGTGGCGGCTGCGCTGATCTGGCTGATCCCGGACCGGCGTATCGAAAACGTCCTGCCACGCAATGAAGGCTAGCTGTTCGATCGGGAATAGAGATCCCTCGCTCCGCTCGGGATGCTAGGAAAGCAGCCCTTCCACCGCCGCATAAGCTTCATTCAATGCGGCATCGAGTTGTGCGGGATCTTTGCCACCGGCC